>DASTVZ010000234.1:0-4476 GCA_035758845.1 Vicinamibacterales bacterium
CGCCGCGTGATCACCTACGGGTTGAACGGAGCCTCGCCGAACATCCGAGGTGTGAACATGCGGCTCGAGGCGTTCGGCTCCTCGTGCGAAGTTGTTCAGCAGGTCGGCGGAGGGGCGCCGGCAACGCTGGGGCGGTTGCGCCTGCATGTGCCCGGAAGACACAACCTCCTCAACTCACTCGGTGCCGTCGCCGTCGGCCTCGAAGCGGGCGTTTCCTTCGACCGACTGGCTGCTGCGCTGGGGGAGTTCCGCGGTGCGGACCGCCGGTTCCAGATGCGCGGAGAGGAACGAGGCGTGATGGTCGTCGACGACTACGGCCATCACCCGACGGAGATTGCCGCAGTGATCGCAGCCGCCCGAGCGGGGATCGACCGACGCGTCGTCGTCGTGTTTCAGCCGCACCGCTATTCGCGAACCAGCCAGCTGCTGCGTGAATTCGGAACAGCACTCAGCGCTGCCGACGAAGTCGTCCTCACCGACATCTATGCGGCAGGAGAAGACCCGATCGAGGGTGTGACGGTTGAACGGGTCGCCGAATCAGTGCGCTCGGCCAGCGAGTGTCCGGTGCACGTGATCAAGAACCTCCAGGCGGTGCCGGGTGCGGTATCGCAACTGGTCCGGCCAGGCGATCTGGTGATCACGCTCGGAGCTGGATCGATAGGAACCGTAGGGGATCGCATCCTGAGCGAATTGCGGGATCAAGCGGCGCCGCAATCGAACGCGAGTTCCGGGGAGGAGCGCAAACCTGGACAGAAGGCGGACTTGTCCGCCGGAGCCGGCCGCGAAAGCGGCCGCGAAGGCGCATGAGTGTGAAGGCGGCAACGGAAAAGAACTTCCGCCGCGCGCGGTTGAAGCCGGGCAAGCGTCGGACCTCGAAGCGTCGCGTCTCGTGGCGGGCGATACGGGCTGCGGTCATTGCTGTGCTCGTGACCTATGCGGTGTATCGCGCGTTCGACCTGGTGGTCAGCGCGTCAGCGCTGCAGGTGCAGCACATCTCAGTCAACGGGAATTCGAAGATGTCAGTCGCGGCGGTCCGCGCCCTGGCCGACGGAATCCGCGGCAAGAGCATCCTGACCGCCGATCTGCCGGCCTATCGACGGCGGCTGCTCGCGTCGCCGTGGGTTGCCGAGGCCGCGCTTCGTCGCGTGCTGCCGTCGACCGTGGAAGTGTTCATCTCCGAGCGGGAGCCGATGGGATTGTGCCGATTGCAGAAGCAGCTGTACCTCGTCGATCGCGCCGGCGTCGTCATTGATGAATTCGGTCCTCAGTACGCCCAGTTCGATTTGCCGATCATCGACGGGCTGGTGCGCCCGCCGTCGTCGGGGCAGCCGGCGATCGACGAACGGCGCGCGGAGTTCGCGGCACGGGTGCTTGACGGCATCGCGCCGCGAAAGGATCTCGCGCGCAGCATCTCGCAAATCGACGTCAACGATCTGCACGACGCGGTTGTGCTCATCGACGGTGACATGGCTCTGCTGCACCTCGGCGACGATCGATTTCTCGAGCGGCTGCAATCGTACGTGGATGTGGCTCCGGCACTGCGCGAGCGCGTGCAGGACATCGATTACGTCGATCTCAGATTCAAGGATCGCTTGTATGTGAGGCCGGTCGCCGCGGCGCACAAGAGGCCATGAAATTGGTGAATTGGTGCATTCGTGACTTGGTGAATTGATCGCTTGCTGAAGTGGTGAATGAGGCACGGCTGAAATTGACCACTGAAGTCAATTCACCAATTCACCAATTCTAGAACGGGGGACCGAGGTGGCACGCAAGGAACGGTACCTGGTCGGGCTCGACGTTGGCACGTCCAAAGTCTCGGCCATTGTCGGCGAGATCACCGACGAAGGCGGCTTGGACATCATCGGCATCGGCCTCGCCGACTCGCGCGGAATCCGCCGCGGGGTTGTCGTGAATCTCGAAGCGGCCGTCGACGCGATCAAGAGGGCGATCGATGAAGCCGAGCTGACGGCCGGGGTGGAAATTGACACGGTCCATCTCGGGTTGTCAGGGGCGCACGTCAAGGCCTTCAACAGTCGCGGGGTTGTGGCGGTAGCGGGCAAGAATCGCGAGATCACCCGAGAGGATGTCCGGCGCGCCATCGACGCCGCGAAGGCGGTCGCGCTGCCGAGCGGCCGGGAAATCCTTCACGTTCTGCCGCAGGACTTTGTCGTCGACGAGCAGGACGGCATCGGCGCGCCGGTCGGAATGACCGGCACCAGGCTCGAAGTCAACGTCCACGTCGTCACCGGCAGCGCTTCCTCGACGCAAAACATCGTCGCCTGCGTCAACCGCGCGGGGGTCGCGGTGATCGAAACCGTGCTCGAACAGTTAGCCGCCAGTGAAGCGGTGCTGACGCAGGACGAAAAGGAACTGGGAGCCGCGATCGTGGATATCGGCGGCGGCACGACCGACTTTGCGATCTTCGAACGCGGCAGTCTCTGGCACACCGGGGTGGTTTCGGTCGGCGGCGATCATTTCACCAACGACATCGCCGTCGGTCTTCGGACGCCAATTCCGGACGCGGAAAAGATCAAGCGGCGATGCGGCTGCGCGTTGTCGGCGATGGTGGACGAGGACGAAACGATCGAGGTGGCGAGCGTCGGCGGCCGCAAGCCGCGGGTGATGGCGCGACGGATCCTCTCGGAAATTCTTCAGCCGCGTGCCGAGGAGATCTTCCATTTGTTGTGGGACGAGATTCGGCGTGCGGGTTTCGAAAGATCGCTGAACTCGGGAATCGTGCTAACCGGCGGCGGCGCCATGCTCGAGGGTGTGGCCGAGATCGCCGAGCAGATTTTCGATTTGCCGATTCGCCGCGGTACGCCTGTCGGTGTCGGTGGACTGGCGGATCACGTGAACAGCCCTGCGTTTGCCACTGCGGTCGGCCTGGTGATGTACGGCCATCGCAACCACGTCGGTGAACCCGCGCGCCCCGTCGGTGCCGGCGCCTTCGGCCGTGTCGCCGGACGGTTGCGCACATTGTTCAAGGAGTTCTTTTGAGACGCTGGCGCTTCGGCTGGAACACCAAGCTTCCATTCGCGCCGGAGGAAGTGCCTCCGGCTGAACGCGGAAGCCCCGAGAAGGAACGTCCATCTCAACGCGGAAGCCACACAGTGCTTCCACCGGAAGGTGGAAGCGACGCGATTGCTGAGACCTGCGAAGAAACCCGGAGGGGAGACATGGCGAAGGGAACCCAGACGATACCGACCGAGACAGAGACGCTGCGGCTGAAGCTTGACGAAACGCGCCGGTCGGGAGCGCGAATCAAAGTGGTCGGCGTCGGCGGCGGCGGCAGCAACGCCGTGAACAGAATGGTCGCCGCTGGATTCGACGGCGTCGAATTCATCGTCGCGAACACCGACCTTCAGGCACTGCAGCTCAACGCGGCGCCAATCAAGCTGCAGATCGGCGCCAAGCTGACCAAGGGACTCGGCGCCGGCGCCGATCCCAACGTCGGCCGCGAAGCCGCGCTCGAAGATACCGAAAAGCTCATCGAGGCACTCGACGGCGCGGACATGGTGTTTGTGACGACGGGCCTTGGCGGCGGCACCGGAACCGGCGCCGCCCCGGTGATCGCGAGCCTGGCCAGCGAACTCGGCGCGCTGACCATCGCTGTCGTCACCAAGCCATTCAAATTTGAAGGCAAGAAGCGGCAGCTTCAGGCACAGAACGGCCTCCGCGAGCTTCGCGAATGCGTCGACACCGTCATCACCATTCCGAACGAACGGCTCCTCGCGACCATTACCCGCAGCACTTCGCTCACCAACGCGTTTGGATCGGCCGACGATGTGCTGCGGCAGGCGATTCAGGGGATCTCCGATCTGATTCTCGTTCCCGGGCTAATCAACCTGGATTTTGCCGACGTGAAAACGATCATGTCGGGCATGGGGCTCGCCATCATGGGCACCGGGCTTTCGGAAGGAGAGGGACGCGCGATGACCGCTGCCAGCGCCGCGATCTCCAGCCCGCTGCTCGAAGACGCATCGGTCAAGGGCGCGCGCGGCGTGATCATCAACGTGACGGGTGGACCGGATCTGTCGTTGATTGAGGTGAGCGAGGCGTCGGGCGTCATTCAGGAAGCGGCGCACGAAGAAGCGAACATCATCTTCGGCGCCGTGGTCGATCCGAAGATGGAAGGGAAGGTGAAGATCACCGTGATCGCGACTGGTTTCGACCGCGAGGTGCCACGGGTGGCATCCGCATCGGCGGCGCAGACGCCAGTCGACCTTCAGTCGTACACGAACTGGAAGCAGGAAAGCGGCGAACGGGTCGCCGCGGCGGGTGGATCGCGGATGACGTTCTCGCGCCGCGCCGTGCTCGAGCTGCCGATTCCGCCGGCGGCACCGCCGGCTCAAGAAGAGCTGTCGACTTCACCAGGAGCAGAGTTCGAACCGGTTTCTCCGCTCGACGTGCCGGCATTTTTGCGTCGACAGAGCGAAGCATGATCACTCCGAGGGGCTTCGCCCCTCGGACTCCCCG
>DASTVZ010000235.1:0-19465 GCA_035758845.1 Vicinamibacterales bacterium
GCGGCGTTTCCTATCTGCTCAACGCGGCATGGGCGAAAGCAAAATATGCGACCGCGTCGACAATGAACTTCGAGACGCCGCTCACGACACTGGTGTGGCTGACCTCGCTCGTATCCGTGGCGTTGACCTACATCGTTTCCTACGTGCTCATTCCAACGCTCGGCGGCGACTCTGAGCTGTGGTGGAAGCTCTCGACGGTGATCACCTGCGGCACCCTGGCAGGGGCGATCATCCCGGAGCTCGTGAAGGTATTCACCTCAACCGAGTCGGCGCACACCCGTGAAGTGGTGACGTCGTCGCGCGAAGGCGGGGCATCGCTGAACGTGCTGTCCGGGCTGGTCGCGGGGAACTTCAGCGCTTACTGGTTAGGCATGGTCATCGTCGGCCTGATGTCAATCGCGTATGGGGTCAGCACACAGTTCCCGGCGGGGCTGATGATTGCTCCCGCGGTGTTCGCGTTCGGACTGGTTGCGTTTGGATTCCTGGGCATGGGTCCTGTCACGATCGCAGTCGATTCGTATGGACCGGTTACCGACAATGCGCAGTCGGTGTTCGAGCTGTCGACGATTGAGTCGTTGCCGGGCATCAAGCAGGAGCTGAAGAAAGGCTTCGGCTTCGATGTGAACTTCGAGCGCGCCAAACACCTGCTCGAGGAGAACGACGGCGCGGGGAATACGTTCAAGGCGACGGCGAAGCCAGTGCTCATCGGCACCGCGGTTGTGGGATCGACCACGATGATCTTTTCCATCGTGGTCGTGCTCACGCATCGACTGCAGCCCGAGTTGCTGCAATATCTCTCGATCCTGCATCCTCCGTTTCTGCTCGGACTGATTACCGGCGGCTGCATGATCTATTGGTTCACGGGCGCGTCGACGCAGGCCGTGAGCACCGGCGCGTACCGCGCTGTCGAGTTCATCAAGCAGAACATTCGTCTTGACGGCGCGGTGGCGAAGGCATCGGTGGCCGACAGCAAGAGAGTCGTCGAGATCTGCACGCAGTACGCCCAGCGAGGCATGTTCAATATCTTCCTCGCGGTGTTTTTCGGCACACTCGGCTTCGCATTTCTCGAGCCGTATTACTTCATCGGCTATCTCGTGTCGATCGCGCTCTTCGGCTTGTTCCAGGCGATCTTCATGGCGAACGCGGGTGGTGCGTGGGACAACGCGAAGAAAGTTGTCGAAGTGGAGTTGAAGGAAAAAGGTACGGCGCTGCACGCCGCTACCGTCGTCGGCGACACGGTCGGCGATCCATTCAAAGACACCTCGTCAGTCGCGATGAATCCGGTGATCAAATTCACGACACTGTTCGGCCTGCTCGCGGTCGAACTAGGCGTGCAGCTTGCAGAACAGTACGGATCGATGATGAGCCACCTGCTGGCCGCGGCATTCATCTTCGGCTCAGCGGTGTTCGTCTGGCGATCGTTTTACGGGATGCGGATTCAGGCGCGCGCGGGACAATCGTGAGAAAGACTGCATTTTTGTCCGATTTTCCCCGGGCCATTCCGCGGCAACCGGTGTCTAAAACAGCGGAAGATGCTTCATTGACACTGGTTTTTGGCTCTGACTATAATTCGCGGTCTTGCGCCGCTTTAGGAAGAGCCAGGAGGACTTAAGCCGTGCCGCGTGACATGTTCGGCGACGTCGTAGCCCCGTCTATCAAGCTCGGGTCCCAGAAGTGGTATACGGTCCCGTTATCTATCGTGGCGCACGTGGCAATTTTCGCGGCTGTCATCATCATTCCGTTGATGGCTGCGGATGTGCTGCCAACGCCTCCGACGATGATGGCGTTTGTCGGCGCCCCACCGCCACCGCCGCCGCCACCGCCGCCGCCTCCGGCCCCAGCAGCCGCGCCAAAGGTTCAGCCCGTGCCGGTCTCGAACCCGGCCGCCGCTCCGATTGAGGCACCAAAAGAGATCGTCCCCGAAGCGCCGTCGGTCCCATCGACCGCCGGGGTGCCCGGCGGCGTCGAAGGGGGAATCCCCGGGGGCACCGTCGGCGGGGTCGTCGGCGGATTGCCGGAAGCGCCTCCGCCTCCACCGCCTCCAGCAGCACCCGTTCGCGTCGGCGGCAACATCAAGACACCGACCAAAACCAAGGACGTCAAACCGATCTATCCGCCCATCGCCCAGTCGGCGCGTGTGTCCGGCGTGGTGATTATCGAAGCGACGATCGGCGCCGATGGCAAGGTCAAGGACGCGAAAGTGCTGCGGTCGATTCCGCTGCTCGATCAGGCGGCGCTCGATGCCGTCAAGCAGTGGGCGTTCACGCCGACGCTGCTCAACGGCGTGCCGGTGCCGGTCATCATGACCGTTACGGTGAATTTCACGCTGCAGTAACAACATTCAGGAAGGTCAAAACGAACCAGTTCTGGACTATTCCAGACCCAGAGGAGTGGCGAGATGGATTTGATTAAGATGTGGGGAGACATGGGCCTGGTCGCGAGGGCTATCGCGTTCATCCTGGTCATCATGTCGATGATTTCTTTCGGTGTGGCGATCGAGCGCATTTATACGTTCACGCAGGCGCGTAAGCAGTCGAAACTTTACGCCCCGCAGGTTGCCAAGCACTTGAAAGACGGCCGGTTGAAGGATGCCATTGCGATCTCGTCCTCGAAGACCTATCGCTACAGCCATCTCGCCAAGGTCGTTCTCGCAGGACTACAGGAGTATCAGTTCCAGCAAGAAAGTGGATCCAATCTCAGTCGAGAAGATCTGGTCGACACGGTCCGTCGGGCGATTCAGCGGGCGTCGGCGCTGACGGCGAATGACTTGAAGAAGGGCGTCTCGTCGCTCGCGACCATCGGCGCGACGGCACCGTTCGTCGGACTGCTCGGCACGGTCGTCGGCATCATCACCGCGTTCCAGGGCATCGCGGCGACCGGGTCGGGTGGCCTCGGCGCGGTGTCGGCCGGTATTTCGGAAGCGCTCGTCGAGACGGCGCTCGGGCTCGTCGTCGCAATCCCGGCGGTGTGGTTCTACAACTACCTGACCGGCCGTATCGAGTACTTCAACGTCGAAATGGACAATTCGTCGTCGGAGCTGCTCGACTACTTTATTAAGAAGACGGCGTAAGGGAATCGGTGAACGCTGGCGGGGTCTAACCACCTGCGCCAAGGCTACGGTGGTCCGCCGTAGCTTTAGCGAAGGCGAAGGCCCCGCCCTGCATTTCGCGTGACGCGTTCATAAATTGAATTGAGGGTTTTCCCATGGCAATGGATGTTGGCGGCGCAAAAGGCGGGCTAAAGGCGGACATCAATGTGACGCCGCTCGTCGACGTCATGCTGGTCCTCTTGATCATCATGATGCTGATCGCGCCCATGCTGCAGCAGGGCGTCGCGGTCACCTTGCCCGAAGCCGGAAACACCGAGCCGAAGCCCGACACGCAGGACCAGACCGTTGTCGCGATCGATTCCGCGAACCAGTTCTGGGTGAACGGGCTGCAGTTCTCGAAAACGGAGTTTCCGACCAGAGTCAAGGCCGCGCTCGAAGACAAGCGGGAGAAGGTTGTCCTCATCAAGGGCGACAAGGACGCGAAATACAGCGCGATCATGGAAGCGATGGATAGCCTCCGCGCGGTCGGTATCGAGGACATCGGCCTGATCACCGAACCGAAGAAAGATTCCAACGCGGCGGGAGGAGGCAAGTAGTCATGGCCCACGCGCATCAACACTTTGGCGCAGACAAGGTCGTCCGCGCCGAGACTCCGCACGCCAGTGCGGACATGAACGTCACGCCGCTCATCGACGTCCTCCTCGTCCTGCTCATCATCTTCATGGCGACGCTGCCGTTGACCCAGCGCGGCGTCGACATCAACCTGCCGCTCGAGACCAAGGCGCCGACACAGCCGCAGGACAACACGCAGGTCATGCTGGAGTACACGAACTCCAGGCAGATCACGATCAACCACCAGCCGGTGACGATCGGAGATCTCGAGACGCGCTTGCGAGACATCTTCGAGACCCGCAAGGACAAAACGATGTTCATCGCCGGCGACGGCGAACTGCGTTACGGCGAAATCATCGCGGTCATCGACGCGGCCAAGGGCGCAGGAGTCGAGAAGGTGGGCATCGTCACTGAAGAGATGCGCCGCGGCGGTCAGAAACAGGGGAATTAAAAGGCGGAAGCCACGGGATCCTTGCGAAGGGCGAACCTCACGGTTCGCCCTTTTTTCTTTGTACGGGGTCTAAACCATTGCTGACCCTGATTGCTGAATGGCCAAGGAGGACGCATGGAGTCAAAGGGCGTGGTGAGACCGCAGGCAGGCCGTCTTCAAATCGAGCCGAACATCACGCCGCTCATCGATGTGCTGCTCGTGCTTCTTATCATTTTCCTTGCCGCCTTGCCGCTGACGCAGGAAGGCCTGGACCTCTCGGTCCCCGAGCCCGCCCCGCGAACAGAGACGCCGTTACCTCCGTCACCAAGTATCGTCCTCGAGTATTCGGCAGACGGGCACGTCACGATCAACAAGCAGCCAGTCGCGCTCAACCAGCTCCAGTCCACTCTCGCCGACACTTTTCGCGATCGACGCGACAAGACACTCTTCATTTCTGCCGATGGTTCCCTATCGTACGGGCGTGTGGTCCACGTGATCGATGCCGCGAAAGGCGCAGGAATCGCGCGCGTCGGCGTGATCACCGAAAGCATGCGCGCCGTGTCGGTGAAGCAATAAAAAAAGGCCGCCCGGATTTCCGGGCGGCCTCCAGGCCTTGTCGCTTCCGGCTGTACCCGGAAGCACCTTACTTACTTCGGCTTGGCGCCGGGCTTGGCGCCGGGCTGTGACTGGCGAGCCTTATTGAGCTCGATCGCCCTTTCGCGCAGCTCGTCGGCCTGCTTGTAGAGCGCCGCGCGCTTTGCCAGATCGGTCTCTTCGTTTCCTTGCATCCGGAGCAGCAGGTTCTTGTAGGTCAATGCATCCGCGTAGTCGGGATTCAAGGCAAGCGCCTTATCCGTCGCCTCGAGGCCTCTCGCGATGTATTCCTTCTTCTGCGGTGAGGTCAGACGGTGGTCCTTGTACGCCTTCTCCCAGTAATACGTGGCCAACAACTGGTACCCGGAAGGATTCTTGGGCTCGAGCTCCGCCGCCTTTTGCAGCGCCTCAATCGTCTTATCGAAGTCACCCTGACGATTGTAAAAGCCGGAAAGCGTCGTGTAGACGAGCGGATCGTTGGGCTTGGCCTCCTTGGCCTTCATCAATGCCTGTTCAGCCTCGTCGTACCGCCCGGCATTCTCGTAAATCTGCATGAGCGCGAAGTAATTGCCTGGTTCACCCGGCTCGAGCTGGATCATCTTCTGAACGATGGGTTCGGCCTTTTCCGGCTGATTGAGTTTCTCCGGGCCGTATGCTGCAACGAGATACTGGAGCGCCAGCTTTCTCATCTCGGGTTTCGGATCCTTCTCCGCCGCCTTCTCGTAATTCTCGATGCCTTTCTGGATGTAGCCGTCGTTCTCGGCCTCGCCCATGTGGCTGGCCTTGAACATGTTGTCGTAGCTGTTCCCGAGGTAGAAGTAGATCTCGGTCCGGCTGGGGTCGGACGCCAGCGCCTGCTCGTATTTCGCCGCGGCTCCTTTCCAATCCGATCCGGAATAGAGCGCATTCGCGTCCTTGTAGGCCTTTTGCGCCGTCAATGCGCCCCAGGAGTATTTCCCGCAGCCAGTCGCAGCCAGGCTGAGGCACACCAGCGCCCCGACGGTAAGCGCCGACATTTTTCGCATTCTGATCATGCTCCCCTCGGAAACGGCGCCGGGATCAATCGGTGCGCCGCTCCGTATCAAACTGAGTATTACAATGGAGATACGCTCGTGTCTCCGGTATTTCGGCTCCGTTGGTACAAGCAGGAGGATTGCCGGCTGCCGAACCGGGCCAGTATAGTGAACCAAAAAACATCACGTCAACCGGAACTACCGGCCGGCTCTCCCCAGCGAATTTAGACACCAGACTCCATGATTCGGTTCGAGGACCTCGTCGAAAAAGTGCGGGGCATCAATCCCGATGCCGACATTGATCTGCTGAGGCGGGCCTACGTGTTCTCCGCCTTCGAACACAAGGGACAGGTGCGCCATTCGGGCGAACCGTATCTGGTCCATCCCCTCGAGGTTGCCGATCAACTCGCGGACATGAAGCTCGATGTCGTTGCGATCGCGGCGGGGCTGCTGCACGACATCGTCGAGGACACTCAGACGCCGATCGAGCGGATCCGCGAGCTGTTTGGCGC
Source organism: Vicinamibacterales bacterium (assembly GCA_035758845.1). Taxonomy (GTDB): domain Bacteria; phylum Acidobacteriota; class Vicinamibacteria; order Vicinamibacterales; family 2-12-FULL-66-21; genus JALZOC01. Next base: position 6,211 of record DASTVZ010000235.1, read on the forward strand.
CGACGTCGCGCACGTTGTCGAAGGGGTCACTAAACTTGGAGCGATCCCGTTCTCATCGAGCGAGGAGCGGCAGGCGGAAAACTTCCGCAAGATGCTGCTGGCGATGGTCGACGACATTCGCGTGATCCTCGTCAAGCTCGCCGATCGTCTGCACAATATGCGCACGCTCCACCACCTGCCCGAGGAGCGGCGAATCAAGATCGCGCAGGAGACGCGCGACATTTACGCGCCGATCGCGAACCGGCTCGGGATGAGCAAGATCAAGAACGAGCTGGAGGAGCTCGCGTTCAAGTTCCTCGAACCAGCCGCGTACGAAGCGCTACGCATCCAGGTCGAGCGGCGGCGTCGCGCGACCGAGGGCATGATCGAGGACCTGAAGAACACGGTCACGGCGAAGCTCGCGGAAGCGCAGATCCCGGTCATCGAAATCGATGGACGAATCAAGCGGCTGTTCAGCATTCATCAGAAACTGAAGCGGCAGAAGATCGAGCTCGACCAGGTCTACGACATGATGGCGCTGCGACTCGTGACCCAGTCGGTCAAGGACTGCTACGGAGCGCTGGGGATCATCCACCAGACCTGGTCGCCCGTTCCGGGCCGAATCAAGGACTTCATTGCGATGCCGCGGCCGAACGGCTATCAATCGCTCCACACTTCAGTGATCAGCGATCGGGGCATGCCGTTCGAAGTGCAGATCCGGACGGCGGACATGCACAGGACGGCGGAAGAAGGGATCGCGGCGCACTGGAAATACAAAGAGGGTCGCGTCGGCGCCGGCCGCGACGAGCAATACTTTGTGTGGCTTCGACAGCTGCTCGAGTGGCAGCAGGAAGTGCGGGACCCGCAGGAGTTCCTCCAGAACCTCAAGATCGAGCTGTATCCCGAAGAGGTCTACATCTTCACACCCCGCGGCGAAGTGAAGGCGCTTCCGCGCGACGCCACGCCGGTGGATTTCGCCTACGCTATCCATACCGACGTCGGACACCAGTGTGTTGGGGCGCGTGTCAACGGCAAGATGGTGCCGCTGCGTGCGCGGCTCCGCAACGGCGACATCGTCGAAATCGTCACCACTTCAGGGCACAAGCCAAGCCGCGACTGGCTCAACTTCGTCGTCACGTCGCGCGCCCGAAACAAGATCAAGCACTTCATTCACGCGGAAGAAAAAGAGCGGAGCCTCGAGCTTGGCCGCAAGCTGTTCGACAAGGAAGCGAAACGATACGGTCTGAATTTGAAGCAGTTGACCGAGCCGGAAGCCATGAGCCGCGTGCTGACCGAGTACGGGATGGGAAAAGCCGATGAGCTCTACATCGCGCTCGGGTACGGCAAGCTGTCGCCGAAGAACGTCCTCGCGAAGCTCGCCCCGCAACAGGAATTGAAAGAGGCGCCCCCGGAAGGCAGCATCGCGTCAGTCGTCCGTCGCGTCCTCGGTGGAGCCGACGATGACAAGATCACGGTGCATGGGATAGACGACCTGATGGTGTTTCGCGCGCGATGCTGCAACCCGATTCGCGGGGAGAAGATTGTCGGCTACATTACCCGGGGCAAGGGCGTCTCGGTCCACTCTGCGACATGTTCAAACGTGCTCAACCTGCTCTACGATCCTGAACGGCGAATCGCGGTCGAATGGGCCAAGGGAGCCGACGGCACGCCCTACACGGTGCGACTCACGATTCAGGTCGAAGATCGAAAGGGCATCCTCGCCGACGTCAGTTCGAAGATTGCCGGCATCAACACGAACATCCGCAACGTCGAGGCAACGGTCGACGATCAAATCGGTCGAATCGATATGACCGTCGAGATCAACGATGTGAAGCACCTGCAGAAGGTGATCAAATCGCTGCGCAGCATTGCGGGTGTGGTCGACGTGGAGCGCGCTGCGCGCTGAATACGGAAATGCTGAATTCTGAATGCTGAATTAGGAAGGAAGAGCCGAATTACTCAAGGACCGCGATGACATCTATCTCCACCCTCGCGTCCTTCGGCAGCCTGGACACCTGCACCGTGGCGCGTGCGGGTGCCGGGGACGTGAAGTAACCAGCGTACACTTCATTCATCGCGCCGAAGTCGTTCATGTCCGCCAGGAACACCGTCGTCCGCACGACGTGATCGAGCGACGCGCCGCCTGCCTTCAGAATCTCTGAGATGTTGCGGAAGACGCGATGCGTCTGGGCGGCGATATCGCCGTCCACGATCTGGCCGGTTGCTGGATCGATTGGCACCTGGCCGGAGACGAAGAGCAACGCGCCGGCACGAATCGCCTGCGAATAGGGGCCGATAGCGGCCGGCGCGGCGGGTGTGGCGACGGCCTGCCGCACGTCAGGCAGCCTTGACGACCTTGCCCGAGCGCAAACACCGCGTGCACACGCGCAGTCGACGAACCCCGCCATTCACCATCGCGCGGACGCGCTGAAGATTTGGCTCGAAGCGGCGTGGCGACACGTTGTGCGCGTGACTGACATTTCGGCCGACGACGGGGCCCTTTCCGCAAAGTTCGCAGCGTTTTGCCATAACTGAAGCCTTGGGATTCGCTAAAAGGTTGATTGAGCGGTATATCGGCCGCTTTGCGGCAGCACAAACCCTGAATTATATCACGCTCAGGCGAACACCCTCCGCAGGGGCGCCTTTAGGGGACACCACGGTTGAAAATTGTAAGCGCGTCCGTATAATCGGCAGCATCCCGCCCGAATTTGCGAGCGTTTCCCAGCGTTCGCGCACGGAATACGAGTTGCAAAACTTGTCAATTGGAGGCCCGCACGCGGTTTCCGCGCGCGGAGAGTGGAGGTTTATGGACCGTCCGCTTCTGCACGAACAGGCGCCGGCCGAGTACTTCAAGGAACTCGTCGACCAGGCGCTCGCGCGCCAGCACATCGAGGCTGGCCAGCTCACCGCCTACTACCTCGTCAACCTTCTGTGTCAGTACGTTCGGCCCGACGCCCGGACAGGCAGTGGTCTGGAGGAAGAACCGCTGGCCATCCAACTCGGGCGCGCGTTGCAAACCGGCGGTTCGGAACAGCGCATTCGGCTGCGCAGTCTCGGTGATTTCTCGCTCTTCATGTCGGGCTTCTTCTCCGACAGTCTTCGTCGTCGGACGATGGACCTCGACTACTACGTCTCGATGGGTGAGTACGCCTATGGCTCTCTAAGCCGGCGCGACGAGGATACGTTTGCGGAGGTCTTCGGGGAACTGGCCCGCAAATTTGTCGGCTACATGGATGTGCTTGCTGATGTCAGCGAGCGCACGGCCGTTACGTCAAGCGCCGACCTGCTTCGCCTCTACGAGAAATGGCTCCGGACGGGAAGCTCGCGCGACGGCAAGAAGCTCGTCGACCGCGGCATCGTTCCGAACGCGTCGATCGGAAAGCGCTTTATTCAGTAGGTCATATGCTTGGCAGCTCGCCGGAGCTGCCAGCTTTTTCGGCATCTGCCGGCAGCTTGGCAGCAGCCGCCAACCTGTCGGCACTCCCTGCACTCAAAAGCCAGGCAGCCGGAAGCGACGAGCGAGCCGCGAGGAGCCGGTCTCGCGCCAATTCGTGGATACCCACGATTTGCCGGAGTCGGCTATCGGTCCGCCAGCCGGACTTCGCTAGAAAAGCCGACGTTCCTGGCGGTCCCACCAGCTTTGTGACATTTTGAGGACAGACCGAACCGCCGGGAGGGTGTCTGGCGTCTAAACTGGCAATAAGCGCCACCACTGCCAGGAACGGAGCGACGGGCTTTGTAAGATCTTGAAAATGAAGTACATGGCGAATGCGGTCGAACGGGACCGTGGTGCGTGAGTGACACGCCAGCGCGCACCAACTGTGTCAGTTTTTCCGCGCAGCGTTCCCGCCCAGCGTTCCCAGCACTTCACAAATCAGGCGATTTCACAGTAAACTGTTCGGCTAACATATTGGCAATTTAATTGCATAACGGCCAGCGACAATAAGAGGCCGAAGTGGAGAGGGAAAGGAGCGCACTCATTATGGACGTTCATAAGCACCCGGCGGGCATGACGCCGGATCGGTATGCCGAGCTCACTCGGATTCTGGAAGAGCGCCGGCGCGAGATCATGGACCAGGTTCAGGAGAAGATTCGGGACGTGCGGACCGAGAGCCCCAACAGCCCGACCCAGGGCGTTCTCGACGCGGCCGAGAGCTCCGAAGCAGATATTCAGGATGAGATCGAGTTCGCCCTGATCCAGATGAAAGCGGAGACGCTGAACAAGATCGAGGAAGCCCTGCGGCGTCTGCAAGAGGGGACCTTCGGGTATTGCTTCGAGTGCGGAGAAGAGATCTCGGAACGGCGGCTTCGCGCTTTGCCGTTCGCGGTACGCTGCAAGGATTGCGAGGAGCAGCGCGAGACCCTGCAACAGCGTGAGCGGTTGATGGCGCAGCGCCGCGGAAATGCATCGCTCTTCATCGACATGCAGGGATAAGAAATTCAACAGCACCGGCTCACCGTCCGCGGGTGAGCCGGTCGCTGCCGCCTTCGGGCCCCCGCCCCCGCCAGTTTCCGCGTATCATTCAGCCGAACGTCAACACCAATGGGAGGATCGCGAATGAGCGATCAATCCGAGAAATCCGACCAGACGAACCGTCTGGACGAAGACCTGCTGGTCAGCGGTGACCGACCGTTGTCGATTCCGGGCGAATTGCCCGTGCTGCCGCTGCGCGATACGGTGCTGTTCCCAAATTCATTCATGCCCCTGGCTGTGGCCCGCGAGGCCTCAGTTCGTCTGATCGACGAGGCCACCGCCTCGGGACGGATGATTGGAGTGTTCACGCAGCGGGAAGCGTCGGTCGAAGAGCCGATGCTCGATGATCTGTATCCGATCGGCACCGCGACGCACATTCACAAGATGTTCAAGCTGCCCGACGGCAGCCTTCGGCTGATCGTCCAGGGACTGGCCCGCGTGCGCTTGGAACGGATAGTCCAGACACGCCCGTATCTGCGCGGCGCTGTGGTGAGTGCCGAGGAGATTCTCCGCGAGGAGGATCATCTCGAGATCGACGCGCTGCAGAGAAACATCAAGGGGAATTTTCAGCACGTCGTGTCGCTGTCTCCGGTATTGTCCGACGATCTCCAGGCGCTCGCGGCCAACATCACAGATCCTGGCAAACTGGCCGACTTCATTGCCTCGAGCCTCACCACCATCGGCACGCCGGTCAAGCAGGAAGTGCTGGACACGCTCGATATCCGCGCCCGGATGGATACGCTCAACCGAATCCTGATCAAGGAGCTCGAGGTCCTCGAACTCGGCTCGAAGATTCAGTCGCAGGTGCAGTCGGAGGTCGGCAAGAACCAGCGGGAGTACTTCCTGCGGGAACAGCTGAAGGCGATCCAGAAGGAGCTGGGAGAAGGGGACGATCAGGCACGCGAGATTGACGAGCTTCGCGGGAAGGTCGACGCCGCCGGCATGCCCGAAGCGGTGAAGAAGGAAGCGCTCCGCGAGCTCGATCGGCTCTCGAAAATGCCGGTCGCCGCTGCCGAGTACACCGTGTCGCGCACCTATATGGACTGGATCGTCGCGCTGCCCTGGGCCAAGCGGACCGAAGACTCGATCGATCTGCGAAAGACGAAGGACATCCTCGACGCGGATCACTCTGGCCTCGAGAAAGTAAAGGATCGCGTCGTCGAGTATCTGGCCGTTCGCAAGCTGAACCCGGACGTCAAAGGGCCGATTCTGTGCTTCCTTGGTCCTCCCGGCGTCGGCAAGACGTCGCTGGCCAAATCAATTGCGAATTCGCTCGGGCGCAAGTTCGTCCGCGTCTCGCTTGGCGGGATGCGCGACGAGGCGGAGATTCGCGGCCATCGGCGCACGTACATCGGCGCGTTGCCGGGGCAGATCATCCAGGGCCTGCGGCGCGCCGAATCGAAGAACCCGGTTTTCATTCTCGACGAGATCGACAAGCTCGGATCCGACTTCCGCGGCGATCCGGCATCCGCGCTCCTCGAGGTCCTCGATCCGGAGCAGAACAACACCTTCCGCGATCACTATCTCGATGTCCCGTTCGACCTGTCAGAAGTGTTGTTTCTGACGACCGCGAACGTCCTCGATCCGGTTCCGCCGGCGCTCCGCGATCGCATGGAAGTGCTCGAGCTCGCGGGATACACAGAGGAAGAGAAACTCAAAATCGCGGTCGAACATCTGATCGCAAAGCAGATCAAGAACCACGGACTTTCGCCCGACAACGTCGAGTTCACCGAAAAGGCCATCCGCGCGGTGATTCGCGGGTACACACGTGAAGCGGGTGTGCGCAATCTCGAACGTGAGATTGGCGCCCTCTGCAGAAAAATCGCGCGGCGGCGCGCCGAAGGGGACGAGGCCCGCATCGTGATCACCGATGAGCTCGTCGTCGCAATGCTCGGGGCTCCGACGTTCCTCGACGAAGAGATCGAGAACCGGACGAAAGATCCGGGAGTCGCCGTTGGGCTCGCGTGGACGCCGGCTGGCGGGGACGTCCTCTTTGTCGAGGCCTCGCGCATGCAGGGAGGCGGCAGCCTCACACTGACGGGTCATCTCGGAGATGTGATGAAGGAGTCCGCGCGGACGGCGCTGTCATGGTTCCGCGCGCACGCGACCAGGTACGGTGTCGATCCTGAGTTCTACAAGGACGCGGAAGTGCATCTTCACGTACCGTCCGGGGCAATCCCGAAGGACGGGCCGTCGGCCGGCGTGACCATGGTGACCGCGCTGGCGTCGGAGCTATCGGGGCGTCCGGTCCGCGGTGACGTGGCGATGACTGGCGAGATTACACTCTCCGGTCGGGTCCTTCCGGTCGGTGGCATCAAGGAAAAGGTCCTCGCCGCCCGTCGTCACGGCATCAGGGAAGTGATTCTTCCGCGGCAGAACGAGAAGAACATCAAGGAGGACCTGACCGAAGAGCTGCGAGCGGAACTCACCATCCACTACGTGACGCACATCGAAGAGGTCACGTCCATCGCGCTGCTGCCGTCCGCGGCCCAGACCCACACGGGACTGGCGGTGGAGGAAGAGGTGAGGCAGACGGTGCAATAGCCCTGACGCTGCCGGGATCCGGTCTGTGGGATGCGGGATCCGGTTTTAGATTCGAATTCGACTCCGAGTTCGTCGGATTCCGGATCCCGGAAAACGGATCCCGATATGTTCTAGATCAGCGTTAGCCCCACCACTGTTTTCATATCAACAATTTCGCCGCGCCGGACCATTTCTCGCGCGTCACGAAGCTCGAAGGTTTTCGCCTCGATGTCCTCATCCTCGTCCTGGGCGGCGGTTTCGGTCGGTTCCTCGAGACTCGACACTCGGAAGAACACCATTTCTTCGTCGCAATAGCCTGGTGTCGGGTACATCGCCGCAAGCCGAACAATGGTGCTCGGGACCTTGCCGATCTCTTCGTGACACTCGCGTCGCGCTGCCTGCTCGGGCGATTCCCCTTCGTCGACGCTCCCGGCAGGAAATTCCCAGAGGAATGCGTTCACCGCGTAGCGGTATTGTTTGATCAAAATGACGTGGCCGGGCTCGGGAACGGGAACGAGTACAACCGATTTCGAATGTCGCACGACATCGACGGTCACCGTTCGGCCATTCGGCATTCGAACCTTGTCGCGGTCGACCGCGAACACCTTGCCGTCGTAGACACATTCGTGGCTGAGTCGTTCGGTATCAGACATGGTCGTTCCGTTCCTCAATCTCATCCAACACACCCTGTAGATCCAACGGCAACGGCGAATCGAATTCAATCCGCCTTCCATCGACGGGATGTGTAAACACCAGGCGCGCGGAGTGGAGAAACGGGCGCTCGAGCCGCTGGACGGCGCGGACGTGGCCGGCGGTCCGGCGCCGCACTCCACCGTACGTGGAGTCACCGACAATCGGATGACCGATCGCGCTCAGGTGCACGCGGATCTGATGCGTGCGGCCGGTCGCAATTGCCACGCGGAGGAGCGAGACCCCGTCGAGATCGCGAGCGTACGTGACCCGAGTGACCGCATGCCTGGCGCGCCGCGCCTTCGTTGACATCCTTTGCCGATCGTTCGGATCACGCCCAATCGGCGCATCGATCCGTCGTCCCGCATGGACCACGCCCCAGACGAGCGCCACGTACTCTTTCTCAACCTCTCGATCCGCGAATTGTCGCGCGAGCTCCTGATGCGCGCGATCGTTCTTCGCCACTACCATGAGGCCCGAGGTTCCCCGATCGAGCCGGTGGACGATGCCGGGTCGCAGTTCACCACCGACGCCGCTCAAGTCCTTGACGTGATGGAGCAGGGCGTTGACCAGCGTGCCTCCCGAATGTCCTGCCCCTGGATGCACGACCATGCCCGCCGGTTTGTCGAGCACGACGAGGTCACGGTCTTCGAACACGATCCGCAGCGGCAGCGCCTCAGGTTCGGGAACCGCTGCGGTCGGCGCTGGAATGTCGACATCGTACTGTTGTCCGGCGCGTACAACCGTGCTCGGCCGCAGCGATGGAGCCGCACCGCGTACATGTCCGTCCTTGATGAGCCGCTGCACACTGGAACGCGACTGGCTAGGGAGCAACGTCGTCAGGAACGCGTCGAGCCGAGTGCCATCCTGCTCGGCTTCAACGACTAAGTGGTGACGCGGCACGTCAATGCGCCGCTAGGCAGCGCGGGCGCGGCGTGCATGCGCTTCCGGCGCCGGACCTGCCGAACGGCGTCCAAGCACGATCATCATCACGATGGAGAGCGGGACGATGATGAGGGAAAGAAACTGCGAGGTCGAGAACATGGCAATCGATCCGCGCGGATCGCCGCGGTAGAACTCGATGATGAATCGCGATACGCCGTAGAGGAACATGTACGCCCAGAAAGTGCGGCCCGGAAACGGGCGCCCCTTCCTTTCGGTGGCGAGCAACAGGACCAGAATCAACAGCTCAGCGCCCGCTTCGTACAACTGCGTCGGATGCAGCGGCACGTTCAAAGGCGTGCCGACGTTTTCGGCCGCGTACGGATTGCGGAACGTGATCGCCCACGCGACTTCCGTTGGTCTGCCGAAGCAGCAGCCGGCGAAGAAACACCCCATCCGCCCAATCACGTGTCCGAGTGCGATGCCGGGCGCAAAAACATCGGTGACCGTCCACATCGGCATGCGATGGCGCCGCAAATACCACAGCGCAACAGCCACCGCGGCGATCAGGCCGCCATAGAAGACGCCGCCCGACCGCAGCAGTGTCAGCAGCTCCTTCGGATTTCGGCCGAACGTGTCGAACTCGACGATCAGGAGTAGGAGCTTGGCGCCGGCGAGTGCGCTGATGATGATCCAGATGCCGAGATCCATCACCCGGTTCGGATCGAGTCCGCGCTTTCGCGCACGGACCAGCGCGAACTGCAGGCCGAGCAGGTATGCGGCGGCCAGCAGGACACCGTAGGTGTAAACCGGAAAGCGCCCGATTTCAAACAGGATTGGATGCATGTCGCCGCCCGATTCCGATCATGTCGAGCAGGACCAGAATAGCCCCGATCGTGATCGCCGAGTCCGCTACATTGAACGCCCAGAAATGTGTGTTGCCCCAGTACACGTCGACGAAATCGACCACGTATCCTGCGATGGCGCGGTCGATCAGGTTTCCGAACGCGCCGCCAAGAATCAACGCGAGCCCGAACCGTGCCATCCGTTCGTGAAACCCGAGCTGGGTCGCGTAGGCCGCGATCGCCACCAGCGCGATGGCGGCAATCGCAATCATGACGACCGGTTTATATGGAAAGTCCGCCGCGTTCAAGAGTCCGAACGCTGCCCCCGTGTTATGCACGTGCGTCAGGTCGAGAAATTGCGGAATGATCCGCCGGCTCTCGCCGACAGGCAAGAACACGCGAACCGTCGCCTTCGTGACCTGATCGAGCGCGACAATGACCGCCATCGTTCCCAGTTCAAGCGGGTGCGCGTACCGCGGTGCCGCGCCGGCGGTGGGCGGCGCGGCTGGAACAGCCGGCTCGGGCAGCTCAGGTGGGAGCGTCATCAGGCGTTCATCCGGCAACCGTGCCACTCGCGCTCTGAAGCGCGTCGACGCACCGATCGCACAGGCCTTCCATGCCCGACGCGGTCGATACCGACGGGACGACGCGCCAGCACCGAGGGCACTTGCTGCCTTCGGCGCGGCTCACGATGACCTCCACGCCAGATCCTTCGCCACCGACGGGCGCGAACTCCGCCTGCGACACGATAAAGAATGAGGCGAGATCGTCTCGATAGGCGCTCAAGAGCTGCGCGTGGTCGCCCCACGCCCTTACGACGACTTTCGCGCCAAGTGAGTTACCAATCGTCTTCGCCTGACGCTCCGCTTCGAGCGCTCGGTTCACATCGTCGCGAATGCGAAGCAGGCGCTCCCATCGCTCCACGAGAGCGGCGTCATGCATCGATTCGACGCCTTGCGGGAACTCGGCAAGGTGCACGGATTCCTCGTGCCTCCCGGGCAGGTAACCCCACAACTCATCGCTGGTCATCGGCAGAACGGGGGCCAGGAGACGGACAAGCCCGTCAGCGATGGTGAACAAGGCGGTCTGTGCGGATCGACGCTCCGGTGATCCGGCGGCGAACGTGTACAGCCGATCCTTCAGCACATCGGCGTAGAAAGCGCTGAGATCAACAGTCGTGAACTGATTGATCGCATGGAACACCGATGGGTAGTCGTAGGTTTCGTAGGCGCGGAGAACAGTTGATGCCATTTCGCTGTAACGCGACAGCGCGAACCTGTCCACTTCCTGCATGCGCTCGAGCGGCACGCGATCGACCGCAGGGTCGAAATCGTACAGGTTCGAAACCAGATACCGCATCGTATTTCGGATCTTCCGGTACGCTTCGACGACGCGCGCCAGGATCTGTTTGCCGACCCGTACCTCCTCCCGGAAATCGACCATCGACACCCAGAGGCGGATGATCTCCGCTCCGCTGTCCTTGATGATTTCCTGCGGCTCGATCGCGTTCCCAAGCGACTTCGACATCTTGTGGCCGTCTTCGGCGACGATGAAGCCGTGAGTGACGACCTCGCGGAACGGCGGCCGTCCGCGCGTACCGAGACCGACAAGCAGTGAACTCTGGAACCAGCCGCGGTGTTGATCGCTTCCCTCGAGGTACACATCGGCCGGCCATGTCAGTTCGGATCGAAATGGAAGGACGGCCTCGTGGCTCGAGCCCGAGTCGAACCAGACGTCGAGGATGTCGCGCTCCCGTTCGAACTCCGTGCCGCCACACGTCGGACAAGTGAGGCCGTCGGGAATGAATTCCGCGACCGGGCGCTCGTACCACGCGTCGGCGCCGTAGGTGTCGAACACCGCCGCAGCTCGATCGACGAGTTCTGTCGTGAGGAGCGCTTCACGGCACTTGATGCAATCAACCGCCGGGATCGGCACACCCCAGGCCCGCTGCCGGGAGATGCACCAGTCCGGGCGATTCGCAATCATGTTGTAGATGCGATCGTGTCCCCACGAAGGCACCCAGGCGACGGTCTTGTCGATCGCATCGAGCGCTGCACGGCGAAGCGTTGGCGTCCCGTCCGAGGAACCGCTCGTGGACTGCGCGCCATCCATCGGCGTGTCCAGTGCGATAAACCACTGCGAAGTTGCCAGAAAGATCACGGGGTTATGGCACCGCCAGCAGTGCGGATACGCGTGCTGGAACGTCTCGCGGTGCCACAACCGGCCTCGCTCCTTCAACGCCTCCTCGACTCTCGGATTGGCGTCGAACACGCGCTGCCCGTTGAAAAGCTCCACCGTGTCGAGAAAGTGGCCGCCAGGACCGACGGGTGCGTAGATCTCGAGGCCGTACTTGACGCCGGTTATGAAGTCGTCGCTGCCGTGGCCCGGTGCCGTATGCACTGCACCGGTGCCGGCATCCAGTGTGACGTAATCGGCGAGCACACCCACTGAATCGCGGGCGTAGAGCGGATGACGGAAGCGGATATGTTCGAGTTCTGCGCCTTTCATGCGCGCGACCGGCTCGCCGAAGCTTCGGCCAACCGCCTTACTGACTTGCTCGGCGAGCGCTTCGGCAACGATTACGGCCGTGCCACCGACGTCGTACGCGGCGTAGTCGAACTCAGGATGAAACGCGATTGCCAGATTCGACGGGATCGTCCACGGGGTCGTCGTCCAGATCAGCACCGATACGGGCCGGTTGCCGAGCGGCGGCAGTCGCCGTTGAAGTTCCTTCGCGCTGGCATCGGCCAGCGGAAACTCGACATAGATCGAGGGTGACGAATGATCGGAGTACTCGACCTCTGCTTCCGCAAGCGCCGTGCGACAGTGGATGCACCAGTGCACCGGCTTCTTGCCCTTGTACACAAGTCCGCGTTCGACGAACTTTCCAAGCGCCCGGGCGATGGCGGCCTGATACCGGAAGTCCATCGTGAGATAAAGATGATCCCAGTCGCCGAAGACCCCGAGCCGCTGGAATTCCACGCTCATCACGTCGATAAAGCGGGTCGCGTAATCGCGACAGGCTCGGCGGAAGTCGGCCATGGACATGTCGCGCTTTTTGGGTCCCAGCTCGCGGTCGACTTTCAGCTCGATTGGCAGGCCGTGACAGTCGTATCCAAGCACATACGGAGCATCGAACCCCATCATCGTCCGCGACTTGACGACAAAATCCTTGAGGATCTTGTTCATCGCGGTGCCAAGATGGATTCGGCCGTTTGCGTACGGCGGGCCGTCATGCAGCACGAACTTCTTGCGGCCTTCGCGCGCCTTGCGGATCCGATCGTAGAGACGGATTTCGGCCCAACGGGCGAGCGCCTGCGGCTCAGCCGTCTGTAGGTTCGCCTTCATCGGGAAGCCGGTGCGGGGCAGGTTCAGGGTGTCTTTCCAATCGGCCATTTGATCCATTTATTCTAAAGCATTGCCTCGCCGGAGACTTCGCGGAGCAATGCCAATCGGGGTAGCGCGGGGTCTTCAGACCCCGCGACCGCCGCCGTGACAGAATGAACCGAATGTCGCGCGCGGATCTCCAGTCACGTGTTGACGCCATCCGCTGGTATCACACGATCGATCTGGGAGGAGGAGTCGTCACGCCAGGTGTGGACGACTCGCCGGTGCGGCTCGCGCGGGTGCAGCTTCCACCGTCTCTCGAAGGCAAAACCGTCCTCGACATCGGCGCGTGGGACGGATTCTTTTCGTTCGAATGCGAACGGCGCCGCGCCGCACGGGTTGTGGCTGCCGATCATTTTTCATGGCACGGAACGGGCTGGGGTACGAAGGCAGGCTTCACGCTCGCGCGCGAGGCGCTCGGCTCCCACGTCGAGGACATCGATATCGATGTCATGGACCTGAGCCCCGAGCGGGT
>DASTVZ010000033.1:0-30680 GCA_035758845.1 Vicinamibacterales bacterium
ATGAAAGCCTCGGTGCGCATCGTCATCCTCGCAGCCGCATCGCTGTGGCCGGTCGCCGCATCCGCGCAGCAGCTGATCGCTCGCGTGGGATCGTTGAGTCCGCAGCGCGCGTTCGCCGAATCAGCGGAAGGAAAGGCGGGCATCGCGCGGCTTCAGGCGCTCGAAGAGAAGCAATCGCGCGAGATCGCGGCGAAGAACAAGGCACTCCAGTCCCAGCAACAGGCGCTCGAGCAGAGCAGCTCGGTGCTCACTGCCGATGCGCGCGCCCGTCAAACCCGAGAGGTCGAACGCTTCCGCGTCGACGTGCAGCGCTTCATCGAAGAAGCGCAGGCAGAACTGGTCGGGACCCAGCGCGAAATCGAGAGTGCATTTCTCGCGAAGCTGCGGCCGGCCGTCGAGCAAGTGGCCAAGGCGAAGCAGCTTCAGATCGTCGTCAATCTGGACACCGAGAGCGTGATCTGGGCTGACGCGTCGCTCGACATTACGACTGATGTCGTGAAGCAACTTGCGGTTGTCGAACCGCCGCGCAAATAGGCAAGGCAATTCGAGGTATGATTCGAACCGCCTGCCTGCGCGAGATCCATTTTGATCGCCGACAGAATCTTTCGAGCCGCCGGTGTCATTCTTCTCTTCTCGGCGTGCGGCGGCGTCAGCAATCCGGCATCCCCGCCGAACGATTTCTCGTCCGGTAACTTCTCGATGGCCATCGTCGCATCCGGCACCTGCTCGACACTGGCCGATGCGGGCCGGAACAGGGGATGGAAGATGGGCCTCGTGAAAACAGGCTCGTCGGTCGTTGCCTCGATGCAAGGGTGGTCTGACCCGGCGACGGTCTTTGCGCAAACCACTATGGTCGGAACCGCGAGTGGAAGTTCGGTGATGCTGACCGGAGCGATCTACGACACTGTCGTGGGATGTGCTGAGTCACTGTGCTACAGGGCCGAGGGGTCGATCACTGCGACACAGTCTGGCAACGTCATCAACGGCACCTTGAGCGGCGCGCTCACCTACGAATTCACGACCTGCTCTGCGACCGATCATAAGGTCACGTTCACGAGGCAATGAATCGCTAATCACTGATCACTAATCGCGAATCGTCCGAATCCCTGATCCAGAATCGCCAATCGTGGCATCCCTGAATCGCCGAATCTGCGAATCGATTCAGCGATTCGAGGATCCGAGGATCAGGGATTCGGGGATGATTCGCGATCGGTGATTTAAGGATGCGTCTCGAGTTCTGTAGAAAAGCGCTTTGGCGTAACGCGCCCTGCTGACAGTTGACATTCAGACCGACCTTGATTCGACCGTCTCGACGATCCAGGCTTCAGGGTTCCGCATAACGGCTCCCCCAGGGCCAGCCCACAGATGGCGGAGCTTTTCGAGAAGTCTCTCGGCCTCGGCCACAGTGTCGAACTCCAAGTCGATCATCACGAAGTTCGGATCCGTGACGGAACGATGGACGTGGTACCGGCGAACGCCGGATGCCTTCCGGTCCATGGGATCACCGTCAAAGGCTCGCTTCCAGCCTTCAAAGTTCGGGACGGCGTGTTGAATGCGCAAGATTGGCATGGCTATTCCTCTGTCTCAGATGCATGTAAGTCTACTTTCTCAGGCGGCCTGTGACCGTTCCTTCGCGAGGAACGTTGGTAATTGCTCGTGGCCATCGATGCGCCGCAACACGATCTGACCGAACGCAACCAACCCGTAGAGCAACGTGAGCGCCACTGATTGCGAATCGTCGAATCCCTGATCCTGAATCGCCAAATCGTCGCATCCCTGAATCGCCGAATCTGCGAATCGATTCAGCGATTCGAGGATCCGAGGATCAGGGATTCGAGGATTCGAGATCAGTGATCAGTGATTAGCGATTCTAATGTCACATCACCATCACATGATTTGGCGGCAGCAAGTCCCACACGCGCCAGAACTCGCGCATCTCGGCAGGCGTGCCCAGCGAGACGCGAATGTACTTGTCGAACCCCTCGAACGGTCCGCCGACGAGCACGCCGTGCTTGCGAAAGTGAGCGATCATCTCGTCAGCCGGGTGACCGGTGTTCAGCAGGACGAAGTTCGCGTGTGAGTCGATCGTGCGCAGCATGCGCGCGTTGGCGTGATTGCAGAACTCCTGCCGATCGTCGGCATTCCGCGTGACTGCGGCGCGGACATGATCGGTATCCTGCAACGCCGCCATCGCCGCCACGCCCGCAACGGCGCTGACGTTGTTGGTCAATCCCGCGCCCTGAATCAGCGCCGCGGCGCCGGCCTGCGCGATGGCGTAGCCGATGCGGAGACCCGCCAGGCCGTGCACCGTCGAAAAACTGCGCGTGACAATGACCCGGCGGTCGGTCAACGGCCCGTCGAGGAACGAGACATAGTCGGAAGAGCCGCTGACGTAGTGATGGTACGCTTCATCGATTACGACGTGGGTCGTTTCCGGTAGTCGGCTGATGAATGCGTCGAGATCGCGTCGGCGAGCCACTGAGCCGGTCGGGTTATTCGGATTGCAGACATACACGAGGCCGGTGCGTGCATCGGCATGGGAGAGCATGCCGTCCAGATCGTACGAGCCGCCAGCGCGAACAGGAACCAGGACGACACCTGCGGCAACCGCCCGCGCCCGCTCGATCACGCGGTCGTACGTCGGCGCCGCGGCGATCACGGTTCGCCCGGTCGCAAACGCCGACACGGTCATGCTCAAAACCTCGTCGGATCCCGCGCCAAGCACCACTTGATCCGCGTAGACGTGATGGAGACTTGCAAGCGCCTTGCGCAGCGCAGCATCAGTTCCGTCTGGATACCGCGCGGCAATGCGTGCCATCTCATCACGTATCGCCACCAGCACGCGCGACGACGGGCCAAACGGGTTCTCGTTGCGGTGGAGTCGTACGGGTCCACCACCCGCGAGCAGGTCAACAGACTCCCTCACGCCTGGCGCCACCTCGCCAGCACGGGCGAGCGATGGAAGCCCGAACGCCGCCGCGGTCCCGGCGCTCAGTTGGCGAAAGAGCGTCCTGCGTGAAATCGCCATGGCTACTGCACGATCAAGGCGACGTTGACTGAATGCGCGAGCGTTCCGCTCGCTCCCGTGATGGTCACGGTCGACGTCCCATTCTTCGTCTGTTTCTTCGTCGTCAACGTCAAGACGGAGTTGCCAGACTGCGTGATCGTCGATGGGCTGAAAGTCGGGTTCACGAATTTCGGCAGCGAGCCGACCGACAGGGTGACGGCACTCGTGAAGCCACCAACCGGTGTGATTGTGATCGTGTAAGTTGCGTTGCTGCCGTTCTGAACGGTTTGACTCGCCGGTGTCACGCTGATCGTGAAATCACCGACGGGCGCGACGATGAGCGTGGCATTGACCGTGCGAGCCAGGGACCCACTGGTGCCGCGAATGGTCAGCGTATACGTGCCTGCCGGCGTCGTGCCAAGCGTAGAAATGGTGAGCGCACTGGAACCGCTTGCTGTGATCGTCTGCGGATTGAACGTCGCCGTCGCCCCCGCGGGCAGGCCAGTGACGCTCAATGCCACAGAACCGGTAAATCCAGCCAGGGCTCCAACGGTTACCGTGTATGCCGCACTTGCCCCTTGCACGACGCTGCTGGAGGCCGGCGTCGCCGTGACGGAGAAGTCAGACACCGTGATGGTGCGCGTGGCCGCCACGCTGGTGAGGCCGCCGTTGTCGGTGACGCGAAGGCTGGCCTGATAGGTGCCGGGGACAGAGTAGGTGACGTCGCCAGGAGAGGCGAGTGTGCTGGACGCTGGCGAGCCGCCAGGGAACGTCCACGCATACGTTGAGATCGTCCCGTCGGGATCGGTGCCTGTTCCGGAAAACGCAACGGTGCCACCGGGATTGACGGTCATGTTTGCCGCCGGACTATCGATCGCCGCCGTCGGTGGCTGATTGGCGACGATCAGGCTGACGTTGGTCGTGCGAGTGAAGGTTCCACTCGTGCCGCGGATCGTCAGCGTATACGTGCCAATCGGAGTCGAAGAGTTGGTCGAAACGGTGAGCGCGCTGGAACCGCTCGTGTTGATCGTCTGCGGACTGAACGTCGCGTTGGCGCCATTGGGCAGGCCGCTGACGCTCAGTGAAACAGAGCCGGTGAATCCTGCCAGCGCTCCAACCGTTGCCGTGTATCCCGCGGTCGCGTTTTGTACGGTGCTGGTGGATGACGGCGTCGCCGTGAGCGAGAAGTCGGACACCGTGATGGTGCGCGTTGCCGCTGCGCTCGTGAGGCCGCCGTTGTCGGTGACGCTCAGGCTCGCTTGATAGGTGCCGGGCGCAGAGTAGGTGACGTCGCCAGGAGAGGCGAGCGGGCTGGAAGACGGCGATCCGCCAGGGAACGTCCACGCATAGCTCGAGATCGTCCCGTCGGAATCGCTGCCTGTCCCGGAGAACGACACGAGACCGCCGGGATTGACGGTGACGTTCGTCGCGGGATTATCGATCGTCGCCGTGGGTGCCTGATTCGCCGCGGTACTCAAACGGACGAAGCTCGCGATCGAGGGCACGCCCGCTGAATTCAGAATGAACAGCATGTAGTAGCCGGGCGGCGCGATATTGCCATTGGGGGGTGCTGTTGCGTTCAGCACTCCGCCGTTGGAATTGAAGGACAACTCGACGAGCCGCTGTTCCATGTCGAAGGCGTGCGTGGGAGTGCCCGGCCGAACCAGGACCACCGAGGCGATGTCCGCCGGGTCATCGGTCGGGACTTGGAACGATGCTCCATAGCTAATCGAACCCGGACTGGTCGTGATCACCGGACGCGGTATGGGATTACCCTGCGCGTCGGTCTTGAACAGATACGCCGGCGAGTAAACCTCCATGTGCGTTTCGTAGCTGCCACGCGTGGGATTGCCGCCAAGAAGCAGCACGGTTGCGTCGGGAAGCAGCAGCGCGTTCGAATGGTAGAGGCGTGGGTACACGTTGGCGCCGGCCGAGGAGAACGTGTTGGTGACCGGATCGTACAAATCGGCATTGTAGCTGGCCGTCGCAGCGGATTCGTCCTGCGCCGATCCGCCAGTCACCAACACCTTCCCGTTTGGAAGAAGGGTCGCGTTCAACTCGATCCGCGGCTGCGACATCGATGGTCCGAATTGCCACTGAGGCGTCGCGGCTGACGTGTCGATGATCTCCGTGGTTGCAGTTGCCGGATTCGCGCCGCCAAAGATCATCACGCGCCCTTTGTATCCGTCGGATGGTCGCAGCGGAAGGAGCACAGAGGTCCCGTAGTTCCGCGTGTTCCCGTACTTCGTGGTGGCGACGACACCCGTCCAGGTGCGAGTGGCCGGGTTGAAGAACCTCGTTCCCGCGCCAGACCCCGAATAGATAACCCTACCGTCGGGCAACAGATGCATCCGCGGATAAAGCGGCGGCGTCCATCCCGCGGGATACTCCTGGCTCCAGCCGGTCCCTGGTGTATAGAACTCGACGGCCGTGTTCGTGCCGCCGGTTTCCAGCAGCCCGGAGAACGTCATCACGCGTCCGTCGCCCAACGTCGTCACTGTCGGATACCACCGCCCGTGCGCCATGTTCTGCACATCGGTGAAGAGGCCCGTTGCGGGATTGAATACGGCGTTCTTTGGCTGGCCCCAGAAAGGGTCGTATTTCAGATTGCCGCCGTTGACAAAGACCCGACCGTCAGAGAGCACGACCATGCCGTTGCAGAACATGTCCCACGGCTGGGCGCTGGTAACGGTCAGCGTGTCGGCGAACACATCGAGCACGGCGGATCGGAAGTTGGTTTCGGCGGCAACGTTGCCCGATCCGGACACGATCAGCACCTTGCCGTTGTTCATGAGCGCGGCGTGCACGGGGTTGATTGGCATCAAGCGGCCGAGCGTTCTCCATTCGCCAACCGTCCCCGACTGCGCGTGCAATCCTGGAACGACCGAGGAGATCGCCAGGGCCAGTCCGATCAGTCCGATGACCAGACGAATCGTCCAGCCCCACCCAAGTGGTGCAGCATCCGTACGCATGAATCCTCCGTTGTGAGGACCACCTTGTGCATATGCCGAACCAGTCGGTGCGTATGGAAAGTGGGCGGAATTACGCCGGGATCGTCTAAGTTCCTACTTTCAGGGACGCAGAAGACATTTGAGAGGGGGACTTTTGGGATCGGGAAAATGCTGAATGCTGAATGCCGGCGGCGTCTAAAGACCCCGCGCTACGTGCCAGCACTTTCACATTCACAATCCGCTTCGCTTCAGCGCATAGGCAATCGCTTCGGTCGGTTCGGCATAAGCTGCCTGCGGCCGATTGCCGCGGTAGTCAATGTCGGCGATCCCGATCTCGCTCGTATAGAACGCGTCGACGGTCATGCGTCGAACCCAGGTGAAGAACACGATGCCGGGGTCGAGTTCCGGCGTACTGTTGCGGCGATACGCAATCAGGTCGAGCAATCCCGTTTGCTGTTCCGGGGTTGCGCTGACGAAGACGGAAGATGCGCGGCGTTTCATCTCGGCGTCGATCCAGGCCAGCCCTTTCGTGTAGATGTCCTTCAACTGGCTGTTCTCGCTGGCGAGCATGTCGATCCATGCGGCCGCGCCCGCGGCAACCGCGCCCGGCTTGCTGTTCTCGACCGGAATGATCAGATCGGTGAGGCGAACCAGGGTCTTGTATTCCTGATCCGACAGGGCCTTGGGCGTGTAAGCGCCGTTGGTGCCAGACTGCGCCAGTGCCAGGTGGTGAACTTCCTGAGCCGACACGCGGTCGAGCACGCCTGTCGCCATCAACGTTGCGCCCAGCCGTCGCAGCACGTCGCGTCGTGTGATCTCAGACATTGCCCTTCCTCATTTCTTCGGCGAGATACTCGGCTGTCCGCCATGCGAGCGCAATGATCGTGTGCGTCGGGTTCTTGTCGGCGTTACTGACAAACGGCGCCGCATCGGCGACGAACAGATTCCTGACTTCGTGCGCCTGGCAGAACTTGTTGAGCGGGCTGTTTTGCGGGTCGTCGCCCATCCGCACCGTTCCAACCTCGTGAATGATCGCGCCGCCGCGTGAGATCGGAACCGTAGCCGCGGCATTGCCGGCGCGCTGACCCGCTCCGCCCGAGGATGGTTGCCCGCCAGGCACAGTCGGCACTCCCGTTTGCGGGCCGCTCTGACCCGTCTGCGGCGCCTGCTGTCCGGGCTGCGATCCCATGCCTGTCGCCGCCGCGGTTCCCCGTCCGCCGCCGCGTCCGCCCCCCGTCGCGATCCGCCCTCCCATCGTCTCGAGAACCGCCCGAAACGTCGTCTGCATATGGCGGACTTGATTCAGTTCGTGGTCGCTCCATTCCCAATGGAAGCGAAGGACCGGGATGCCCCAGCGATCCTTCGTTTCAGGGTCGATCTCGCAGAACGACTTTTCGTTCGGGATCATCTCGCCGCGCCCCGACAGGCCGATCGATGTGCCGTATTCGTCGCGAATCGCCTGCTTCAGCGGCGTCCCGTACCCTTCGACCCGGTTCACCACACCGTTGAAAGAGTTGACGCTCGGCATTCCGTATCCGCCGCCAACCTCGATGTGATAGCCGCGCGGGAAATTGAGCTCCTTGTGACGGTCCCACATCCACCACGGCACGTAGAGGTGCGATCCGTAACCATCGGAGTTGTAGTGCGGCATGCCGGACAACGCCGGAACCATCGCCGACATGCTGAAACCGACGGTGTCCATCAGGTAACGGCCGACCTTGCCTGAGGAGTTCGCCAGTCCTTGTGGATGACGGGAAGATTTCGAGTTCAGAAGGAGGCGCGCCGATTCGCACGCGCTGGCGGCGAGAACGACCGTGCGGCAGCGAACCTGTTTCTCGCTGCCATCGGTCTTG
The DNA here is from genome assembly GCA_035758845.1 of Vicinamibacterales bacterium. Classification (GTDB taxonomy): domain Bacteria; phylum Acidobacteriota; class Vicinamibacteria; order Vicinamibacterales; family 2-12-FULL-66-21; genus JALZOC01. The sequence goes on from DASTVZ010000033.1 coordinate 7,812, forward strand.
TCGATGTACGAGACCGCCGTCACTTTGCCGCTGGCGTCAGTCATCAGCTCGCGCGCCATCGCATTGGCGACGACCTGCACCTTTCCCGTCTTCATCGCCGGAAAGATCTGAACGTAACTGGCCGCATAATTCGATGCCGTGGTGCAACCACGACCGCACTGGCCGCAGTAGTGGCAGGCAGGGCGCCCATTTCGCGGCACGGTGGTGACCGCCTGCCGTGCCGCGACGGCGCGGATACCGTTCTTCGCGCACGCGCGCTGAACCAGCACGTCATGCGCTTTCAGCGCTCCGGGGGGATTGAAGATGCCATCGGGCGCGCTGCGAATGTTCTCGATCGAGCCGGTCACGCCGATGAACCGTTCTGCCTTGTCGTAATAGGGCGCGAGGTCGCTGTAACTGATCGGCCAGTCAAACCCCAGGCCGTCGGTCGTCTTCGGTTTGAAGTCGTAGTCAGCCATCCGCAGTGTGACGCGCCCGTAATGATTCGTGCGTCCGCCGAGCACCCGCGATCGAAACCACGAGAAGTCGCTGCCGGGGGCAACGGTATACGGTTCCCCCTCGATCTGCGATCCGCCGAACGTCGCGCTGTAGGTGAATCCGGTCGGCTGATTGAAGTACAGCTGGCCCTTCGCTCCAGCGCCGCGATGCGGCACGTTATACGGCCACATGTGTTCTTTGAAATCTGAGATGCCGATCATCGGTCCCGCTTCGAGCAGCAGGACAGAGACACCCATGTTCGCGAGAACGTTCGTGACTGTCCCGCCGCCGGCTCCGGATCCCACGACGACGACGTCGTGAACGGTAGCAGTTGAAACCTGAGGCATGAGGTGCTCCTGCGTCGCGTGTACGGGGCGAGTCTAGCCTGTTGGTCGGGCGGTTTCAATTGATTCAGCGCCATCCACTGTCATGCTGAAACGAACCAACGGTTTTGCGTCGAAGAAGAATCGAAGGCTCGAAGAATCGAAGGAGACGATAGGATCTTCGGATCTTCGACTCTTCGGATCTTCGACGTTTGCCGTGGTACGCGCGACATTGACGTACGCTGACCTGAATCTCTCATGTAGGATGTGACCATGATCGCAGCCACTCTGCTCCTGCCAATGTTGAACCTCATCGCAGCGTACCAGGGCGCACCGGCTCAGTCAGCGGCGATCGCGAAATCAGAATTCATCTACGAACGCGCGCCGTTTCCGTCTGCGCACGCTTCGACGATTGTCGAAACGCGCGGCGGGCTTGTGGCGGCGTGGTTTGGCGGGACGAAGGAGCGCGATCCCGACGTCGGCATCTGGGTCTCGCGGCACGATGGATCGCAATGGTCGACGCCTGTGGAAGTGGCCAATGGCGTCCAGCCAGACGGCAAGCGCCTTCCGTGCTGGAATCCCGTTCTCTTTCAGCCGACGAATGGTCCGTTGGTGCTGTTCTATAAGGTGGGCCCCAGCCCCGACACCTGGTGGGGACTGGCACGGACATCGAGTGATGAAGGACGGACGTGGTCGTCGGCGATCAAGCTACCCGACGGCATCCTCGGTCCAATCCGCGCAAAGCCTATCGAGCTTTCGAAAGGGACGATGCTCGCAGGGTCAAGTACAGAGCATGACGGCTGGATCGTTCACATGGAGCGTTACACAGGCGACTGGTCGGCGCAGTCGCTTGCCGCCGCCGCATCGTGGCAGAAAACCGAACCGCTCAACACCAAGGCGGAGTTTGGCGCGATTCAGCCAGCGATCCTCGTGCATTCGCCGACATCGCTGCAGATTCTCTGTCGCAGCCGTCAATCGGTGATTGCCGAGTCGTGGTCGCAGGATGGCGGGCGCACCTGGAGCCCGATGAAAGCGACGACGTTGCCGAACCCGAGCGCCGGCATCGATACGGTTCGTCTTGCCGACGGACGGTTCCTGCTGATTTATAACCCGACCGCAACCGGCCGCGCGAAGCTCGATATTGCGGTTTCTCAGGACGGCAAGAGCTGGAAGCGAGCGGTCGTCCTGGAAGATTCGAGCGGCGAGTATTCGTATCCGGCGATCATTCAAGCGCGCGACGGACGCATCCACGCGACCTACACCTGGCGCCGCGAGAAGATTAAACACGTGGTGATCGATCCGAAGCGGCTGGAATAATTCGCTCAGCGTTCACTGTAGAACTGGACGTACCGACGGCTGCGTCGAAGAGTCGAAGTCCCGAAGATCCGAAGATCCGAAAAAATTGATTCGCCTTCGAGTCTTCGAGTCTTCGAGTCTTCGAGTCTTCGGATCTTGGACGCCAAGCCGTGGGAGACGTTCAGCGTGACAGAAAAAGTTGCGCCTAGGGTTGCTTGCTTTCTGCACCCATGACCGACAACAACGACAACGGATCGATGCGCGCACTGTTGATGCGGACGCTCCAATGCAGGTGCGGCCCCGTCACGCGCCCTGTTGCGCCCACTTTCCCGACCACATCACCCGCTGCCACGATCTCGCCGACTTTAACGTCAATTTCCGACAGGTGTGCGAACAGCGAGAACAATGTGAGCCCGTGATCGATCATCACCGTGTTGCCGGTGAAGTAGCGATCGCTGGCGAGCACGACGCGGCCACCGTTCGGAGCCTTGATTGGCGTGCCGGTGACGCTGTTGAAATCGGCCCCGCTATGTGGACTGCGTGGCTCACCATTGAGGATCGACCGGGTGCCGAATGCGCTGTTCGCTTCGTCGGGCACCGGTCGCACGAACGTGCCGTTCCAGAGCCTGGTCGCCTCGGAATGTGACCACAGCTCGTTCAACTCCGCCGCCTCGCGATTGATTCGCTCGACTGCGTCCGGCGGCGGGTTGACGAACGCAGGATCCACCGTGAGCTTGCGCGTGCGGAATTGGCGAGCCGTCACGATCAGCCGGTGAGTTGCCCTCAACTCCGATCCGTCCGCGATCCCAACGATCTCGACCACGTAGGTGCGCGGCGCAACATCCAAATCGATTCCAACGAGAACTCGCCATCGCCGCGCATCGACCGCGAACGCCGGAAGATCGCGATCGAACGCTCGCGCGCGGACGTCGGAAAGTTCTTTGCGCGCGGAAACGGTAAGCACGACCAGTTCACCGGGCCGGACGCTGCGTGCCCTCGCGGTTATGGTCAGCGGCGATGGCGCCGCCGGTTCAGGGTTCGTCTGTGAATGGATCGCCGGCGCAGATATCAGAACGAGAAACACGAGAAAGACCCCGTATCGGGACATCTGAATGAGCCTACAGCGAGATGCGCGCGCGGTCCACTCGAAGTAGACTGGCCTGCCTTCAACTTTCAGGAGCGTCGGATGTTTGCACATGGTTGGCGACTGCGGCGATTGACGATGATAGCGTTGACGGTGCTCATGGCTGTTGCATGGGCCGCGTCTCGACCCGTCGGTGCGAAAGCGCCGATGAACCCCAGCCTGTACTCCGGACTCAAATGGCGCATGCTCGGGCCGTTCCGTGGCGGGCGCGTGGATGCGGTCAGCGGTGTTCGTGGCCGGCCGCACGAGTTCTACTTCGGCGCAGTCAACGGCGGCGTGTGGAAGACGATCGACGCCGGCCGGATCTGGACTCCGATCTTCGATTCACAACCGGTGGCGTCGATCGGTGCTCTCGCTGTCTCAGATTCCGAACCCAACACTATCTACGTCGGCACCGGCGAATCGACGCTGCGCGATTCTGTCGGCTATGGCAGCGGCATGTACAAGTCCGTCGATGCCGGGAAGACGTGGACCCACATCGGCCTCGAGAACACGCAGCACATCGGGCGGGTAGCCATCGATCCCAAGAATGCCAACGTCGTCTTTGTCGCGGCGATCGGTCATCTTTACCAGGCACACTCCGATCGCGGCATTTTTCGCACACGAGATGGCGGCAAGACCTGGCAGAAAGTGCTTTTCAGAAACAACGACGTCGGTGCTGTCGATGTCGTGATCGATCCGGCGAACTCTCAGGTGATCTACGCGTCGCTGTGGAACACGCGGCGCCCGCCTTGGTACACATATCAGCCGAGCAACGGCCCAGGCGGTGGCATTTTCAAATCGACGGATGGCGGCGCGACCTGGAAGCAATTGGCTGGCGGATTACCGACCGCATGTGTCGGCCGCGCCGGAATAGCTGTAGCACCCACGAACCCGCGGCGGGTGTATGCGGTCGTCGATAATTTTCTGCCCGAGGGCGCGCCGGCTGACGCGAAATGTCCGGGGACGCCGCTGGGTAGAGGAGGCGGGGCGGGTGCGGGTGCGGCCGTCGACGCCGGCAGAGGAGGCGCCGGCGCGCCAGCAGTGCAACTGCAGGGCGGTTTCTATCGATCGGACGATGCGGGCGCGACGTGGACGAAGCTTTCGGGCGACACGGCGCTGTGGGGACGAGGCTGGTACTTCGAACACGTCACCTCCGATCCTCGCAATGCCGACATTGTCTATGTCTCGAATGTCTCGCTGTCGCGATCGAAAGATGGAGGCAAGACGTGGGAGCCTCTGAGAGGTTCCCCTGGCGGCGACGACTATCAGGGCACCTGGGTATCGCCGGATGACTCCGACACGATGATCGTGGCGAGCGACCAGGGCACGATCATCACACACAATGCCACCGCTGAAGACCCGCGCGACGTGACGTGGAGTTCCTGGCTCAATCAACCGACTGCGCAGATTTATCACCTCTCGGTCGACTACCGCACACCGTACTGGGTGACAGGCGCGCAACAGGACAGCGGCGCCGTTGCCGTGCGCTCGCGCGGGAAGTTTGCGGTCATCACCATGCGTGACTGGGAGCCGATTGGCCCGGGCGGGGAGAGCGGAATGACCGCCGGCGATCCGGCGCACCCAGGAATGGTCTATGGCGGACTCGGGACCCGATACGATCTCGAGCAGAATGTCCCGCTGCCGACCGCAGTACCGACCAGCCCGGAGCCGGCGCGGACGGACTGGACGCAACCGCTGGTCTTCTCGAAAGCCGATCGGCGGGCGCTCTACTACGCAAATCAGTTTCTCTTCCGCACGACCGACGGAGCGCAGACCTGGACGCAAATCAGTCCGGATCTGACGCGTCCTGATCCGGGGGTACCGGCAAGCCTCGATCCCGTTTCCGCGGAGGACACGGATCGAAACGGTAAGCGCGGCGTCATCTACGGCGTCGGGCCATCTCCACTGAACGCACACATGATCTGGGTTGGTACCGACGACGGTCTTATTCATTTGTCGATCGACGATGGGAAGAGCTGGCAGAACGTGACCCCGCCTGCGATTGACGCCTGGAGCCGAATCACCGGGATCGAAGGCTCTCACACACAGGAGGACACGGCGTACGCAGCCGTCGATCGTCACCAGTTGTCGGACTTCGGTCCGCACATCTATCGCACCCGCGATCGGGGGAAAACATGGCAGGAGATCTCCCGCGGACTCCCACCCAACGGCTATGTCCATGTGGTAAAGGAAGATCCGGTGCGGCGAGGCCTGTTGTTTGCCGGCACCGAACGTGGCGCGTTCGTGTCGTTCGACGATGGGGACAACTGGCAGTCACTCCAGCTGAATCTCCCGGTGACCTCGGTTCGGGATTTCGAGGTGTATCAGAACGATCTGATCGTCGCCACGCACGGACGAGGGTTCTGGGTGATCGACGACATCAGTCCGCTACGGCAGGCGAGCGACGAAATCGCGAGTCGTGAGGCGTACTTGTTCAAGCCGGCGGACGCGGTGGTGTTCAGTCAGGCAAGCGACAACGGCACGCCGACGCAGAAGGACGAACCGCAGGCACAGAACGCGCCCAACGGCGCAACGATCGATTACTACTTGAAGTCGGCCGTGACGGGTCCGGTCTCGATCGAGATCCTCGATGCGCGTGGAGCGTGTCTCGCGATGTTCACCAATGCGCCGCAGCCGGATTCGACGTGCGCAGCGGGAGGCGCTGGGCGAGGTGCTCGAGGCGCCGGCGCGCGAGGCGGCGGGGGAATTCCAAATACATCCATCTTGTGGCGCCCGACGCCCGAGTCGTTTTCAACCGCGGCGGGCATGCATCGCGTCGTCTGGAGTCCGGGCGGAGGCGGTCGTGGCTTCGGCGGGCGCGGTGCGGCAACACCGGTGCCCACCGGGGCCTTCACGGCCAGGCTCACGGTCAACGGCCAGACGCAGACGCAAACGTTCGCGCTGAAGGCGGACCCTCGAATCGCTAATCGCTGATCACTCATCGTGAATCGCTCATCGTGAATCGGTGAATCGCGCAAGTTTTCGACAACCTTCAGTTCAAAAGCTGTTCCTCTCTTCTCCCTTCTGCTTTTCTCCTTTCCTGTCTCTGGTGATTCCACGCACAATTTGACTTGGTTGCACTAATATACTAGTACAATAACTCAATACATCATGCGCGGCGACTTCCGCTCCGCTCTCCGGCTGATTAAAGCAACACCGACCATATCCGCGGTGGCCGTGTTGTCGCTCGCGTTGGGAATCGGCGCGAACGCGGCGATCTTCACGCTCGTCAACAGCCTTCTGATACGAAAAATGCCGGTCGTCGAGCCGGAGCGGCTCGTAACAGTGACATCCGAGTTCGCCATCAGTCGGGGATACCCGGCGGGCGGGGGATGGAACTACGCGATGTGGGAGAAGCTGCAGGCGCGATCCGAAATGTTCGATGGATCGCTCGCCTGGCACGGCAGGCCGGTCGCGTTGGGCCAAGGCGCCCAGTCGGACGTCGTCAATGGGACGTTTGTCAGCGGCGGATTTTTCCAGACCTTGGGTGTGCCGGCGCGCTACGGTCGAGTGCTGACTCCTGCAGACGATGTCCGTGGTGGCGGGGCCAATGGACCGGTGGTGATCGTCAGTCATGCATTCTGGCAACGTCGGCTCGCGGCCGACACACACGTCATCGGCACATCGCTGATTGTGGAAGGCGTGTCTTTCACGATCGTTGGCGTCACACCGCGCGAGTTCCTCGGCCTCGAAGTTGGTCAATCATTCGACGTGGCCTTGCCGCTTGCGTCTGAACCGCTGATCCGCGCGGCCGACAGCGCACTTCTTCAGCCGAGCAGCTACCTCCTCTTGATCATGCTTCGATTGAAGCGATCGCAGAGCCTGCAGTCGGCGACGGCGTTGCTCCGCGGCCTTGAACCTGAAATCGTTCCCGCCAACGCGCCCCAGTTCGTTCGGCCATTTGCGCTGGCGCCGGCGGCGGAAGGCACATCGAGTCCCTCTGGCGGCGCAGGCGGACTTCGTCAACGGTTCCGGCGGCCACTCTTCATCATCATGGCGGTCGTCGCATTCGTGCTGCTGATCGCCTGCTTGAACCTTGCACACTTGTCGATGGCGCGAGCGGCGAGCCGGCGACGTGAGTTCGCCGTCAGACTTGCGCTCGGCGCCTCTCGCTGGCAGGTTGCGCGACAGCTGCTCGTCGAGAATCTCGTGCTTGCCGCAGCGGGCAGCGTCCTCGGTGTGCTGTTCGCGGCATGGGCGAGCCGCCTACTGCTTGCCACGATGTCGACGCCAGTGCGCGAGATCGTTCTCGATCTCTCCCTTGACTGGCGTGTGATGGTCTTTGCCGTTGTTCTCACCTTTGCCACGACGCTCATCTGCGGCAGCATGCCGGCGCTTCATGCGTCACGCGCCGACGTTATGGGCCCGTTGAAGGATGACAGCCGTCAGACATCGGGCGCCACCAGTCGGTTTTCAAACGGGTTGGTTGCGACACAGATTGCCGTGTCTCTGATCCTCGTCGTGGCAGCCGGACTTCTTGTACGAACGTTTAGTGCCGTCGCGGCTCGGCCACTTGGTTTCGACGGCGACCGTGTGCTCATCGTAAGAGTGGACGCTATGCGCTCGCATCTCAGTCCAGAAGCGAGAGCGACGCTGTTCGACACGCTGGTGGATACGGCATCGCGTCTTCCGGGCGTCGAGCATGCGGCAGCTTCGTCATGGACACCACTGACCGGAGGCGGCGCGATGCTCGGCGTCATCGTCGCGGGAGCTTCTCCGGATGCGGAACGCGGAGTCATCGCGAATTTCGTCGGTCCGGGTTGGTTTGCGACGTACGGCACTCCTATTGTCCAGGGCAGGGACGTCAACGAAAGCGACATGGCGAGGGCATCGCCAGTGCTGGTCGTCAATGAGACGTTCGTCCGGCGTTTCATTGGTGACGCGAATCCAATCGGCACTGCTGTCAGGCTTTCCTCACGGGTCGCAGACGGCGCGCCCCTGACGATCGTCGGTGTGACTCGCGATGCCGTATTCCGCTCCGGGCGAATGATGCCAGGTTTGGCGTCGCTGACATTACGCGACGAGATCCCGCCGATGATCTACGTCCCGATCGCGCAGTCGGCCGGCATGAGACCGCCGGGTGTGACAGGGATCGCGATCAGCCTCCGTTCGACTGGAGGACCGCCGGCCGCGCTCGCGTCGGCTGTGGGAACCGCTTTCGCCGGTGTGGATCCCAATCTGTCACTCATGATGCGCCCGCTCGCGGATTACGTAAACGCCGCCCTCGCCGAAGATCGCATCGTCGCAATGCTGTCCGGGTTCTTTGGGTTCATTGGTCTGCTGCTCGCGGGACTGGGTGTGTACGGGATCACGTCGTACTCGGTACACCTCCGACGCGTAGAACTGGGAATACGGCTGGCGCTCGGGGCAGATCCCTCGGGCATTCTGCGATTCGTGCTGATGCGCGTCGGCATTCTGGTCGCCGTCGGCGTCATTGTCGGGACTCTTGCAAGCTTGTGGATGACGCGTGCGGTTGAAGCGCTTCTCTATGGACTGCACGCTCACGACACGACGACGTTTGCAGGCGCTGTTCTCGTCCTCGCGCTGGTCGGGGGCTTCGGCGGCCTCCTGCCGGCGCTCCGTGCAGCCCGCACGGATCCCGCGATTGTGCTGCGCAACAACTGAATCGCTTATCACTGATCACTCATCGGGAATCCTTGAATCCTTAATCGTCGAATTGCCTGAATCCTTCAATCGCCAAATCCTCGAAGGTCCGACTCGTCCCGGATTAATCGATTCGAGGATTCAAGGATTCAGGATTCGAGGATTAAGGATTCGATGATCAGGGATTCAAGGATCCACGATGAGTGATTAGTGATGAGGGATTCAGTGTGGCGCGGCGGTTGCACCCGCCTCCTTCCATCAATCAACTCTTTCAGTCGCGCACGACAAAGGCCCATGTTTTCGCGCGCCGCGCGTAACTGGCGTTTCGGAAGGAGGCAACCATGGTTCAACGGCTCGTCACGACGATTGCCGCCTGCATGATCTCGAGCGGCGGCGTGTCTCTCGCCGCACAGGCGCCGCCGCAACAACCTCCTCCGAAGAACCCCTTCGTCCTCGTTCCGCCATCGGAGCGACTCGAGATCGACGGCAGCAAGAACCCTGAGTTGATTCCCGAGTGGTACATCTGGGAGACGTTCTTCAGGCAGCTGCACACCGCCGGTACCGTTCCGACAGCTCTCAGTTTGACAGCCAATGAGGAACGGTTTCTCCAGATGGAGCTGGATCAGTACGGTAAGAGCAACCAGCAATGTCAGAAAGAGATCGAGCGCCTGCGACCGATGATCGGTGTCGCGCCAGTGAAAGACATCAACGAGAAACAGCGAGCGATCCAGCTGGAATGCCGGCGTCGCTCGCTCGACATTCGCGATCGGCTTCTGGCGGGAGTGCGGCCGGAAGCAAGCGTCGCGATTGCTGCGTGGGTCGAGAATCTGAAGACCACAGTCGAAATCAGCGTCCCGAAACGTGAGCTCGCCCACTTCCGCCAACCCAGGTAACAGCCGTTCACGAAGGAGGAGTACGACATGACTCGAGTTCGTCGTGTGGTGTTGCTGTCGGTGTGGCTGCTGGCAGCCGGAGTGCCGGGCGTGGCACGAGCGGAGTCGGGGAGCGACTCGATTCCATTTCTCAACTGCGGAGAGATTGCGCGATCGAACACCAGCTGGCAGTTCGGACCGAACGCGTGGCTTCAGTACATCGTGGAGACCAGTCGCTCGGTCAATCTCTGTCCGATCGAAGTGGTGGCCGAGGCGTGGGTCAGCGGCGTCCCCAATTCCGGCAGCTCGAACCGCGGGTTCTACACGGCATCTGTGATCAGGCAAGTGCCGGTGCCGAATTGGGGGAACTGGACCACGAACGGAAAACACTGGTTCATCTGGACGTTCGTGAGCTGGTACCAATCCGGATCGACGGCGAGCACTGCAGGCGTGTGGCCGGTGCAGCAATCCGCGGCGGATCAGTGCGCGGCTCAAGGAGCGGACTACTACTGGAATGGCGCCGACTGCGTGTGGACCCCGGGCAGTCCAATCCTCGTCGACACCGCACGCGATGGCTATCACCTGACGAGCGCAGACGATGGCGTGACGTTCGATCTCAATGGAGACGGAATACCCGACAGGGTAGCGTGGACCCAGCCTGATTCGGATGACGCATTTCTCGCAATTGACAGGAACAACAACGGCCGGATCGACGATGGCTCGGAATTGTTTGGGAACCACACACCCGTTTACGCCGATCGCTCGGACGTGACGACAACGAATGGGTTCGAGGTGTTGAAGTTCGCGGAAGGACCCAGCTGGGGCGCGAGTTATGCAGAGGGCCGAATAGATTCACAGGACGCGATTTTTTCTCGGCTACTCTTATGGCGCGATCGCAATCACAACGGGATCTCCGAGGCAGATGAATTGACCGCGCTGGCGAGCGCAGGGGTTCAATGGATCGGAACCGATTACAGTACGAAGAAGCGTGTCGACAGGTTCGGCAACGAGTTCCGTCAAAAGGGGCAGCTTGGCTGGATCGACGGCATGATTGAGCCGGTCTACGATATCTGGCTTGCCTGGAAATGATGAAGAATTGCTGATTGCTGATTGGTGATCGCGGATTGTGTCGATTGTCGATTGCGGATTGACATTGCCGATTGCTGATTGACGTGCCGGGCGGGCGCTAAAGACGTCCGCCCGGCACGTGCGGACCGGACCGGAGATCACGAGATGGAGACGGTGAAGTTCCTCTTCATGCAGATCACGGCCATGCTGTTCACCGTCATCGCGGTGTTCGTGCTTGGCGTCGTGTTCGGAGCCGGCGTGTGGGTCGCGTGGCGCGGACTCGATCGGCGCGCCGCGCGCCTCAAGAACTCAGGAGAGCCCCCGGGCGGCCAGCCTCAACGACAACCGACCCCCCTGTCCTGATCGGCTGATCGGGGATCGTCACGCGATCGAGGATCCTGAAATCGGCGCGCATCGTCGCCGGTGTCGCGGTGCATGCGATGTAGCCGCGCCGGGCGCTGTGATATTTGACGTGCGGATTGGCGCCGCGGATCTGATCCCAGATCGTCGCGACATCGGTTCCATCGCTGCCCGAGGTGATCGACGTGTTCGTGAACTCGACGCCGATCGTCTCTGAATGCGGATTGCGGAAATCCATCTTCAAGTCCGACCCGTAGTGCATATGCACATCGCCGGACAGGACGATTGGATTGGGCGCCTTGGTCTCTTTGAGCCGCGCGAACACACGATCGCGGTCCGCTGTGTAACCGTCCCACTTGTCCATGGAGTATTGCGCCTGGGGATTTGCACCTGCCGCATCGCGCGCAAACATCGGCACCTGTTGGGCGATGACCGTCCACTTCGCGCGCACCGTCGGCAGTTGCTCGAACAACCATCGCTCCTGCTCGGCACCCAACATCGTCCTCGCCGCATCGTTGGCTGCGGCGCACCCGGTGACCACACCGCCACCACAGGCCTGGTCGCTCCGGTACTGGCGAGTGTCGAGCACGTTCATGTCGATCAAGCTGCCGAATTTCAGCCGTCGGTACATGCGCATGTCGGGCCCAGTCGGAAATGCGGCGCGACGGACGGGCATGTTTTCGTAGTACGCCTGGTAGGCCGCGGCGCGGCGAAGCAGGAATACTTCCGGCGGAGCGTCGTGCTCCTCGGCCCTCCCGGCGTAATCGTTGTCGACCTCGTGATCGTCCCAGGCCATGACAAAGGGGGCCGACGCGTGCGCGGCAATGAGATTGCGATCCGATTTGTACAACGCGTAGCGGTTACGGTAGTCGACGACGGTGAAGATTTCCTGGCTATTGTGCTGCCGGACGAGTGCGGGGTTGCGGCCACCGTCGGCGCGATCCTCGTAGATGTAGTCCCCGCTGTGGAACACGAAATCGAAACGCTCGTCGGCGATTCCGCGAAACGCCGTGAAGTAGCCGGCCTCGTAGTGATTGCAGCCGCATACTGCGAAACGAAGGCGATCGACCAGTGCATCGGCGGCCGGCGCCGTCTTGGTTCGGCCAACCTGACTGACTTCGCTCCCGGCGCGAAAGCGATACCAGTAGTCGCGTCCTGGTTGAAGGCCCGTCACTTCGACGTGGACGCTGTGACCGAGCTCGGGCCGTGCGATCTCGACACCTTTCTGCTCAATCGTGCGGAACCCCTGATCGCTCGCGATTTCCCAACCGACTTCGACTTTCGCTGCCGGCATGCCGCCGCCATTGAGCGGATCGGGAGCGAGCCTCGTCCACAGCACGACGCCGTCCGGCCACGGGTCGCCTGATGCCACGCCGAGCGTGAACGGGTAGCTGCCAAACACGGCCTGCGCGAACACATTGGACGTCGCAATTGGCTGGAGGACGGCGGCAGCGCCAAGTTTCCAGGCGATGTTCAGCAGTTGGCGCCGCGACAAGCGATTGAGCGTCTCGATGTAGAAGTCGAATTTTGTGATCATGTGTGTGAGCTTTAATCGGTTCCCGTATGTCGGTCTTTGCGGATCCCGGATCCCGGACACCGGATCCCGGACCTTGGCCCGTTGATCTACTTGCCCCGCAACTTCGCCGCCGGTCCGTCGACGCCATTCGGCAGCTGCTCGTTGGCGAACTGGTCGTCGTCTTTCATCGCTTTCTTTAGTCTGGCGAGTTCCGCCTTCAGCGAGGCCGTGATGGTCTCCTGTCCTGGCGCTCCGTACAGGTTATGCATCTCCTGCGGATCGTTGACGAGATCGAAAAGCTCCCACTGGTCCTTTTTCCAGAAATAGATCAGCTTATGCGTGCGCGTGCGCACGCCGTAATGCGATCGCGTGTTGTGGTCTCCCGGATCGTGGTAGTAGCGGTAATACATCGACGTCCGCCAGTCGGGCGGCGTCCGGCCGCGAAAGACGGGAGCGAGACTGCGGCCCTGCATGTCCGGGGGAACGGGAAGCCGTGCAAGGTCGAGAAACGTCGGCGCAAAGTCGATGTTGAGCGCCATTGCCTCGCCGGTCGTGCCCGGCTTGATCGTGGCGGGCCACCTGACAAGAAACGGCATGCGCAGTGATTCTTCGTACATGAACCGCTTGTCGAACATGCCGTGATCGCCGAGAAAGAACCCTTGATCGCTCGTGTAGATGACAACCGTGTTTTTCGACAGGCCGTTGCTGTCCAGAAAATTCAGCACTCGACCGACGTTGTCGTCGACCGATTGAATGGTGGCGAGATAGTCCTGCATGTAGCGCTGGTACTTCCAGCGGCCGAGTGCTTCACCGGTCAGCGTGACGTCCTTGCCGTCGCGAACGATCGTGACCGGGTCGGGCTTTTCTCCAAGCCATGCCGTCAGCTGTGCGCCGGCGAGTCCGGCGGGCGGCTGCAGCTTCAAGTCGCGGCGGGTCATGTCGCCGGCGACGCGCTGCAGGTTTTCGTGAATCGCGTCGGTGCGCGTGGCGTACGAGTCCCAGAATGTTTCAGGTTCCGGAATCCAGCGATTTGCGAACTGCGCGCGATGGGCGGCGTCCGGTTCCCATGGGCGATGCGGCGCTTTGTTGTGCAGCATCAAAAAGAATGGCTTCTCGCGCGGCCGTGCCTTCAAAAAGTCGATCGCGAGATCCGCGATCACATCTGTGACGTAACGATCCGTGTAGGTCTTCTCGCCGGTCGCAGTGTAGAGGATCGGATTGAAGTAGGCGCCTTGCCCCGGCAGGATCTCCCAACGATCGAAGCCGGCGGGATCGCTCCCGAGGTGCCACTTGCCAATCATGCCGGTGTAGTAGCCGCCCTGCTGAAGCAGCTTCGCCACGGTCGATCGCGAACTGTCGAATCGATTGAAAACCGGCACGCCATTCAGATGCGAGTACTGACCGGTGAGAATCGCGGCCCGGCTCGGCGTGCAGATGGAGTTGGTCACGAACACGTTGCGAAACAGCATCCCTTCGCGTGCCAGACGATCGAGGTTGGGTGTCTGATTCACACGCGATCCGTAAGCGCTGATCGCGTGTGCCGCATGATCATCCGACATGATGAAGATGATGTTGGGGCGGTTGTCCGCTGCGCGAACAACGGTCATGACTGCCATGAGAAAGGCGAACAGCGCGGCAAGTTTACGCATGCGGCGCGATCCTAACAGAGTTCGATTGCCGACTGCGGATTGGTGATTGCGGATTTGGGTGATTGGGGATTGAGGATTGAGATCGGGGATTGAGGATTGAGATTGCGGAATTGCTGATTGGGCGCCAATCCACAAATCGACAATCCGCAATCGACACTCTCACTCCGCAATCGACAATCTCAAAATCGGCAATCATCAATCCGCAATCGGCGATCAGATGATTTTCTGCCCCAGCGCAGACAGAGCCAGTTCGGCGCCAAGAATGGCGGTCATATTGCGATCGTCCAGGATGGGATTCACTTCGACGAGATCCAGCGCGCGCAGGAGGCCCGAATCGGCGACGATCTCCATGACCATGTGCGCTTCGCGATAATCGAGACCGCCTTTCACCGGCGTGCCGACGCCAGGAGCGATGCCCGGATCGCAGACATCGAGATCGAAAGACACGTGAACGCCGCCGGTGCCCGCGCCGGCAATACTCAGCGCCTGTTCGGCAACGGCCGCAATCCCCGACCGGTCGATATCCTTCATCGTGAACACGTGCACGCCCGAGTCGCGCACGATCTGCTTCTCGCGTTCGTCGAGATTTCGAATGCCGATGAGCACCGTGTGATTCGGCCTCACCTTCGGCGAGAACCCGCCGATCCGCGACAGCTCCGCCGGCTCGGGGCCGAGCAGCGACGCGAGTGGCATGCCATGGACGTTGCCGCTGCCGCTGGTCGCTGGCGTGTTCATGTCTCCGTGCGCATCGACCCAGATCAGTCCGACCGGCTGTTCATCGCGGCGAAGAAAGTCCGCGCTCGCCGCGACGGAGCCGGCCGCGAGACTATGGTCACCTCCCAGAACGAGTGGGAATCCACCTTTCTCCAGGACCGTCAGCGAGGTCTTGTACAATTTCTCGCAGACGCGGGCGATTTCCCGGATGTACTTGCGCGTCGGATCGCCGAATGACTTCGTTTCTGGAATCGGAGCAACGAGATCTCCCGCATCGATCACTGTGGCGCCGAGCGCGGTCAGCCGCTCGCCTAGCCCGGCAATTCGAAACGCAGAGGGTCCCATGTCGACGCCGCGCCGGTTGCCACCGAGATCGAGAGACACGCCAATGATGTGCACCGGACGCATACGGAAACGCGAGGCACTGTAGCACAGGGCATCGTGTTGACGGGCGCCTTAAATATCTGATAGCCTAGGGTTTGCGGCGGCACAGAGTGGGGTAGCCGGCGAAGGAGCTCGTGATGAAGCGGTTCGATGTGGGGGCCCGGGTCGTGGAACCAACCTACGGTCTGGGATCGGTCATTGCCGTCGAGGACGCGTATACGCGTGTGCAGTTCGACGAACACGGCGTCAAAAAATTCCTGACGAGCATGTCCCGCCTCGAACCGAGCGACGAACCGGTACCGGCAGGGCTGCGCGGCGCGAAAGTCCGGAAGAAGCGTGCGCCGAAAAAGACCGTGGTTCCGGCCGCGGAACCGGCGGTTGAAGATTAGTTGCCAGTAACTGGAACTACCTTTTCAGCGTCACCGACATCCCTTCACCCGAAGGCGACACGATCGTCGTCCACATCGACGGCTTCTGGATCGCGTCGAGAAAATCTCCCATCTCGCTCTTCTTGTTGACCACGTTGTGGGCGAGGAATAGGCCGCCTTTGTCGAGCCTGGGAAAGACCATGTCGAAGAATCGCTTGTAGTCTTTCTTCCACGCATCGAGGAAGACGAAGTCGAACGTGCCCTGCACTTTCGGGATCTGCTGAAACGCGTCGCCGGCGAGGACCTGGACGATGTCCGAGAGCCCGGTGCGCTTGATGTTTTCGGCGAGTTCCTTCGCGCGGACGGGATCGTACTCGATCGTCACCAGCCGCCCGCCGGTTTCGCGAAGGCCCATGCCGATCCAGATTGCGCTGTAGCCGCTGGCGCCGCCGATTTCGAGCGCGCGCTGTGCCTTCCTCGTCGCGATCATCAGTCGAAGGAAGCGTCCGTCTTCTTCGGACACGGCGAGAAGGCCTTTGTCCTTCGCCTTGATCTCGCTCAACACCTTTTGAACGTCAGCGGTCTGCGCGCAGAGCATCGCCGACGCTGCCAGGACTCCGACGAAAGCACATGAAATCTTTTTGATCACCGTGGCACATCCACCGTTTCTGTCTGCATTATTTACGGCGCGTGGGGCTCCACCCCCACGCGCTCTCGCTCGCGGGCGGCGCTTGGCGCCGCTTCCCTCCGGCCGCTCGCTCGGGGCGCAGGCGCTCACGACTCACGATTCGGATCCCGGATCCCGCACCCCCGGATCCCGATAAACATCATCATTGCATGCTACCGCACGCTGATGCCGCGGCAGCGCGTCCATCGGCGACGCAATCAGGAATCCCGACGGAGCGAAAACCGCTGCCGGCAACAAGAATGCCTCGATGCGCCGCCAGCCGGCGTTCGATCTCGCTTACTCTCGCGATTTGTCCGACGTTGTGTTGGGCGCCGGCCTGCCGCCAACGATACACGCGGGTCAAGACCGGGGGTTCCTTGATTGCAAGAATCGGTGTCAATTCCTTTAGCGCCAACTCCACGAGCGCATCGTCGGCGACATCGACCGCAGACGGATCGTGCGATCCGCCGATGAATACGCGCAGCAGCGTCATACCGGAAGGTGCGCGGTTGCTCCACTTCGACGACACCCACGTGCACGCCGTGATGCGCAAACCGTTTGCCCGGCGTGCGACGACGAAGCCAGACCCGCTCAGCGGGTGGGCGATGGCGTGCCGTGGCCAGGCGAGCGCGATGCTTGCCGTCGAAACATACGGCACTTCTTTGCAGAGTTCTGCGGCGTCCGCATCAATTGGCCGGATCAGCGTCGCCGCCACGTGAGCTGGACAGGCGAGAACCACGGCACGCGCGGGTGTTGTCCCGCTGCGCGTGGCGATTCGCCATTCCCCGCTGTCTGGCGCAATCGCCTCAACTACCGCGTTCTTATGGACGGAATTCGCAGGAAGACGATGCTCAATCGTGGTGACGAGTTCTTCCATCCCCCCAAGCAGAGACCTGAACAACCCATCGGCACCAGCGCCCTGATGACGATGGAAGGCGCGCAGCACGCTGCCGTGCTGGGCTTCGGCATCGATGAACCGAGGGAAGAGCGATCGAATCGAAAGCGCATCGATGTCCCCGGCGTGGATTCCACCGAGCAGCGGTTCCGCGATCGTGGCGACAGTTGTGTCGCCGAAGCGCCGACGAAAGAACGCAGCGACCGACTCATCATCGACGGTGCGCCGCCGTCGAATCAGCGGTTCCACGGCAAGGCGCAGGCGCGCGCCCGGCGACAGCAGATCGTATGTGACGAGCCCTTTCCAGGTCGTCGGAATGCCCAAGACGGATGGAGAGGGGAGGGGATGAAGCCGGCCGTCCTTCAGCACAAACGCCGTGCGAGGCACGTTGGTCGTGATCAGCCGGTTACGCAGGCCGAGTGCCTCGCAGAGCGCGATAGCCGCTGGCTTTTGCGCCAGAATCGAATCGGGCCCCGCTTCGATCGTAAAACCATCCACGTGCTCGGTGCGGATGATGCCACCGAGTCGTGGAGAGGCTTCGAAGAGCTGAAAAGGCGCGCGACGCGCGGTCAGTTCGTAGGCGGCCGCAAGTCCCGTGATGCCGCCGCCGATGATTGCGATCACGAACTGATCATAATCTTTCGCTGTTGGCTGCTGGCTGCTGGCTGCTGAGACGCGTCTTTCGATTGACGGCCGCAAGCTAACGAGCCAAGAGCCAGAAGCCAAGAGCCAGAAGCCGACAGCCGAAAGTTAACTACAATCTGTATTGATGCACGTGCTTCGCGAGTTCTTGCACGAGCTCGAGCGGGGTATTCGGGAGAATGCCGTGTCCCAGATTGAAGATATGTCCGGGCCGACCGCCCGCACGACTGAGGACGTCGTCGGCCGCCGCAAGTAGTCGTTCCCGCGGCGCAAGCAGGAGTGTGGGATCGAGATTGCCCTGGATTCCTCGATTCGGGCCAATGATCGACCACGCTTCATCGAGCGGCAGGCGCCAATCTACGCCAATGACGTCGCCACCTGCATCAGCCAGGTCCGCCAGGATTGCGGCAGTGCCGACGCCGAAGTGCACGACGGGAACACCGAGCTTTCCGGCGTCAGCGAGAATCCGCGATGTGTGCGGGTGCGCGAACTCGCGGTAATCGTCACGTCCCAGCGCTCCGGCCCAGGAGTCGAATATCTGTAACGCTTGCACGCCCGCTTCGACCTGCGCGGTCAGATAATCGGCCATCATTCCGGCCAACCGTTCGCAGAGCTGGTGCCAGGCCGCAGGCTGCGCGTACATGAACGCTTTGGTCCGTGCGTACGTCGTTGACGGGCCTCCTTCAATCGCGTACGCGGCGAGGGTGAACGGCGCGCCGCCGAACCCAATCAGCGGCACGCGATCGACGAGCTCCCGGCGGAGCAACTTGATTGTCTCGAGCACGTACGACAACGCGGCGCGTGGTTCGAACGATCGCAGACGATCGACATCGCCGGCACAACGAATTGGGTGTGCGATCGACGGCCCTTCACCCTTGATGAAATCGAAGTCCAGCCCCATCGGGGTGAACGGAATCAAGAGATCGGAAAAGAGAATGGCTGCGTCGACCTCGATGACGTCGACCGGCTGAAGTGTGACCGCTACGGCGAGTTCAGGCGTTCGACAGATTTGGAGGAGCGAATATCGCTGGCGAAGGGCGCGATAGTCGGCCATGTACCGGCCCGCCTGGCGCATGAACCAAACTGGGGTGACATCTACTGGTTCGCGGCGGCAGGCTTTGAGAAAGCGATCGTTCACGCCGAGATGAGGGTCTTGGCCAGCGCGATCAGATCTTCGAGCCAGAGCGGCTTGAATCGGATGGAGGCGCCGAGCGATTTGAGTTCGTGCTGCACCGACTCGGCGAGAAAGTAATCGCCCGTGACGATGGCGACTGGAACCTCGACCAGATGGGGCCTTGAGCGAACCAGTCGCAGAAACTGCAACCCATTGGTGATGGGCATGCGCATGTCGAGAATGATCGCGTGCGGATGGACCTTGTCCGCCAGTTCGAGGCCCGCTTCGGCGGACAGCGCGGTCTCGACGCCGAACCCTTCCAGCTTCAGCATCCGGGCGAACGTATCGGCGACCGATCGGTCGTCGTCGACTATCAGGATCGTCCGGGTTGTTTGGTCGGCGACGCTTGTGGCCGAGGCAATCACCGCATCATTCTGAGGGGAAAAGACATGGCCCGTCAAGGTCGAGCCGCGTTCAAGACGGTTTCGCTATACAATTTCCAAAAAGACACGTTATAATTCGCGGTTCTTTTTCCCGACCCTTCCAATTTTTCTCCCTCGTGGAGGTCACGTGAGCCCGATACTGGTTCGCCCTGTTCGCGAGCAGCTGGAGCACGACCGCGTCATTCGACTGCTGCAGGTTCGACTCAAGCGTCGTCATGATGTGACCACGAACATCGGCGAAGACCAGACGGTGCCAGTGAGAATCGGCCAGGTGCAGATTTTTCCGGACCTCGTACTCACATCGACGGAGCGTGGACACAAAGTGATGTGTACTGTTGAGGTCGAAACGGCCGAGTCGGTCAATCACCTCGAGGCGATGGCGCAGTGGGCGCATCTCGGACGCGCGCGCGCTCCCTTTCATCTCTACGTTCCCGCGGGATCGGTCGATATCGCGCGGCGCCTTGCCGCCGAGAATCAGGTGAACGTCGCGGAAATCTGGAGCTATCACACCATCGGCGATCAAACCCGATTCACGATGGTGCACCGTGCCGCGCCGGTCCCTGAGCCACCGCGCCGCGCGCCGGCGCAAAAAGCACCGCGCGCCGCCAGCCGGTCACGCGCCGCCACGCCGCGGCGAGCCAAACCGGCGCCGCGGAAATCCGCGCCTTCCCGTTCGAAAACATCGGCTCGGAAGACCGCCACTCGAACTCAGAAGAGGAAGTAGTTCTGCCGCATCTGAGGTTTACGCGCGACAAACGCGGGTACGAGAACACCTTTGTCGTGCATACGCACGGCTCCGGGGGCCGACGTCGCGGGAAACCGCGATCGCGCATCCTCTACTGGTTTCGAACGCCGCCCGGCATCCGCATCGGGCGATCGGCGCTCGACGAAGACGCCATCCGCCTGATCGAGCAACACAACCCCGACGTTGATTTCGACTGGACGCGCATCCTGAAAGGGCAGGACGGTGGCCGGGACGGTACCGGGGGTCAGCCCCCTGGCGGGGGTCAGGCCCATCCCTCTGGCGAGCCGAGAGGGTCGGGATCTCCGGACCAGCTGCGTCGTCGGATCCAGGAGAGCCAGCCTCGCAGGGATCCGGAGGAGACCGCCGCACCGGAGATTGATGCAACGGTGGAAACGGCCGGCGTCAGCGAATCTGTTCCTTTGATCGACGAGCCGCCTGTGGAACAGACGGACCAACGTATCGATGCAATCGAGCCCGCCGACGTTGCGGTCGTTGAAGAATTCCTGGTCGAACCGCGTGTCGCCCCGCCGCCTCCGCGGCCACAAGCCGGCGATGCGCTGAGTGCAGTCGAGGCGCGGCTTGGCTCGGAAGGATTGTCGCGATTGAGGGCACGGTACTCAGAGGTCCTCACGCGGATTTCGGAGGCGGTTACGGATGCGGTCCGTCAGGAAGAGCTGAAAACCACCGCGGAGCGTCTAAACCCAGACACCTGGGTTACGGAGGCGGAAGTACAGGCGGGCCTCGAGGACTACGAATCGGTTTTCGAGTCCCTGCGATCGGTCGTAGGACGGCGGAGGAGGAGGGGACGACGGTCGCCGGATCGGCGCCGCGATCGCAGTTCTGAAGGCTCGCCGTCCGACTCATCAGTCAATCAACAGGACGATCAGAGGTTGGACGAGCCGGGTCCGCCCGACGAGCAGTAGCTTTATAATCAGACCATGCGAGCCATTGATTTTCAGCGGGCGCTGAAAGTGTCTGCCGCGACAGCGCTTCTGGCTGTCGGCGGGTCACTTCAGGCGCAAAACGCACCGCCCACTCCACCGCAGCCAGCGACGGCGCAACAGCCGCCCGCAGACAAACCGGTCATCGCTCCTCCCGCGCAGGGCGGCGTGATCCGGCGCAGCGTCGACCTTGTCTCGACGGACGTCATCGTCCGCGATAACAAAGGTCAATTCATCGCCGACCTCGGGAAGAACGACTTCGAGGTGTACGAAGACGGCGTCAAGCAGGACGTCATCTCGTTCATCCTCACTCACGGCGGCCGCGTCTACAATTCCACTCCCGCTCCCGCCGCACCGGTGATGGAAGGCATCATCCTGCCGCCAAGCCGGCCGACCAACGACGCAGCGGGACGAATCTGGCTGATTTTCGTCGACGATTTGCATCTCGATTTTCCGAACACCGGGCGGATCAAGGATCTGTTCAAGAAGATCTCCAACGAACTCGTGCACGAAGGGGACATGTTCGGGATCGTCTCGACTGGTCCCTCGTCGCTGGCGATCGATCTCACCTACGACCGCAAGCGGCTCACCGAAGCAATCGACAAGATTTCCGGCGCGGGACTGAAGCCGAACGAGATTCTCGAAGCCCCGGTCGGCGCCGAAGGTCCGTCCGAGGTGCGCTATCGCGCGCACGTCGCGTTCGACACGGCCTACAACATCATGAAGACGCTCGAGTCGGTCCATAACCGGCGCAAGGCGTTCGTGTATGTGAGCAACGGCTACGACTTCGACCCGTTTGCTGAAACGCGGAAGAAGCAGGCCGAGGACAAGTGGAAGGAAATGAACCCGAACTCGGGCAATAGCGACGACGGGAGCGGGAGCAACAACAGCGACGCGAACGACACGAACCCGTTCCTGCAGAAAGGCAACCAGTTCAGCTTTGCCGATCTGGCCAACGAACTGAGCGAGCTGACGCGCGAGGCCAACCGGGCGAACACCACGATTTACACGATCGACCCACGCGGCCTGGTCGGCATGCCAGACCTCGACCAGAAGATCGACATGATGGATTTTCAGAATTACCTGAGAACGTCACAGGACAGCCTGCGCGTCCTTGCCGAGCAGACCGGCGGCTTTGCCACGATCAACCAGAACGACTTCATGAAAGCGCTGAAGCGGATCGATGCGGAGACGAGCGACTACTACGTGCTCGGCTATTACTCGTCGAATCCCGATCCCACGCAGCGCAAGCGCAAGGTTGAAATCAAGGTGAACCGGCCCAACGCCGACATGCGTTACCGCACTGAGTACACGCTCAGGCCGACCAAGGCGCCAGCGGAGAAGAAGAAGAAATAAAAAAGGGAAAAGGGAAAAGGGAAAAGCAAAAAGGGCCGGTCTCGCAGTAGCGAGCCGGCCCTTTGTTTTGCTGGAAACTCGCAGCGAACTACCAGAGAAACTTGAACCCGATCTGCATGTCGCGCGGTCCGAAGAGCGTGTTGCTCGCGGTCGTCGGCACAGCGAATCCCGGATCGGTCGTCAGGTTCACGACAGCCTTGTTCGCCGTCGCATCGAAGGACGAACTCACCGCGCGATACCTCGTGGTTCCGAAACCGGTGTAGTTCACCGTGTTGAAGATGTTGAACGCTTCCCACAGCGCTTCGATCT
>DASTVZ010000019.1:0-10228 GCA_035758845.1 Vicinamibacterales bacterium
CACCTCGGCGAGATGTTCATGCTGCGGAAAAATGGCGTGGAGGCGCGCTGTATCCTTCGCAGCCATCAATTCGGCTGGGAGCTGTGCCTCCAGGTCGGACTCAATCGCGACTTCCTCCAAACGAAGGTCTGTCGCACGCAAGACGCCGTGTTTACGACCGGCGAGCAGTGGAAGGCGGCGATGATCGAGAAGGGTTGGCAGAGTTAGGCAAGGCGACAAAGCAGGACCCTTAAATCAGGCTGTCACGGGTTCGATCCCCGGGCGGTCCACCAAAATTGCGCCTGTGCTCGTCGATCGCCGAGAAGATAAACACCTGCCTGCCCGATTCTTCGTCGTGCCTGGCTCAAGCGCGGAGTGCTGCCGACCCAGTGGCGGTGCGAACGGACGCGATCAAGCCTCCGATGGCGAGCAGGCACATCACGCCGATGCTGGCGAGATACCAGCCCTGCTCCAAAGAGACCAGCCCGCGACGACCCTCACTCGTCGTTGACCGCCATTAGCGCAGCGGAACGTTGAAGCGAATTGGTGTGTCAGGCACCGAGACCAGTCACCTCGAGCCGAACCCTGCCTTTATGGGTCGAGTCGGGCGCACTGATTGCACACATACCAATCTGAATTGCAAAGTCGATGCGAGTTCGCCTCATCAAAAAATTCGCAGAAATCATCGACGGCGTCGATTTGAGGGGCCGTTCGGTAGGAGATCTGCTCAATCTCCAACCCAGAGAGGCCAAGCTGCTCATTGCTGAGCAGTGGGCTGTGCCAGGTGGGAACATCAGTTCACAATTCGCCCATGCTAACGCTCGGATTCGGGCAGGCCGTGCAATCAAATCAGACGCGACCGTTCTGCGGCGCCGCAGCTGAGCGTCCAATCTGATTGCGTCGTTCCTTATTCTTCAGTCGTTATGACCAGCTATACTCCTCGCGGCGCGGACATGCGCGAGTTCGAGGAGGCACAATGGCGTTGGCGATTGGACGGAATCTCGGAATGCTGCTGCTGGCGGTTTATCTGATCCTGGTCGGACTCTCTGGGCTGGTTGCGCTGCCGCTCGGCGGGCCGATTCTGTCGGTACTTGCGCTGCTGGCCGGCATCCTCATTCTGGCGGGGCGGTGACGCGCGAACTCGTCGCGTCACCGGATCGCGGGATCGTCTGGAATCTTGTCGTCGCCGTTCTCTTCCACGCGAGATGAGACTGGGCGGACGAAGATCCTATTGCGCCTTATTTACCAAGTGTATCGAGATCACACTATTCAGGTTGTGAATGACGGATGGCGGAGCGTCGGGCGCAAGGAATCCACGCGACTGCACCTTGCAACTGATGAACGAGCCATAGAACTGCTCAATCACGCAATTGCCCCT
Organism: Vicinamibacterales bacterium; assembly: GCA_035758845.1. GTDB lineage: Bacteria > Acidobacteriota > Vicinamibacteria > Vicinamibacterales > 2-12-FULL-66-21 > JALZOC01. The sequence goes on from DASTVZ010000019.1 coordinate 1,358, forward strand.
GCTTAAGCCATCTGCGTATTCCAGGCGCACGGAATCGCCGGTGTGGTACGGAAGACTCAACGTTTCCGCGGCTACCCTCGGTTCCCGAATCGAATACCCCACCAATAGCATTACCGCAACCAATGACATCGCGAGCAGTCGATACATCTCCCCCTCCTGACCGGCCGAGTTGCCAGATCTGCACAACAAATCGTTGCGGGATTCTGACTGTATCTGAGACCCAACGGTTGGAAACTAACCGGGACGGCGCCGGCGCTTGACCGCACGCGGCATCCCCGATTACAACTGAATGCCGCCGTGACTGCTTTTCGCCGCAAGCTCCTCCTCGTCTTCACCATCATCGGCCTGGCCGCGTCCGGCATGTCGAGCTACGTGCATTACCGACTGCTGACGGACCCGAGCTACACAAGCTTTTGCGATGTGAACGCGTCGCTGAACTGCACGCAGGCGTATTTGAGCCGCTTCGGATCGCTGTGGGCAGTCCCGGTCGCGCTCTGGGGCGTTCTGTTCTTCGCGATCGTCCTGTTCCTCCTAATTGCCGCGCGGTCGCACTCGGCGGCGCGGGAGACGATTCCCGGCTACATCTTCCTCATGTCCACGATCGGGCTGGCGATCGTGTTGTATCTCGCGTGGGCATCCTTCTTCCAGCTCCATACGGTGTGCCTCTTCTGCGCGACGACCTACATCGCGGTCATTGCCATCTTCATTCTCTCGGGCGGAGCTTTGACCATGCCGGTGGCCGCTCTGCCGCGCCGGGTGGGATCTGACGTTCGATCGCTTGGCAGCAGTCCCGGAGCAGTTGCGGTGCTGCTGTTGTTGGTCGCCGGGATCGGCGCCGCGATCGCGTGGTTTCCGCGCGAGAGCGCCGCGGTCACGACCGAGGCTGCCGCGTTTCCGCCGCTGACCGATCAGCAGCGCGCGGATACCGAGAAATGGTGGGCGGTGCAACCGAAGGTCGACCTGCCGATTCCCAACGACGGCGCGAAAGTCCTGGTCGTGAAGTTCAGCGACTACATGTGCCCGGCATGCCGCCAGACCTATGAGTTCTACAAGCCGGTGCTCGGAAAGTATCTCGCCGGCGGCGAGGTCCGCTACGTCGTCAAGCACTATCCCCTCGAAGCGGAGTGCAACCCGAGTGCGCCGAACAATCATTACGCCTCGTGCGAAGCGGCCGCGGCGGTGATCATGGCCAAGCCGCTAGGCACGGCGGAAAAACTCGAGCAGTGGATCTTCTCAAATCAGATCGGCTTGACGCCTGAAGCCGTCAGGGGTGCCGCCAAGGACATCGGAACGATTCAGGACTTCGATGCGCAATACCAGACGGCGCTCCAGGAAGTGAAAGCCGACGCGACCCTCGGCGCAAAGATGAACGTCAGCCAGACCCCGACGTTCTACATCAACGGCCGCAAGTTGATCGGCAATACGATCACGCCACCGCAATATTTCGATTACTTGATCGAGCTGGCGCTCAAAGATAGTAAGTAGCTTCGCGCGTCGGGATCCGTCGTCCGGGATCCGTGATCCGGATCCAAACCGCCGCAACGTTGAGTATTTCGGATCCCGGAAACCGGAAACCGGATCCCGATTCTATGCGACAGTCGTGAGTGGCGCAGGCGCTGTGGCCGGCGCAATCATCCCCGTGCCGCTGATCAGCACGCCATACATCACCACCCCATGAATGCTCTGAATCGGAGCGATGTCGAACGCCAGGCGCGCGCCTGCGTGCTCGCACTCGAAGTGCGTATGTTCTCCCCGCAGCGCGAGACGGCAGCGCATTTCGATTTCGGATCTCAACGCCTCGGGAAACTGCATCATCACGGAAGTGCCGGGTGCCGGGCCGGCGGTGATCTTGAGCGAGCGATCGAAAACGATGACGAGATCGGCGCCGGGCGCCGCGATCCGTTGCGAAGAGCCGCCGAACCAGAGCCCGCCAGCGTAAAGAAGCGCCGCGACCAGCGCGACGCTGGCCACGATCCCGCTGGTGCTAAACGCGAACGCGGCACTCAGACCCGCAAGGACGGTGACGATGCCGCCCGCGAGCAGGATGGACGAGAGCGCCCGCTTCAGAGGCCCCATGGTTTTCAGCGCGCCATCATATGCGAATCATTGATGGTCCGGTCGCATTACTTCCGCATACGGAAGAGCTGCAACGCTTCGGGCATTCCATACCCCGGAGGAAGCCAGCAACCAGGAGCGAAGAGCGAGGAGCGAGCCGCCGGAAGCGAATAGCGAGATTCGAGCTGTGCTATTGTCGGCTCCGTCCGATAGGCCTGATAGATGGCCACCTGTCCCCGCTGCAAGGGGCATCTGACCGATTCGCACAAATGCCCACGACGACCCACAATCGTCGCGGCTGAGATCATTGCCGCTGCTCTCGCCGGCGGGTTCATCGGTTTACTGGTTGTTGCGATTTTCGACCGAGCCGGCCAAATCACCGACGTCGACTATTCCATTTCTGTGATCGCAGGTACGTTAATCGCAATCGGATTACATCGCGCACTACGGACTCCGTAATCAAGGGGCTCGCGTCTGCCCTTCAACACGCTCGCGCTGCCCGGGATCCGTTACGCAGGATCCGAGGCATCGGCATTCGTGAGATCGAGTTGATTACAGCAGAAGCGTGCGGAACGCGAAGTCACGCAAGACGCTTGTCACCTGCCCATTCACCGCGAGTACACGTTCAGCTACGGCAAGGTGTGCAAGCAGCTCGAGATCGGATCCCGGATCCCGGACAACTGATCCCGGTTGCGAAAGTAGGCAACATTTTTGCTCGGGCCGCTGACGTGCATCGCAACGCCCAGAGTGTGTCTCGATCGGCAAGGCCGGTTCAGCCAATCGTTGCCGCGCAGGCGCGGGTCGCTTCTCCACTCGCGCCGCTGGTGCTGATAGCTGACGGCGACGCGGTGTCCAGGGACGTCCGAGAAGCGCAACTCCGCTCGGCAGGACTTCGCGTTTTCGTGGCACGAACGGGCTTTGAAGCCATCGTGAAAGCAACCTGTCAGACGCCCGACGTGATCCTCCTCGATGACTCGTTGACGGGAATCGACGCCGTCGAAACCGTTCGGATGCTCACAGTGTGCCCCACCACCGCACACATCCCGATCGTCCGCCTGCTCCGTGGAAGGCGCTTGCCTCAGCGCATGTTGTCGCGCCTGCGCCGTGTAGCTGCGTAATTCCTACTCGGCAAAATTGACGCTCTTGGCCAGTTCGGCGATCGTTTCGACCAGCCGCTGGTAGTCGGCCGGTTTTCCCAAATGGCGTGCGAACCCCGCCTCGATCGATTGCTGCACATCCCGCTCGCTCACATGCCCTGACATCGCGATCGCAGGTGGTGGATTGGGCACGGTTGCGGCAATCGCCCGAACGAGTGCGTATCCGTCCATGCCAGGCATCGCGAGATCTGAAATAACGACATGCGGACGAGATGCCGCGATCGCATCGAGCGCGCGTGCGGCAGAGCTCACGACCATGACGTTGCCTTCGGCCGCGCGGACGGTCAACAAAATCAGCTCGCGCGAGTCCTGATCATCGTCGACAGCGAGCACCCGGACTCCGTTCAAACTCGTGGCGTTGGTAACCGGAATCACCGCGTCGGTCGACAATGCGACGCGTCGCGCCGGCAGCATGATGGCAAACGAAGCGCCCTGTTCCAGGCCGGGGCTGTGCACGGTGATGGTGCCGCCATGGAGGTCAACGAGATTGCGCACAATGGCGAGGCCCAGCCCGAGTCCGGCCTGTGCCCGCGTGCTGCTGCCGTCGGCTTGCCTGAATCGCTCGAAAACGTGCGGGAGAAAAGCCGGATCGATCCCAATGCCGTTGTCCGAAACCGTGATCTTCACGTCGTCGAGCATCTCCTCGACAGTGACATCGATGCGGCCCCCCGGCTTGGTGAACTTGACGGCGTTCGAAAGCAGATTCCACATCACCTGCTCGAGCCGATCGGCATCCCCCCAGACCTGCCCGGACAAAGTGCCGATCGAGAGGTTGACGTCGAGGCCGCGCGCTCGAACGGCCGGTCGGATCGAATCGATCGCCGCAAGAATGACGGCGGAAAGATCGACCGGCGACGACTCGACGCGGAGTTTGCCCCGCATGGCGCGAGAGACATCGAGCAGATCGTTGATGAGAATGGCCTGCGAGCGCGCGTTTCGCTCGATGCTTTCGAGCGCGCGCTTGCGAGTGGATTCGTCAGCGGTCGGCATTTTCAGAATGTGCATCCAGCCGAGAAGGGCATTGAGCGGGGTGCGCAATTCGTGCGACAGCGTCGCGAGAAAATCCTCCTTCAGACGATCGGCCTCCTGAGCCGTGCGGTACAACATCGCGTTGTCGAGCGCCAGCCCCGCTCGCGTTGCAACCTCCTGGGCGAGAGCGAGATCGTGCTCGTTGTATTGACGGCCTGAAAACGATCCGGTTGTGAAGAGTCCGAGCGTCCGCCCGCGGCTTCGGAGCGGCACCATCTGAAACGAACGCACCCCGAAGCGACGCAGGAGTTCCAGGTGCTCGGGTGTTTGCGCGCTTCGCGCCGACTTGTCTGGCCCAGTGTCGTTGTCGACGAACGGCTCGCCCGACTTGATCGCTCGAACCGCCGGACCCTCGACAACGAATCTCGGTGGATATCGCTTCAGCGCCTCACCGATTTCCCGGCGATCCGGGTCGTCGACGACGAGGTCGACGCGAGCAAACGCGCCATCTTCCCGGAGCACGTCGACCGCGCAATAGTCGCCAAACATCGGTACGGCGAGTCGCGCCAGCGCCCGCAACGTCGTCTCGTAATCGAGCGACGAAGAGAGGAACGCGCTCGCATTCGCGAGGAACCGTTGCTCCTCTGCGATGCGCCGATGCTCGGTGATGTCCATGAAGATCCCGATCGCGCCGCGCACGCTGCCGGACGAATCGAACAGCGGCGTCGCATATTCCAGCAACGTCAGATGGCTGCCGTCGGCGCGCACGACGTCGATCACCTTCCCCTTCACCTCGGCGCCGCTACGCGCCGCCTGATACATCGGGCGGTCTTCGAGCGTCATCGGCCGGCCATTGGTGAATGACTTCAGCGGCGATCGTGCGAACGCGGACTTTCGGAGCGAGATCTGATCGGCACCCGCGAGGTCGAGCTGTTTTGCGAGCGCAGGGTTGATCCGCGTCGCGCGGCAGAGCGGATCGTCCGCGATCGCGATCCCGATGGGCAGGAGATCCAGCATCGGCTCGATCAGCTCAGCGCGGTCTTGCAGATCGAGACTCAGCTTTCGAATGAGCTCGAGCGAGTGCGACGATGACATGCGGCGGTCGCATTTTATGCGCACCACGACGGGAATTGGTGAATTGATGAATGGGTGAATTGGAGAGTTGGTGAATTTGTGTGCAGCTCATCAATTCATCAGTGGCACGAAATTCACCAAGTCACGAATTCACCATTTCACCAAGTGCCAATAGCTGAGCTCTAGCCTTTCTTACCTTTTACCTTCTACCTCTTACCTTTTTACTTCGACGTATTCGGACGGAATTGCTTTAATCGACCGGACCTGAATGTCGCGGTAGAAAATCTCAGCCCCTTCTGATTGAAGAATGATGGCGCCCGACGTGACTCGTGTCGGCAGGTCGGTGTCGATGCGCATCGGGCCGTGGAGGCGCATCACGACCTGGCCATTGACGATGTGGATCGCATCATCGCGGAAGGCGACCAGTTCGACAGTGTTCCACTCGCCGTTCGGCTTCTCGGCATCAGGCTGCTTGATGCAGCGGCCCGACGAGCCGTGACTCTGCGAGAAGAAAAACCATTCACCGCTCGGATCGTAGTCGTAGAGCGGCGGGTTGGTGCCCGGACGGACTTTTGATCGCACGCCGATCGTGGATCCGACCGCATACAGATCGCCCACGTCCTTTTCCTGGATCTGAAGTTCAATCGATCGCGCCCACGTTCGGCCCTGCGCACCCGGTTCGGCATGCACGTGATACAGCAATCCGCTGTCGCGCTTCGTCTCCGCTCGATCGCGAGGCGGCCACTTCTTTTCTCCCCACTTGAACTGAAACTTCAGGTGGTAATCGCTGAACGACGCTTTCGTCCGCAGTTCGCCGAACACTTCACCCGAAATGCGGATGGCAGACCGGCCGTCGACGTCCTGTGCGACGGTAAACACGTTGAGCGGATCGCGTCCCGATCCGATCGGCTCTAAATACTTGCCGTCGGCATCACGCTTCAGCCCCGGAACATCCGATGTCGGCGACGGCGTCTGCATCCAGGTGGTCCAGCCGTCGAGGTTTTTGCCGTTCCAGAGTGACTTCCATTCGGTTCGCTGCGGAGCCGCGCCCAGGCTGATGAGGGCGGCAACAATGAGGAGGCGGCGGAGTGTCGTCATAACGCGGGAAAGACTACTCCATCGGGTGCCAGGAGTGCCATGGGAGCACCCCAGGCACTCTACCCAGACGATCATTCCGCCCTGAGCGCCTCCACCGGATCAACCGATGTCGCGCGAAGAGCCGGAACGTAGCTGGCGATCACTGCGGCACTCACCAGGCCGGCGCACACCAGGACATACGTCAATGGATCGGTTGGTTTGACGTCGAACAGCAGCGTCGACAGGAAGCGAGTCAGGCCGGCCGCCGCTAGCACTCCACAAACGATCCCTACGGCTGCGAGCCTGGCGCCGTGCGACACGAACATGCGCACGACCTGGTCGCTCTGCGCGCCAAGAGCGACGCGAATACCGATCTCGCGCGTGCGCTGCGAGACCGAATACGACATGACGCCGTAGATGCCGGCGATGCCAAGCAGCAGCGCCATCCCGCCGGCAAGCGCGAGCATCACCAGCGTGAACGACGTCCGCGCAAGCGACCGATTGTAGATGTCCTGGAGCGTGCGCACGCCGGCGAGCGGCAGGTTCGGATTCACGGACCACACCGTGCGACGGATCTCGTCCACGAATCCCGTGGATCCCGTCCGCGAACTCCGCACTACGTACGCCACGCTCCGACGGATCGAAACCTCGTCGTCCGAAAACTGATCCATCAGCACCGGCCAAATCACCATCGTTGGCGGCTTCCGATCGATGCCATCGACACGTTCGTCGCTGACGACCCCCACGACCTCGCGCCACGGCGCTTTCAGACTGTCGCGGATGCGTTTGCCAATCGCGTTCTGCGGCGTCTGCCATAATTCGCGCGCGAGATTCTCCGAGACAAGGGCGACCTTGTGCTTCTCGTATGTATCGCTCCAGGTGAGATCGCGACCGGCAATCAGGCGATTGCCCATCGCTGAAATAAGCCCCGGGGAAACGAACTTGAACGAGCGAAGAGGAGGTATTTGTCCTTCCTTGTATACGCGATCCTCGGCGAATACAGGGTCGTTCCAATTGCCTCCCTCCAATGGCATCACCGTCGTGAAAGCAACCGAGGTCACGCCTGAAATCTCCGCCAGGCGATCGCGAATGTTCTGTTGCATTCGTGCGACCGCCTCGGGCTCCTTCACGGCGGACTCCGGTATCGAGATGCGGAACGTCTGGACTTCCTGTGGTCGCACGAACCCGGGATCGACGTGCCGCAACGCCTGGAACGTGCGAATCATCAGACCCGAGCTGACGAGTAGTACGAGCGCAAGCGCTACTTGAATGACGACGAGTACGCTCCGTGCACGATGGCGTTCGCGACTGTCGCTGAGCGACCGCCCTCCGGCCCGAAGCGCCGTTCCGAGCTGCGGCCCTGCGTACTTGAACACCGGAACCATTCCGAAGAGCGTACTCGCGACGAGCGCGACAATCGCGGTGAAAAGAAGCACCGGCGCGCCAATCGAGATCTCGTCGACGCGCGGAAGGTTCGCTGGAGCCATCGACTTCAGCACGGTCAGCGCGCCATACGCAAGTGCGAGCGCGACCACACTGCCGGCAACCCCGAGCGTCAGACTCTCGACCAGCAGCTCCCGTGCGATCCGTCCCCACCCTGCGCCGAGCGCCGCACGAATCGACAATTCCTGCTGACGTCCTTCGGCTCGCACGAGCAACAGGTTGGCGACGTTTGCACATGCAATCAGCAGGACGATACCAACCGTGCCCATGAGGACCCACAGGACCGCGGTGAGATCACCGACGAGACTTTGCTTCAGCGGGCGGACGAGCGGACCGAGCCGTGCTTCCTCGAACATCTTGACGCTGAATCCGGGGGGTGCCGGGAACCTCCCAATCGCGATCGGAATCATCCGCGCAACTTCGGCACTCGCCTGCGCGATTGAGGTTCCCGGCTTGAGACGAGCGACCGCGGCGAAGTTGAACTGGCCCAGAAGTATCTTGCTGCGGTCGAACTGTATGGGGCGGACGACGGCAGGCCGCGCGTCGAGGAACAGGAAGGTCTCGGGCAGGACGCCAATGACCTCGCGCGAACGCCCATCGAGCGTGATCGTTCGACCGACGATCGACTGGTCGCCGCCGAACTTCGTGCGCCAGTAGCCGTAGGTCAGGATCACGGTTAACGGCTGCTCCGACTTGCCGTCAGTTTCAGAGAATGTTCGCCCGACGAGCGGCTGCACCTTCAAGATCGGCAGCACATTCGGTGTCACGTTCAGGGAGCGGATTTCCTCGGGCTCTGCGCGTCCCGTCAGGCTGGCGGTACCAGTATTCCAAAGGCCGACATCCTCAAATGTTTTTGAGTCCTCACGGTAGGTGAAATACAGAAACGGAGCCGCGCCGGCGTTGGCCAGATTCACCCCAGGCGCGCTGTGATCGACCGCCACGAGCTCGTCCGCCTGAGAGAACGGCAGCGGCCGCAACAAGATGCCCTCGACGACGCTGAAGATCGCGGTATTGGCGCCGATGCCGATGGCGAGAGTGAGAACGGTGAGCGTGGTGAAGAGCGGGGTTCGAAGCAGCCGCTTCAGGATGTGTTTGA
>DASTVZ010000037.1:0-7395 GCA_035758845.1 Vicinamibacterales bacterium
GCCGACGCCAGGCTACATGCGGCTACTGAAGGAATCGGTGCTGCGGGTCTGGAAGGCGCGGAAGGTGACCGTTCGCGATGAACTCGACAGAGCCGAACGGGCTGCCAAAGCGATTCAAGACAAACTGGACCGACTCGACGAAGCATTCCTCTTTGAACGCTCGATCGACATCGACACATACGACCGCCACGCCGAGAAGCTGCGCGAGGAGCTGACGCTCGCGCGGATCGACCGTCACTCAGGACAGCTCGAAGAGCTCGACGTGGAAGGCATCCTGGCGTTCGCAGAACGGATTCTGCCGCGCGCTGCGGACCTGTGGGTCCAGGCCGCACTCGACCAGCGCCAGCGGTTCCAACAACTGTTCTTTCCCGACGGAATCGCGTTCGACGGAAATCGGTTTATTGGAACCGGCGCAACTGCACCGGCCTTCAGCTACTTGCGGGAAATCAGAACCGAAAATGAAGGTTTGGTGGACCAGAACCGCGCCAGTTGGAACCGAATTGCCCGTTGGCTGGGCCGGATGGAGGCATTGCGCGCCGCCGCCTGAAACGATCCCGCTCAGCTCGTCATCGGCACTGCCCCCCGCTTTCGTCTCCGAACCGCCGTTTCCCGGTGACAATTCCACGCATGAGCGCTGCGGCACCCAGTCTGCGCCTATTAGGAGTTGAGGAACATCACGACACCTCGAGGCGGCAAACACATTGTTGAGACGGGCTTCCCGAGACGGAATCCCGCTGGGGGCATCACATGCGAGACGTAATGACGACAAAGCACACACAACTGGCGCTGATGCTGTGCGTGGCAGTGGCCGGCACGGCAGTCGAGGCACGGGCCGATTGCCACTACGTTCGCGGCTCGATTGCGGAGACCAGGATTCCGTCGAACGATCAGTTCGGCAGGTTTCTGAGCACCGTGACTGGCGTGCTCAACGGCGCGAGCACCGTGTTCATCACCAGCCCACCGCCCAACGTGACGTCATACGATGTCTTTGTGACGACCGCGGGCGACGTGTTGATCGCCACGGGCGTTCCCACCCGCACGCCCGTGCCGGGCGAGCCGGGCGAGTTCATCACGCATGTGGACCTGACGGTCGTCGGGGGGGCGGGCAAGTACGCCGAGGCGACCGGCACAATGACATTCGACGGCAGGTCTCACACGGGCACGGTCCCGCCAACCGTCGATCTCGTCTACCAGGGAACCGTGTGTGGGCCGAATGTCAAAGGCGGTGGGAACTGAGCCCTGCTGAGGCAGTCCAATCGCAATTCCGCCATGGATCGACGGAACGATTTAGCCTGGGCCACTGATCTCATTGGACCTCGCGTGCAGACGCGGCGGCGCGGTGCTCCCGCTCCGCTGCGTCTAGATGGAACGCACAAGCGAAGCGGATGTGTGGAAACGGGCGCTAGTGCAGCCGAGCGTACTCCGCCTTTGCTTGCACCAGAATCGGAACGTCGGAGTCGGCCTCTTTCCAGAGGGTGAGAAAATCGCCATACGCACGCTTTGCCTTGACCACGTCCCCCGCGAGCGCGAATGTTCTACCTAATTGCAGATGTGCCAGCACACCAATCGGATCCGCGCCGACGATCCCGCGATGATCGAGGATCTTCTGAAACTCGCTGGCCGCTTCCGGATACCGGTGTGCGGCCAGCAACGCCTCGCCGCGCACATAGGCCGAGTGCAGACCGCCAAGATAAAGTCTGAAACTCAGGCCGTTCACCGCCAGCTCATAGGGCAGAGCGATGTGCAGCCGCTCCACGCTGTCGGTGGGTTTCCCGACCTCCAGTGCGGATAACGCGCGAAGAACCGGTACGTAGGTAAACCTGGCGAACGTATCTTCCGGGAAGCGCTGTTCCAGATCATCGGCAAGCGGTTGCGATCGAGAGGAGTCTCCCGAAAGACCCAGGGCAAGGCCGGCGGCGTATTCGACATCCCGGCCATTCAAAAGTTCCAGTGCCGCCATGGCGTTCTCTTTCGCTTCGGCAGCATTCCCGCACACGGCTTCCCACACCGCTCGTGTGGCCTGGTAAGTGGCTGCCGCCTCGCGCCCCCCCTGCTGCCGGGCCAGATCCATGGCGCGGCTGGATGATTGCCGGGCCAGTTTCAGGCGGCCCGACCGAGCCAGAGCGAGAGCCTCCGCGTTGGCCACCTGGTGTTCCTCTCCACGCTTGCCCCTGGCCAGAGTCACTATTCGACCGATCTGGTCCTTGTCCCCCTTGAGGACCGCGATGTTGTATCGGATCAGAAGGAGAGCAGGATTCTCCAGCTTGCGTTCGGTGGCTCGTTGAAACACACGCTCGGCTTCATCGAAACGGTCCACGAAAAAATAGCCGGATGCAAGATTGGAATATCCGAATACACGGTCGGGATCGTCCACGATCTCTTTTTGGGATGTCTCGATCACTCTTTCAAATCGGCCGGTCCCATGAGTGGAAATCCCCCCTAGCAAACCCTGTGGAGTTGGTGGTTCCTCTCCTCGAGGATAGGTCTGAAGCCACAACTCGAGGGTTTGGTACGCCTTTTCCAGATTTCCCGTCACCTGTCGGTCGTAGCTGAAGTCGATAAAGAACTTCTCCCGATCGCTGACACGATCCCGCAGTCGCCAGCCTTTGGTCGTGCTCTCGGCTGACAGCACCAACTCTCCGACCTCGCTGTATTTGAGCCCCAAATGCGCATGTGCCAAGGCGAAATTGGGATCAATGTCGACCGCCCGACGAAACAAGGGTATCGCCGCCGCGCTGCCGGAGGATCGGTTCGCTTTCTGACCCGTGCTGTAAGCTTTCAGGGCCTCGAGCGAAGATGTCGTCGCCTCGGCAAGCGGCTTCGAATGCTTTTCCACCGTTGCTCGTGATTCGCCCAGCCGAGTTCTGAGTTGACGAACGATCTCACTGAGCGAGTTCAGGACGTCTTCTCTCCTCGCCGGCTGGATCTGCTCCTGATCGAGAATGCTTCCGGTGTTGCAGTTCCTCGCGCGCAGGCCCAATACATATTGGCTCCCAAGGCTGGCGATCGAGCCTTCCAGAAGTACGGTGCTCGCGGTCCGCTCACAGACTTGCTGTGCGATCTCGGCGGTCAGCCGCGCATCTTTTGTTTGTCCCATAAGAGTCAGCGTTTGCTGTACTTGCCGGTCCGAAATCAGGGTGAGGAACGGGGATTGTTGCAGCTGTACGGACAGTCCCTGGCGCAGCGTGTCGTCAAATACTGGATCGCCTGTGCTGTTCTCGAAATCGGCAAGGACGATGGTGTCCTTCTCCGTGAGCGTCGGCGCCCGGTGAAGATACGCGTACCCTGCGACCGAGAGCGTCAGCACCGCCGCAGCAGCAGGGAGGACCGTCTTCCAGCGCGCGACGATCGCGGTGGCGAGTACGGCCGTCACGCCGCTGGTCACGGGCGCCGAGCCGGTGTCCCTTTTCAGGCGCTGAAGGTCAGTGCGAATGTCCGAGGCGTGCTGATAGCGGAGCTGCGGGTTTGCCTCCAGACATTTCGAGATGATGCGCTCCAGGTCGGGCGACTGCTCGACGCGGAGCCGGACTGCAGCCATCGGACGCGTTCCCGTCGCCATCTCATAGAGCACAAGGCCCAATGCCCAGAGGTCGGCGCGGTGATCGACTATCTCGCCGCGCGCCTGTTCGGGCGCCATGTAGGCCGCCGTCCCGAGAACCATGCCGCCGTGCGTCGCGGCGGTGGCCAGTGTCGGTGAATCAGCGGGGTGAGCGATCGAGCCTGCCATCTTGGCCAATCCGAAGTCGAGGATTTTGGCGTGACCGCGCGGGCTGATGAAGATGTTGGCGGGCTTGATATCACGGTGAATGATGCCGGCGCTGTGCGCCGCATCCAGCGCGTCGGCGATTTCGATGCCGAGCGTCAGCAACGCGTCCATGTCCAAACCGCGATGGCCGCCGATTCGTTCCTTCAGCGTGGAGCCCTGCAGATACTCCATCGTGATGAAGGAGCGGCCGTCCTGCTCACCGACGTCATGAATCGTGCAGATGTTGGGATGATTCAACGCGGACGCGGTGCGAGCCTCGCGCTGGAATCGGCTCAACGCCTCCCGATCGCGAGCCAGTTCGTCGGTCAGGAACTTCAGCGCGACGAAGCGATGGAGCCGGGTGTCCTCGGCTTTGTAGACCACGCCCATGCCGCCGCCGCCGAGCTTCTCGACGATGCGGTAGTGCGAGAGGATCTGGCCGATCAAGGAGGCGGCGCGATCTGGCGCGGTGTCGTTCTGGTCGTGGGCGAGCGAGAGGGCGGCCACCTCGATCGCCGGGCGTTCCAGGAAGTGCTTCGCATTGGGCTCCGCATTCAGCAGGGCCCGGAGCCGACGTTCCAGCGGTTCGTCACCCGCGCAGGCCTGCCGGAGAAACGCGTCGCGCTCCTCGAGCGGACGCTGCAGCACGGACTGGAGCAGGTTATCGAGCTGTTTCCAGCGATCCAAGTCCATCGTCGCTTTCACCGGTGAGCTCGCGATACAGCCAAATCTTGGCGCTGCTCCAGTCGCGCCTCACAGTGACCGGCGACACCTTGAGCACCGTCGCGGTCTCTTCCACGGTGAGGCCGCCAAAAAAACGCATTTCGACGACCTGCACTTTGCGGGGATCCACGCGCGCGAGTGTGTTGAGCGCGTCATCGAGCGCCACGAGGTCGACGCCCGGATCGACGCCCACGAGAACCGTCTCATCCAGCGAGACATGGTGCACGCCGCGTCCGCGCTTGAGGTTATGGCGTCGTGCGTGCTCGACCAGAATACGGCGCATCAACTGCGCGGATACGGCGAAGAAGTGAGCCCGGTCCTGCCACTGCATCCGCTTGTAGTCCACGAGTCGGATGTAGGCCTCATTGACTAGCGCGCTGGTCTGGAGGTCGTGGTCGGGGCGTTCGCGTCGCATGTACCGATGCGCCAGCCGTCGGAGCTCCGCATAGACGATCGGCGTCAGCTCGTCGAGGGCGAGTTGGTCTCCGTCGCTCCAGGCGCGGAGCAGGTGGCTGACGTCGGCTGCCGCCATCGTGCGCGCTCGCTTGTACCGGCCATCGGCAATGGATTGCAGTAGCCGGGCCCGACGTGAGCAGGGCGGGGCTGCCTCGATCCAGAAACGCTGTTGAGTGTAGCTGTTTTGAACTCGCTATTGGGGTTTGAGCGGATCTTGGTTCATTGCTTCGATCTTGACCGTCACAAGTCGTTCCGGCAATGGGCGTAGTTGTCTCTCTAGCGCCGGCCCGACCGTCGCGGCTAGCGGAGATCGCGAACTTCGTCCGGGCAGCGATCCGCTGAGCGTAGGCCTGGGTGTTGGCGCCCTGTGCCAGCACGGTCAGTCCGCTGGAAGCCGCGGTGAATTCGACGCGCAACCTGCGAGAGAACTTGATGGATTTCTCGACGCTCTTTTCACACTGGTCCCGGCTTTCGGATCGGAACGGCTGACGCCGTGAGGGGGGCCGCGACAATGAGCGGTGGTTGGCGCACGTCGGGAGCGCCAAGTTGTCAGTCGAAACCGATGGTCTTTGAACCCGTGTCCGCGAGCACACCGCTCGCAAGTCTCTCCGCGCCGACTACTTGCGAGCTGAGAGGCAGAACGACAGGCGCGGCGGTTTGTGCCGCGCACAAACCCACTTCGGCGGCGTCACTGATGGAGCGGGGGCGTGAGCAACCCCCCGATTCTTCGGCCTGTCCTGTCCCAAGGCCGGCCCGGAGGGTTGCTCACGCCCCGATGTCCGCGCCGGAATGCTCGCGGGTTCTCGCTGTGATGTGCGCGCCAAATGCACGAGTGTTGTCAGGTGCGAACGCGCCAGAGATCCGTTGCGAAACTCGTTGTACTTCTCACCGTACTTCTCGGCGTTCACTCTCGCCAGAAATCGGCCATCACCACGATCAGTATCGAGCTGGGCTCGGCGTCGTCAAGGCTCTCGCTGCGCTCGACCCTGCGGGCTGCGGCCTTGACGCCGCTTCCGCGCAGCTCGAAAGTAGCACTTATGTGATGGCCGACGAAGCTCGACCTCACTTCTGCGTTGACCCGGGGCATCGGTAGTCGTATCGTGAAGACCTCGTCGATGCCATCGGGCATCCCTCCGCAGTCTAGCCAGACGCGGAGCGCTGTAGCCGACGCTCTCAGAGCAACGCTGCCAGCTCCTTTCAACAACCGGTAAATCGATCGCACACGTCCACGCGATCATCGCGTTCGACTTCAAGTCACGCGCTTCGGTGTCGGCGTCACGCCACATCCACGCTCATCGTCTCGGCGCGCCGACACCATGTCGGCGCGCTCCGAGCGCACCCACCGCATCACGAACGTCTGCAACGAGTTCGCAGGGGTGCCCAATGGAGGACGTCGAACATGGGGATCCGAGGCCGGAACCGATTTCGATCGCACGCTGTCGTGAACTGCTTGGCGAGGACACGGAGTCGATGACCGATCAGGACATCGAGGACATCCGCCGGCACGCCGAGACGATGGCTTTCATCGTGGTCGAGATGTACCAGGAGCAGCGCCGAGCTTCCGAGTAGCAACCGTGCCTCGCAAACGCAGCTTGCCCGAGCCCGCGAATGGATCTACGCTGCCGATCATGGTCGGCGCGGTGATCTACGTTCGCGTCAGCACGAAGGAGCAGACCGAGAACCTCAGTTTGCCGACCCAGCTTCGCGCCTGCGAGGAGTACTGCCGCCGCCAGGGCTACGAAATCCTCGAACGCTTCCACGAGGAAGGCGAGAGCGCCAAATCTACCGATCGCAGCCAGCTTCAGAATCTGCTCACTTACTGCCGGTTGAACAAGGGCCGCATCCACTTCGTGGTCGTGTTCAACCTGACGCGCTTCGCGCGGGACAAGTACGACCACTTCGCGCTGCGCTCGCACCTGCAGTCGCTTGGCATCTCACTGCGCTCGGCGACGGAGCCGATCGACGACACCTCCACCGGCAAGTTGATGGAGGGCGTGCTGGCCGCGTTCGCGCAATTCGACAACGACGTACGCTCCGATCGCACGCGCGCCGGCATGAAAGCCGCGCTGGAACTCGGTCGATGGGTCTTCCTGGCGCCGATTGGCTACCTGAACGCGCCACGGTCGATGGGCAAGAGCTTGGTGCACGATCCGGAGCGGGCGCCGCTCGTGCGTCGCGCGTTTGACGAATACGCGACTGGCCGATACACGAAAGAACAACTGCTGAAACAGGCCAGAGCCTGGGGCCTCACCAATCGCCGCGGAAAGCCGCTCACGTCTCAGGCGATCGGCGTGCTGCTGCGCAACCAGTTGTACGGGGGCATCGTCGACGTCCCCGAGTACGGCGTTCGCGCCAAGCGCGGCGACCTCGAGCCGCTGATCTCGGAAGAACTGTTCTACCGCGTCCAAGCGATTCTGTCGGGCGTGTGCCGAGTTCTGCACCGCGCAAGCGAGCGCATCCTGACTTTCCGC
>DASTVZ010000100.1:0-5993 GCA_035758845.1 Vicinamibacterales bacterium
GTCTGCGGCGACCCGGTTCCGGCCAACCACTGAAATATTCGCAGCCCTCAAGCAGGAGCCTCCACCTGACTTCGGACGCGGCGGTTTCGGCGGGCGCGGCCGGAACGCGGGTGCCACGGGCGGCGGACCCGCTGGCGTGACAGGGAATGGACAGCCCCCGGCCGGTGCGACTCCGACGACCGGTGGAGCGCCAGCAGCGGCGGCCGCGGGAACGCCAGCGAATACTCCGTCGCAGACCGCAAACGCCGGTGCTCGCGCGCAGGCACAGGGAGAAGGTCAAGGGCAACGGCAACGGCAAGGTGACGGTTCGGCGAACGAGGCGCGCGGCGGTGGCGATCGCATGGCGGGCGGTGCGCCGTCAGGACTGGGCGGAGATCCCAACAGCGGAGGCCGCGGTGGGTTCGGTGGCGGCAGCGGACGCGGTGGATTCGATCCGAACATGACGCCGGAAGAACGCCGTAAGCGGATCGAAGAACGGATGGCTACGATGACGCCAGAGGAACGCGCCGCGTTCCAGGAGCGAATGGCGCAGCGTGCCGCACAAGGCGGTGGTCGCGGTGGATTCGGCGGCGACGGCCAGGGTGGCGGACGTGGCGGAGTCAATGCCGGCCAGGGCAACGATCCACGGCCGGGCGGCAATGCACAGCAGACGAACGCTCAAAACACGAACGCAGCGAACGCCAATCGAACTGGACGCGTGGCCAATGCGCCGACCATGTCTGGTTCTGCAACGACGATCGACTCGTTGTTCGGAGCGCTGCCAACGGTCGAAACGCGCGGAGCGGCGTGGCTTTACGAGAACAAACAGTTGAAGCAGGTCAGACTGCGGCTCGGCGTCTCGGATGGCACGAACACCGAGATCATCGACGCCAATCCCGAGATAAAGGAAGGCTCCGAAGTCGTCACCAGCGTCATCATCGACACCGGCACACCGACATCGGGCACCACCAACGCGAACAATCCGTTGATGGGTCCGCAGCGCGGACGCGGCGGTCCGGGCGGCGGACCTGGTGGTGGCGGCGGGGGCGGTGGCCGAGGCGGCCGGTAATGCCTGTCATTTCGATCAGGGACCTCGTCAAGACGTACCACGTCGGCGAAGTCACCGTACGCGCGCTTCGCGGCGCGAATCTCGATGTCGAAGCCGGCGAATTCGTCGCCGTCACTGGTCCGTCGGGATCGGGAAAGTCGACCTTGATGCACATCCTCGGGTGCCTCGATCGTCCAACCAGCGGCACCTACGTGCTCGACGGCAAGGACGTGTCGCGCATGTCGAAGGACGAACTCGCGCTGATCAGAAATCGCAAGATCGGTTTCGTGTTCCAGGGCTTCAATCTTCTCTCGCGGACCACGGCGCTCGACAACGTCGAATTGCCGATGCTCTACAACGGCAGTGAAAAGCTCAGAGCCTCCGAGCGGCATGCGCGCGCGATGGAAGCCTTGAAGGCCGTGGGACTGGGCGACCGGTTTCATCACTTTCCGAATCAGCTGTCGGGCGGACAGCAGCAGCGGGTCGCGATCGCGCGGGCGCTGGTGACACGGCCGACGATCCTGCTGGCAGACGAGCCGACCGGCAACCTCGATACGCGCACGTCGATCGAGGTCATGGACATCTTTCAACGTCTGAACATCGAACGCAGCATCACCGTGCTGCTCATCACGCACGAAATGGACATCGCCGAGTACGGCACGCGGCTGGTTCGCTTCCGCGACGGCAAGATCCAGATCGATCAGAAGATCGCCAATCGGCGCAATGCCGCCAAGGAACTCGCGGCGCTTCCACCGCCCGAACCGGAAGTTCCGCACGTCCCGGCCGACAACGTGTCAGCCGAACATCTCGGCGGCGTGGTTTAGGAGAGCAACATGTCGATTTTCATGACGTTGCTGATCGCGCTGAAGGCGCTGAACCGCAACAAAATGCGGACGATGCTCACCATGTTGGGCATGATCATCGGCGTCGGCGCAGTGATCACGATGGTCGCACTCGGTAAAGGCGCGCAGTCGACGATCGAAGAGCAGGTCAAAGCGGCCGGCACCAACCTGATCACGATCAACGCCGGCAACTTCACTCAGGGCGGCGTCCGCCAGGGCGGCGGCATGTCGACGACGCTCACACCAGAAGATGCGCAGGCGCTGCGGTCGCTGTCCGGGGTCCAGTATCTTGCGCCCGGTGTCAACTCGCGGGCGCAGGTCATCGCGGGAAACCAGAACTGGTCGACCCAGATTCAGGGAACGGATACCGAGCTGCCGCTGATTCGCAACTGGCCGACGAAGTTTGGGAGCTTCTTCACGGCACAGGATGTTGCCACAGCACAGAAAGTCGCCGTCCTCGGTCAGACCGTCTCTGACAACCTTTTCGGTCCTGATGTCGATCCGACAGGACAGATCATCCGGGTCAAGAATCAGCCCTTCAAAGTGCTCGGGGTGATGGCGCCGAAAGGATCGACGGGCTTCGGCCAGGATCAGGACGATGCGATCTACGCCCCCTATACCACAGTGCAGAAGAAGCTGCAGGGCATTCAGCACATCAACAACATTCAAGTGTCCGCCGCGACACCCGAAACCGCGCCGGTCTCGGCGGAGATCACTGAACTGCTCCGCGCACGTCACAAGTTGATGGGCAATGACCCGGACGACTTCATGGTGCGCACGCAGGAAGAAATGGCGAGCGTCCGAACCGAAACGACCAAGACGATGACGACGTTGCTGGCTGCGATTGCCGGCGTATCGTTGCTCGTCGGCGGCATCGGCATCATGAACATCATGCTCGTCTCGGTGACCGAGCGGACGCGCGAGATCGGACTCCGTATGGCGATCGGCGCCAGAGGCCGTGACGTGCTGATGCAGTTTCTCGTCGAAGCAGTCGTACTGAGCCTCTTTGGCGGCCTGCTGGGAATCGGGATGGGTTTCGGTCTTTCAGCGGCGGCGGAGAGATTCTTGCAGTGGCCAACCACAATTCCGCCGAACGCGATTGCGATGGCATTTGGATTCGCTGCCGGTACTGGAGTATTTTTTGGGTTCTACCCTGCGAAGAAAGCTGCTGGGCTTGACCCGATTGAAGCGCTTCGATTCGAATAAAGCCACGGAAGAGACGGACGACACGGAAGAATACGAGCCACGGAAGAACACGGGCCACGGAACAACACGGAACAACCCGGATAACGGATCCCGGAACTCACCACGAACGAACGTCATTCGCGGTAACGCGATGCCAGCGTGCTCTCGTCGGAAATCCTCGGGAGTAGATGCAACACTCGGGTCAGTCGTACTTCGTTAGTGTTCTTATTTCAAAGGAGCAAGGCATGAAACGGGCAAGAATTGGAATGGTTGCTATCGCCACGTTAGCGGTGGCAACGGTCGCGTTCGCGCAAGCGAAGCCGGACTTCTCAGGCACCTGGACGCCTGAGCCTGCAGCCGGAGCGCCAGCAGGCGCGCCAGCGGGCGGCGGTGCGCCGGGCGGAGGCGGCGGGCGCGGGATGGGCGGCGGACCGATGACCGTCAAGCAGACCGCAACCGAACTCACGATCGAACGGACGACCGGTCGCGGACCATCAACGCAGACCTACAAGCTCGACGGATCTGAGAGCAAGATCCAGATGGGTCAAATGGAAGCCACGGCAACTGCCAAGTGGGACGGCAACAAGCTCGTCATCACCACGAAGACTGATCAGGGCGAGAGCACCCAGACCTGGTCGCTGGCCAATGGCGTACTTACCATTGACCGCACCGGCGGGCGCGGACCGTCGAGCACGACCTACAAGAAGAGCACGTAGTCTCTTGAGGGCTGGGGAGGTGACACTTCCCGGCCCTTCCTTTTACCTCTCGGCTCCTGGCTTCTGGCTGCTGGCTTCTGGCCCTTTCCTCTTCTTCAATCTCGCAAGTAATTCGAACGCGGTTAACCCAGTCTCCGGATCGGTGATACCTGGAGCGACGTCCGACAACGGTCCGAGCACGAAGAGCCGCTCGCGAAATCGTGGATGTGGGACCTG
This sequence comes from Vicinamibacterales bacterium, assembly GCA_035758845.1. Taxonomy (GTDB): domain Bacteria; phylum Acidobacteriota; class Vicinamibacteria; order Vicinamibacterales; family 2-12-FULL-66-21; genus JALZOC01. Next base: position 3,987 of record DASTVZ010000100.1, read on the forward strand.
CAAGTCGGGTGCGTGCTCGATTGTATCGCCGAGCAGAATCAGATCCAGATCGAGGGTTCGCGGGGCGCCGGTGTACGGACGCTCACGGCCGTAAGCGCGCTCGATTGCCAGCAGATGATCGAGCATCTCGCGTGCGCCGAGCGTCGTCTCACCGACGACGACCGCATTCAGATATCGGGGCTGATCCTGCAGACCTTTCCCTTCAGGATCGGTTTCGATGAAGCTGGAAATCGTGAGATTGGCGATCAGTCGCGACAGTCGATCGATGGCGAAGTCGAGGGCGGCCGGGCGGTCACCAAGGTTGGAGCCAAGAGCAATCACCACGCGCACAAGTGATCCCGGCTCCTATTGCTCTATCCACCTGACCCCTAACACTTGACCCGGAGTACCCGCCCCGTCGGCACGCCGACCGAGGAGATCGGAACGTCCAGCAAGGGCCTGCTGGAAGAAACGTTTATGTTCGAGCGTTTCTCCGATGATGACGTGAAGCAGGCTGCGATGTCGCGCGTTCGGCATGGCGTCGAGACGCGGCCGCCACGCGTCGACGAACTTCTGCGCCGCGTCACGGTCCTCACCAATGAGCTGCGACTGGAGATCCTTCCCCGTTCCCTGGATCGTCGGTTCGGCGACGTCCTCGAGGGAGCCGCCCATGTCCGTGATTGCGTCGCGCAGCCAATTGAGCTGCACGTCCTCGCGAGCGATGACGTATTGGTATGTATTGTTGAAGTCGTAATCGGGCACGTACCTGGCGACCGCCACGTGCCGCTGGCGCATGGCCAGCTTGTCGCGGTAGAAGTCGCGCAGAAGGGCGAGAAGTTCGGTCGCTTTCACGAGCTCTGTTTTTCCTTGCAGGTGATGCACACGCGGGTCCACGGAATCGCATTCAGCCGCGCTGGCGCGATCTCTTCTCCGCAGTCGCGGCAGATTCCGTAGGTCCCCTTTTCCATCCGATATAACGCTTCTTCGATCGCCTGCAGGATCTTGGCGTCGGTCTGCTTGAGCTTCAGCTGAATGTGAACTTCGTTATTGCCGCTGGCCTGATCGGCCAGGTCGCCCTGCCGCGAATTGACTTCCATCGTGGCCGGCAGCGGTTTCACGCCGCCGCCCGCCGACAGAATCTCTCCGCGCTTTCGCAGGAGCGCATCCTTGTAGGGGGCGTAGTCCATGCTGGCCTTGTCTCCGCTGCGGTGGTCTCCGGGGGCGTTCGGATCACCACCGGCAAAACCTCATCTTACCAACCGCGACCGGTCATGGGCAACTCATGGCCTGAAGCTGAAAATGCTGATTGTGCGTCAGTCCCCGCCGATGATGTCCCCGATTCTGCCAAGCGCACCTCCCAGGTCGCGTTTCACGTCTTCGGGATCGCCACGGAAGGCCTCGTGGATGCGATCGGCGAGCTTCATTCCGCTCTCAACGTCGACAGCGGTTTCTTCCTCAACACTTCCGCGCTCGCAATCACGCCGATCACGCAGACCAACATCGTGGTCAAAATGGCGCCGACGGTCAGGAGGCCAGGGGTAGGACGCCACGGAATGTCGAAGACGTGGCGCGTGACGCCCCAGCTCAAACCGAGCGCCCCGGCGGCGCCGATCGTGCCGGCCAGGAGGCCGAGCGCTCCGTATTCGAGCGCGACGGTCAGCGTAAGAAGCCGCGTGCCGGCGCCGAGCGTCCGCAAGATCGCGGATTCGTAGACCCTTTGGAACTTCGTCATCGCCACTGCGCCGACAAGGATGAGCACGCCGCTCATCAACGCGATTCCGCCGACGACGGAGATGCCGAGCACGGCGTTGTCGATCACCTTCTGAATGCGCGCGATGATGTCCCGTCCATCGATCGCCGTGATATTCGGGTATCGCGAGATGAGATCGTACTGAAGGCGCGCCCGCGCCGACGAGTCCTCGGGTCCCTTGACGAACCCGATAAACGTGTGCGGCGCACCAGAAAACGCGGCCGGATTGAAGACGAACATGAAGCCGCCGCTTCTCGCGTCGCCCCATTCGACGTGGC
>DASTVZ010000105.1:0-50878 GCA_035758845.1 Vicinamibacterales bacterium
GGCTCACACCAACGAGCTCGCACGCTTTCATGATTGAGATGGTCTTGCGGTCAGTCATCATTGCTTTTCACGTCGGCCCTGAACATCGGGCCATGTGGGTTACCGCACGCCGTACGTTGAGATGTATCGGAAGACGCGACCGTCGGCTATAGGGCTGAAGGGGTAGGTGAATTGACCGGTCCGTGCGGGGGTGTCAAAATACCGCCCACTCGAAATAAATGGCTGAGGGTCAGAAACATCTGTTGATCGTCGACGACGAGACCGCGCTCCGGGAGGCGATTGCGGAACGCCTCGCGGATCACGACTTCATCGTCGAACAAGCCGGCAGTGGTGAAGACGCGCTGCAGCGTCTCACCGATTTTGCCTTCGACATTCTCATCACCGATCTCCGGCTGCCCGGCATCGACGGCGCGAAAGTGATCGAGTCGGCGCTCGAGCGATATCCCGAAATCATTGCGATCGTCATCACCGGATACGGAACGGTGAAGGATGCTGTCGAGGCGATCAAGCAAGGGGCGGCCGACTTCATCACCAAGCCCTTTCAGTTCGACGCGCTGCTGCACGTCCTTCGCTCGGCGCTCGAACAACGACGGCTGAAATCTGAAAACGCGTACCTGCGATCGCAGCTCGAGGATCGCTATCGCATCGATGGGCTCGTCGGCCGGAGCCGCGTGATGCGCGAACTGTTTCAGTTGCTCGAGACGGTCGCCGCGACGTCGAGCACGGTTCTGATCACGGGTGAGACCGGCACCGGTAAGGAACTGGCGGCTCGGGCGATCCATCACAACAGCCCGCGACGGACAAACCGGTTTGTGGCGCTGAACTGCAGCGCGATTCCCGAAACGCTCCTCGAAGCTGAGCTCTTCGGTCACGTTCGCGGCGCGTTCACCGGCGCGGTCGGCGCGCGGCAGGGCAGGCTGGAACAGGCGCACAAGGGAACGCTCTTTCTCGATGAAGTCGGGACGATGAGTCCGGCGCTGCAGGCGAAGCTGCTTCGCGTTCTGCAGGAGCGCGAGTTCGAACGCCTCGGCGACTCGCACACGGTCAAGATCGATGTCCGGGTGATCGCCGCGACACACTCCGATCTTGCCAAGATGGTCGCCGAGGGCGCATTTCGCGAGGACCTCTACTACAGATTGAACGTCATCCCGGTGAAGCTGCCGCCGCTCAGAGAGCGCCGCGAGGACATCCCGCTGCTCGTGCAGCATTTTCTTCAGAAGCTGGCTGCTGAATCAGGGCGCAGCGCGGTGACGATTTCGCAGGATGCGCTGCGTCGCCTGATGGCGTATCACTGGCCGGGCAACATTAGGCAACTGGAGAACGCCATTGAGCGGGCGCTGGCGTTCAGTCAGGGTCGATCGCAAATCGACGTGCAGGATTTGACGGCCGACATTCAAGAGCCGGCCGGCGCGACCGAGTCCTCGGAGGTCTGGTTCCCGGATGACGGTCTCGATTTCGCGCGCTACATTGAAACGATCGAACTCGCGCTCATTCGCCGGTCACTGGAACGCACGCAGGGCAACAAGCGGCAGGCAGCGAAGCTCCTGAATCTGAAACGCACCACGCTGATCGAGAAGCTCAAGCGCCTCGAGCCGCACTAGTGTCATGCCGCCGCGGCACCATTACTGGACGATCATCCTGGAAGGGAAGCCCACCGCTTTTCGCGCGCACCTGCAAGAGGAGCTGATTCCGACGCTGCGACAACTGCAGGCACGGCATCCCGACGCGGTGATGAAATGGTTCGCGCGGGGGCGGCTGTGGGAGAGTCAGGATCAGGAGCGCGCGGATGCAGTCGCGCGACGGCGGCCGAAGGCGCGCAGCCCTCTCGAGCGTCGCTCTCGCGACTGGCGGCCGGGGGGCGAACACAAAGATCCGCGCGATCGATTCCAAGTGCCGCGCGATGAGAAGCGTCGGCGATTTGCCCAGAAGCTGCGGCGGAAACCGGCCGGGCCACGAAACAGGGGAGGGAGCGGAGGCGGTCGATGATCGTGCACGTTGTGCTCTTCAGCCCGAAACCGGATCTCTCTCCGTCGGATCGCACCGCCGTACTCGACGCCCTTCAGTCGGCAGCGAAGAACATCCCATCAATCAAGCGCCTGCGCGTCGGCAAGCGCGTGAAGCACTCACTGCCCGGATATGAGCAGATGATGCGCGACGATTACGAATACGCGGTAATCATTGAATTCGATGATGTCGAAGGGTTGAAGAGCTATCTTGTGCATCCCGCCCACGCAGCCGCGGGGCATCATTTCACGGCAGCTGCGTCAAAGGCACTTGCATACGACTACGAGATTTCTGAATCGATTGTCAGCGACCACTAATCGGCGACATTCACTGTCACACTGCGATCGTGACGTAGAGATGAAAAGGAGAAAGGAGGAGCTCCTCTTGTTCTCTAGACAGCATCGCAGTGTGACGGTGAAGGCGGTTGCGTAACGACCGGTGATTCGAAGAAGAAGTCTTCGATGATGTGGCGTAATTGGGTAATTGATTCAGCGGAATTGATCGCGATCCGCAGATGCGATCCGTTATCCAGCCCTTTCGTGTACCAGGCATTCAGCGCCCGCAGTTTGTTGATCACCCATCGATCGTGGCCACGCGCGGGTGGCGGCGAAGAAGAAGGCTGTCCGGGCGCGACGTGCCTGAACCCCTCAGCTTCGTCGACGCGCTCGTTCATCAGCAGATCGATGTAGTCGAGGAGGAACTGGCCACGGTCGGCCAGTGTCACGGCGCGGGGTGAATGACCTGACGCTAGTGCCGCTGCCTGTTCGAAGATCCACGGATTGCGGAGCGCTCCGCGGCCGACGAGCACACCGGCTATCTTGCCAGCACGCAGCCGATCGACTACCTGTTCGGGATCGATGCAGTCTCCACTGCCAAACACGGGGATCGACAGTCCGTCCGCCACTCGGGCGATGAGATCCCAGTCGGACATACCAGAATACGACTGCGCCGCCGTGCGCCCGTGAACCGCGATCGCCGCGGCACCGGCATCCTCCACGCGCCGCGCCAGATCGGGCGCATTGATCGCGTCGGCGTCCCAGCCAGCGCGCATTTTGACGGTGACAGGAATCTTCACCGCGCGGGTCATCGCACGAACGACATCTGCCGCGTGCCCCGGCTCGCGCATCAGGCTGCACCCGGCATTGTGCTTGGCGATTTTCGGCACTGGGCAACCCATGTTGACGTCCACGATGTCGGCGCCGATGCCTTCGACAACCTGCGCCGCCGCCGCCATCTTTTCCGGGTCGCCACCAAAAATCTGAATTGAGACAGGGCGCTCTTCCTCGGTGTACTCCGCGTACTCGAGCGTCCGATCGATGCCGCGGACCAACCCCTCCGAACTGACCATCTCGCTCACCACCAATCCACACCCGCCCTTCCGCTTTACCAGTCGGCGGAATGCCGTGTCGGTCATGCCCGCCATCGGCGCGAGCGCAAACGGCGGCGTCAGTTCGATGGATCCAATCTTCATAAAGGTAAAAGGTAAAAGGTAAAGGGTTCGCCTTCTACCTTTTACCTTTCTAATAGGGCTTCACATCCGCCGCGTCGACTTCCACGCTGACTGCCTGACCAATGAGATCCACGGCGAGCATCAGGCGCGCGTGTGCGCCTTTGCGCAGCAGGCGTCCCACGACTCCCGTTAGCGGCCCGTGGATCACTTCCACCATCATCCCTTCGTGAATCAGTGGACAGGGATCGAATTGCAGATCGCTCTGAACCAGCCGGCGGATCCCTTCAATCTCGAACTCGGGGATCGGCGCAATCTCGCCGTCGAACGACACGATGTTCACGACACCGGTGCACGACAGAATCGGCAATCGCTCTTTCGAATCGAACCGCGCGAAGCAATACCCGGGGAAGAGGGGCCAGTCGATTTTCTTCTTACGATCTTTCCACCGGCTCCACTTGGTAATGGTCGGAAGAAACGCTTCGTAGCCTTTGCGCTGGAGCTGTTCCCGGACGACGTTTTCGTGCCGTGAACGTGTCCAGATCGCATACCACGGCGGCGTCGGCGTTACCTCAGTCAGCGCCGCCCCCTGATTCGAGTGCCACCTGCTTTTCGTACAGCTTCTTCAGCTCCTCGTTCTTCCACTCGATCAGCGCCTGCCCTCGCACCTTCGACAAGAACTTGCGGACCTCTGTCTGCTGACGAACGTCGTGGACCTTGTCCGCCACCAGATCGCGGACGCTTTCGAAGGGCTGAATCGCCGACGGCTTCAAGGTCTCGAGCTTCAGCACCTGCACGCCGCGGTTCGTGCGAATTGGCGTCGTGATGTCCCCCGGCTTCATCTTATTGATCATTCCCTGCAGCGAAGCGGATACTTCGGCAAGATTGATTGGTCCGATCAGACCGCCGTTCGCCTTCGATGGTGCCGCCGAAACCTCGGCCGCCAGTTTGGCGAAATCCTCTCCGGCGAGAAGCCGTGTTCGGATCGCCGCGGCTTTCTCCTCGGCTTCGTCCTGTGCGGCAACGCTGATCGTTGCCTGCCCGCCCTTGGTGGTGGTTGGGACCTCGATAAGGATTTCGCGCAGCGTGACGGTCGCCGGCTCGACAAACTCATTCTTGTGCGTCAGGTAGTACTGCCGGGCTTCTTCTTCGGTGATCGACAGCTTCGATCCGACTTCGTCCCGCTGCACCTGGCTCACCAGGAACTGCTTCTCGACATTCCTGCGCAGATCGTCGAGCGTCATCCCTTCCTGCCGTAAGGCGGCGGCGAACTTCTGCTCGTCGGTGAGGTTCTGTTCCTTGCGCAGATTGTCGAGCCAGCCCTTGAACTGCTCGTCGCTCAAGTGATACCCCTTCTCCTTGCCCATCTGGAGGAGGAGCAACTCGTCGATCGCATCAACCAGCAATTGCGGCGTGACTTCGTCGAGCGCCTTTTTCAGCTCGGCGTTGTCATTGACCATCTCTGGTTTCAGATCGACGCCAAGGCGCGCGCGGATCGCGGCGGTCTGTCGCTCTTCAAGCTCTGTCTGCGTGAAGATGTCGCCATTCACCTTCACCAGCACACGTTCGATGATTTGCGCCCGGGCTGGCATCGCCACCACCACCAGCGCCAGCGTTGCCGCGGATATGAACTTCATAGATCTTTCCCTAAACTGCTGTAGCACAATATTTTACTCGATTGATTGGCCGCGGCTCAAATCCGCCAGCAACCCCGAAACGCGCGAGAACACGCCGTCTTCCGCCCGCGGATCTTCTTTCGCCGGACGCATGATTTCATCCTTCGTGAAGCCCGGCGCCACCTCACCGGCCTGCGCTCGAGCAGCCCACCAGGATCCGCCGGCAACCGGATCGCGCCCTTTCCGTCCGCTACCCGGGGCTGACGACATCCGTGGTTCCGGCGCCGCCTTGCGCGCCATCGGCTTCTTCAGGTCCAGCTTCAAGGTCGCGGGAGGAACCAGCGTCACGTCACCGCGCTGCTGCACCACCCGGAAGAGCCACGCCGGATCGAGCTTCGCGTCAGGTCTGAACTTTAGGACGACGGCGGAGCCTTCGCGGTCTAGCGACTCGAGCCCGATCCTGTCGGCAAGGATGCGGATGGAGGCGTATTCCGCCAGATTCAGCACGGATTCCGGTGGCGGACCGTAGCGATCGCGCACTTCAAGAACCAGCCGATTCAGCTCGTCTTCGGTGCGCACAGCGGCCATTCGCCGATAGACCGTCAGCCGCTGATTCATGTCGGGGATGAACTCGTCGTTGATTCGGAGATCGACCCGCAGATTCACCGTCGCCCGGATCTCGTCTTCAATCTCTTCACCCTTCAATTCCTTGATGGTCTGTTCGAGCAGCTTCATGTACATATCGAACCCAACCGCTTCGATATGGCCACTTTGCTCGCCCCCGAGCAGGTTGCCTGCGCCGCGAATCTCCAGGTCGAGCGCGGCGACGCGGAATCCGCTTCCCAGGTCGCTGAATTCTCGTATCGCCGCCAGCCGTTTCTTTGCCACAGGCGACAGGGCCTCTTCTGGCGGAATCAAGAGATACGCGTAGGCCCGGCGATCTGATCGCCCGACGCGGCCGCGAAGCTGGTACAGCTGTGACAGGCCGTAGCGATCCGAGCGATTGATGATGATCGTGTTCGCGTTGGGAATGTCGAGACCGTTCTCGATGATCGTCGTCGCGAGCAACACATCGTACTTATGCGCAACGAAGTCCACCATCGCGCGCTCGAGCTCTTCCTCGCCCATCTGGCCGTGCCCGACGACGATGCGCGCTTCCGGGACCAGGCGCGTGATCAGATTGCCGAGTGAGTAAATCGACTCGACCCGGTTGTGGACGAAATACACCTGGCCGCGGCGTTCCATCTCGGTCAGAATCGCGCGCCGGATCACTTCCTGATCGAACTTGACGACGTTGGTCTGAATGGAGAGGCGATCCTTGGGAGGCGTTTCAATGATCGACATGTCTCGGATCCCCGCGAGCGACATGTTCAGCGTCCGCGGAATCGGCGTCGCGGTCATCGTCAGGACGTCCACCCGCTTTCGCATCTGTTTGATGCGCTCCTTGTGGGCGACGCCGAAGCGCTGTTCTTCGTCGACGATGAGGAACCCGAGGTCTCTGAACTGCACATCCTTCGACAGCAGCCGGTGCGTGCCGACAATGATCTCGACTTTGCCGTTCTTCAGATCTTCGAGCGTGTCCTTCTGCTCGGCCTTTGTCCTGAATCGGCTGACCATGTCGATGCGCACCGGGAAAGCGGCAAAGCGATCGTGCAGCGTTTTCAGATGCTGGAATGCCAGGACCGTCGTCGGTGCAAGAAACGCGACCTGCTTGCCGTCCATGACGGCTTTGAACGCCGCGCGCATCGCCACTTCCGTCTTGCCGTAGCCGACATCGCCGCACAGCAACCGATCCATCGTCGCCGCCGCTTCCATGTCGCGCTTGATGTCGGTAATGGCGTTCGACTGGTCGGACGTCAGTTCCCATTCGAAGGCGTCTTCGAATTCCTGCTGCCAGTGCGAGTCGGGCGTGAACGCGTGTCCGGGCATCGCCTTTCGGGCGGCGTAAAGCTTCAGCAGCTCTTCCGCCATGTCACGCATCGCCTTCTTGACGCGTGTCTTTGCCTTCTCCCAGGTCGTGCCGCCGAGTTTGTCGAGTGACGGTCGCGCCGCTCCGGTGTATTTCTGAACGAGGTCGAGCCGTTCAACCGGAACAAAGAGCTTGTCGTCGCCCGCGTACCGGAGTTCCATGAACTCTTGCGGCGCGAGTCCGACATCGATGCGCTTCAGTCCCACGAACACGCCGATTCCGTGATCGACGTGAACGACCAGATCGTCAACCTTCAGATCGCGGAAATCGGAGAGGAAGGTGCGCGTGGCGGAGCGGCGCCGTTCATGGACCTTGCGCTCCTCTTCGAAGACGTCGCTTTCGGCCCAGAACTGCAGCCCCGCGTCGGGAAGGCGGAAGCCGCGCGAGAGATGGCCGATGCCGACAAGAACGGAGGCGGTGCGCACCTCCTCGGCTCCTTCGATCGGTGCCGCGTAGATCTCGTAATCGCCGAGCACTTCGATCGTACGCTCGGCGCGGCCCGCAGAATTGGCGACGAATACCATCGTCTCGCCGAGTTCGCGACTGCGCCGGATTTCGGCGACCCAGTCGGTGACGCGGCCTGCGAACTCGAGCGCCGGTTGACACCCAATGTGGTACGACTCTTCAATCGACAGTGTCTCCAACGCGGTCGCTTCGGCCAACCACGGCGTCACGTCATCCCATGCGAGAACCAGATCGGAGGGAGGCGGGACTCGATTCCCGCGCGCAATCGCCTCATCGTAGCTATGCTGAATCTGGGCCGCCGTCTTTTCGCCGTGCGATCGAACTTCGTCAGGTTCAGACAGAATCACCATCGGCCGACCGTGTGCCCACAGGTGATCGAACGCGGCTGCGGAACGATCCGGCGTGTCCGCATCGCCGACGAGTTCCTGCAACGGCGCGACCGCTGCCTGATCGAGCGCGACCGTCGATCGCTGCGTGGCCGGATCGTACGAGCGTATCGATTCGATCGTGTCGCCGATGAACTCCAGCCGGATCGGCTCACGCGCACCAGCCGGAAAGAAGTCGACCACGCCGCCGCGTACGCAGAACTCGCCGTGCTCGTCGACCGGATCCTGCCGCGTGTAACCGGCCGATGCCAGCATGTCGCCGAGATCGGTTGGCGAGATGTCGTGTCCGGGCGTGAGCGTCAGCGAAACGGCGCTCATCTGTCCGGGCGAACTGACTTTCGGAAGAAGCGCGGATGCCGACGCGACGATGAGTCTGGCGGTTCCGTCGGCGGCGGCGCTCAGTGCCCGGGCCCGGGCCGACGCGATATCAAAGTGTGGCGCAAGCCCACGATAGGGATCGACTTCGTGAGAGGGATAGGGAAGAACGACGCGCTCAACTTCAGTTTCGGACAATCCCTCCAGCGCCGAGTAGAAGAATCGCGCGTCGCGCGTCATCGTCTCGACCTCCGCATCAGTCGCGACGACGAGCAGCACCCGGTTGCGTTCCGCCGCTACCGCCGCAAACAGCGCCTTCGCCGGCGGCGTCAACCCGGAAACACGCGGCGCGGGCGCACCAAGGCGGAGGCGGCTGGCTGCCGTCTTCAACAGCGAACGCAACGTCAACGAACTGGAGGTGTACGACGACACGGTGAGCGCTTCTTCGAAATCCGGAACCTTTTATTCTAACCTTTGAAAGGCTGAATGTTGATGGCTGAATGCTGATTGATTGGGCGATCGATTCGGCATTCAGAATTCAGCACTCGGCATTTCACCTGGCATATTTGATCCGCTCGACTATCGCCGACGTGGAGTGTCCCGGCTCAACCGGAACGAGCACGACGCGGCCGCCACGTGCCTCGACCGTGTCGCGGCCCACGATCTGATCGGCCGGCCAGTCCGCACCCTTCACGAGAATGTCGGGCTGGACCAGGCGAACGATCTCGGCGGGCGTGTCCTCGCCGAAAATGACGACCGCGTCCACGCATTCGAGCGCGGCGAGGACTTCCGCCCGCTCGCCCTCAGGGGTAATCGGGCGACCAGGTCCTTTGTTCCTTCGGACTGACGCATCGGCGTTCAGTCCGACGACGAGCATGTCGCCGAGCTGGCGGGCGTACTGCAGGTAGCGCACGTGGCCGGGGTGAAGAAGATCGAACACGCCGTTGGTAAAAACGATCCGTCGTCCGTCGGAGCGCGCGCCGGTCACGGCTGCGTCAACCTGTTCCCAGGTGAGGGCGCGGGTCGTGGGATCGCCGTCAGGCTTCATGGCTCATGCGATCGAACGCGACGCCGTCAGAGAATCGCCACGCGTGCCGCGGACGATAGATACCGACGTCCTTTGTCCGGGACTTCACGCGAAACGTATAGAGCAGCCGGTGATAGTCGTACGGGTAACCGTCAAGTTTGTGAACGGCGACGTCGATCTTGTACGTGCCCTCGACGAGATCGAGACTGTCGATTGAGAAAAGCGCTTCTGCGTCGCCCAGAATGCGGACGGCCTTGAGCTCCTCGATGCTTGTATTCGTGCCGTAACAGCAGACACCTTCGGCATTGAAGATTCCGACACCGATGACGAAGTCTTGATTCTCAATCGGCGATCGGAGTCGTATTCGAATCGTCAACGATTCGCCGCTGTGAAACACGTGTCCGGGCTGGTCGTCAGGTCCAACCAGCTGCACCTCGGTAATCTCGATCTCGCGCGAACCCCAGCGACCCTCCGTCGCGCGGAACATGTCTGCCGGTCCTTCCGCGGTTTCGACAGGGTGATCGGGGAGTACTGCCGTGGTCGCCTCGTCGGGCGAGACCACGGTGGCAGACTCCTTCGCCTTCGCGTCTCCGGCGGCGAGGAGTTGTTCTTCGCTGGTCTCGACATCTGTGATGTACGCGCCGACGACCCGCTTCGGATCTCCCATCGCTCTCATCGTCCCGGCGTCCATCCACAGGGCTTCGTCGCAGAATCGCTCGACGAGCCCGAGAGCATGCGTGACGAGAAGGATCGTTTTTCCGCGTCGCTTGAACTCAGCGAACTTGTCGAGGCATTTGTGCGTGAAACCCTCGTCGCCGACGGCGAGCACTTCGTCGACGAGGAGAACGTCAGGATCGACATGAATCGCGACGGCAAATCCCAATCGCATATACATGCCGGACGAGTACGTCTTCACCGGCGCGTCGATGAAATCCTTCAGCTCGGCGAACTCGACGATCTCGTCGAAGCGGTGCGCGATCTCGCGCTTACTTAGACCGAGCATGATGCCATTGATGAAGACGTTCTCGCGTCCGGAGATCTCCGGGTGAAATCCCGCGCCGAGCTCGATCAGCGCGGAAATGCGGCCGTTTACCTGCACGGTGCCAGCCGTCGGTTTGGTAATGCCCGCGACGAGTTTCAGCAGCGTGCTCTTGCCGGACCCGTTGCGGCCAATGACTCCTAACGTCCGCCCAGACGCCACGGCGACTGTCACGTTCTGCATCGCCGCGAACGTCTCGCCAGGGCGCAGGTCACGGACCAGACTGCGTGACAACAGTGCACTCTTGAGCGTGGCGAACTGGCGTCGGTGGGTGTACCGCCGGTAAATCTTCGACACATTCCTGAGCTCGATCGCATTGGCCATTAGACTTCCTCGGCGAAGGTGTCACGCAGCCGGTCGAAGATGAAATATGCAAACAGGAAAAACACGAGTGACGCCGCTCCGAGCGACAAGAGCCACCGCCAGTGCCCGAAGGGCCCGATGAAAAAGAGCACCTCCTGATACGAGATGGCGAGATGGCTGAAGGGATTGACGTTGACGAACCACTTGCCGACGTCTGGTGCCTGCGTCCACGGATAGATTATGGGCGTCGCGAAGAACCAGAGCATCAGGACGTTCGCGAGGATGTCGCGGATGTCTCTGAAATGTACGGTCAAGGCGGCCACGATCAGCGCCAGTCCCAGCGTAAACAGCAGCTGCACGAGCACGATTACGGGAAACCAGACCAGCTCGCCGATGGTGACGGGGGCACGGTAATAGGCGAGGAACGCCGCGAGAATCGGCAACCCGAGGAAGAAGTGCACCATGTTCGCGAGCACTGTCACGATCGGCAGAACTTCCGCAGGGAACAGCACCTTCTTGATCAAGTTGCCGCCCGAGATCAACACGCCGGCCGATTCGTTCAACGACGATGAGAACCATGTCCATGGCAGGAGCCCGCAGAAGAGAAAGAGCGCGTACGGGTACGGGTCCGAGAAAGGCTTCGGGTCTTGCCCGGGGGGCAAATTCCTCGGCATGATGTACGCGAAGACATACGTGTAGATCAGCAGCAGCAGGAGGGGATTGATGAACGACCAGAAGAACCCGAGGACCGATCCCCGATAACGCGCCTTCAGCTCGCGCGCGACCAAGGTCTGGATCAACCCTCGGTAGCGGATCAGCCGTGCGAGATTACCGAGCATCGATGTGCAGAATCAGCGCGGTAATGTTGTCGGGACCGCCCGCTTCGTTTGCCGCGGCGACGAGCGCGCCGGCAATCGCGTCGAGCGGTGCCTTCATATCCCCCAGCAGGTTTGCGATGCGGGCGTCAGGAAGAACGGTGAAGAGGCCATCAGAACACAGGAGGTAACGTTCGCCCGGGCGGGGCATGACCTCGGTGACGTCGACTTCCGGGTCTTCACCGCCCGATAAGGCGCGCGTGACGACGTTACGCCATGGATGCTGGCGCGCCGCCGTCGGCGTCAGTGTCCCGGCCCGAACCTGCTCTTCTACCCACGAGTGATCGTGCGTGAGTTGTTCGAGCTTGCCGCTGCGCAGCACGTAGACACGACTGTCTCCAACGTGCGCCACGCTCGCGCCTTGCGGGCCGAGCAGCACAGCGGACGCAGTCGTCGCCATGCCCCGCAGATCCTGCGAATCGGCAATGGCAGAGGCAATTTTTCGATTGGCGAGCCGAAACGCGGCGCGCAGCCGGTTGGCTTCGAGGCTGACGGTCGGATCGAAGGGGAAGGGCCACGTGCGGTTCTTGTCGGCCCCGGCGGTTTCCTGGATGAATGCTTCGATCGCCTCGACAGCGACGCGTGAGGCGACTTCTCCGGCGACGTGCCCACCCATACCGTCGGCGACGACGAACAGACCGACATCCGGCCGCGTCGAGTAGCTGTCCTCGTTGCTGGTTCGCTTCAGACCGGGGTCGGACCGCACGGCCCATGTCAGCGAAGGCAGCGCCGTCATGATGGCGTTGTCAGCCCCTTGCCACGTCGCGCATCCGCTTCAGCTCTCCGATGCGGGCCCCTCCCGGCAACCGCGCGGATACCTGCAGCCGCATCAGCGACTTGGTGAGCGCCACTCGGGCACGCTCGTAGTCAATGTCGGACTGTGGCCTGGTGAGTCGTTCCTCGGCTCGACGGCGCGCGGCTTCGGCCCGGTTCACATCAATGTCTTCGGCGCGCTCGGCGAGCCGCGCCAGGATCGTCACCCGGTCAGGCAGCACTTCAGCAAACCCGAGCGCGATCGAGAGATAGAACTTTTCTTCCCCTTTTCGATACCACATTTCGCCTAACGAGAGCGATGCGAGCATCGGGCGGTGACCCGGCAGGACGCCGAAGTATCCCTCCGATCCGGGAATCTCGACCTCATCGACCCGTTCGCGAATGATCCCACGATCGGGAGTCAAGACCTGCAGATCAATATGCGTTGGTAGAGCCATTCACTCAACTTCCAGCACCCGAGGCACTCTTGGCACCCTTGGCACCCAGCAACCTACCCCTTCATCTTCTCCGCCGCGTCGACCGCTTCCTCAATAGTACCCACCATGAAGAAGGCTTGCTCGGGAAGATGATCGTACTTGCCTTCCACGATTCCCTTGAAGCTTCGCACCGTGTCGGCCACAGGCACATATTTGCCTGGCTTTCCGGTGAACTGCTCGCCGACAAAGAACGGCTGGGACATGAACTTCTGAATACGCCGGGCGCGCGCAACGGTCAGCTTGTCTTCTTCCGAGAGCTCGTCGATCCCGAGAATGGCAATGATGTCCTGCAGATCCTTGTAACGCTGGAGAACCTGTTTCACCGCACGCGCCGTATTGTAGTGTTCGTCGCCGATGATGCGCGCGTCGAGAATCCGCGACGTCGAGGCCAGCGGATCGACGGCGGGGTAGATTCCCAATTCGACAATCGCACGCGACAGGTTAGTGGTCGCATCGAGATGCGCGAAGGTCGTCGCCGGCGCCGGATCCGTGTAGTCATCGGCAGGCACGTAAATCGCCTGCACTGAGGTGATCGAGCCCTTCTTCGTTGACGTGATTCGCTCCTGCAGTTCGCCCATCTCGGTTAGCAGCGTCGGCTGGTAGCCGACCGCCGACGGCATGCGTCCGAGCAGCGCCGAGACTTCCGACCCTGCTTGCGTGAAGCGGAAGATATTGTCGATGAAGAGCAGGACGTCCTTGTTCTCAGCGTCGCGGAAATACTCGGCGACCGTCAGGCCGCTCAAGGCGACGCGAAGCCGCGCACCCGGCGGTTCCGTCATCTGGCCGTAGACCAGGGCGGCGCGGGATTTCTCGAGCTCGGTGGTGTTGATGACGCCGCTCTCCTGGAACTCGAGCCAGAGGTCGTTTCCTTCACGCGTGCGTTCGCCAACGCCGGCAAACACCGACACGCCGCCGTGCTTCATCGCAACGTTGTGAATCAGTTCCTGGATGATGACCGTCTTCCCGACGCCCGCGCCGCCGAAGAGTCCGATCTTGCCGCCGCGAACGTACGGCTCGAGAAGATCGATGACCTTGATGCCCGTCTCGAACATCTGCAGCTCGGTCGACTGTTGTTCGAGCGTCGGCGCCTTCCGGTGAATCGACCAGCGCTCCTTCGCGTCAACGGCACGATCGGGATAGTCCACCGGCTCGCCGAGTACGTTCATCACGCGGCCGAGCGTCGCCGGGCCAACCGGCATCGAAATCGGCGCGCCGGTATCGATCGCGGCCATCCCGCGCTGCATCCCGTCGGTCGGTTTCATCGCGACGGTCCTGACGCGGTTCTCTCCGAGATGCTGCTCGACCTCGACGATGACGTCGATCTTTTGACCGCTGCCGCCGTCGGACTGGATGCGAACCGCGTTGTAGATCTCAGGCAGATGTCCGCCTTCGAACTCAACGTCGACGACGGGTCCGATGATCTGAACGACTTTGCCGACTTTCTGACCTGTTGCTGTTGCCATGTTCTATTGTCAGTATCCAGGTTCCAGTTCGAGTTTCCAGTCTTCAGAACGCGCTCCGGGAGCTGGAAACTGGCAACTGGGAACTACCGTTACAGTGCTTGAGCGCCCGACACAACCTCAATAATCTCTCTGGTAATTGCCGCCTGTCTCACTTTGTTCATGTAGAGCGTCAGCTGCTCGATCATCTCTCCAGAATTCCGCGTCGCGGCATCCATGGCCGTCATCTGCGCGGCATAGAACGCCGCGTTCGACTCGAGTAATGCGCGAAACACCTGAATCTCAACGTATGTCGGCAGCAGGTTTTTGAACAGTTCTTCCGCCTTCGGCTCGTACAAGTATTCAAGCGGCGGTGCCGTACCAGAACCCTGTGCTGGCGTGTCGAACGCGCCGCGCGGAATTGGCAGCAACTGTTCGACGACGACCTGCTGCACCATGACGGATTTGAACTCGTTGTACGCGATATGCACCGCGTCGACGTCTCCGCCGGTGAATGCCTCCATCGCGGCGGTCGCAATCCGCTGCGCATTCTCGAACTTCAATTGCGCAAACAGGTTGACCTGCTCGTACAACACCTGAAATCCACGGCGCGAGAAAAAGTCCCGCCCGCGGCGTCCGACCAGCGCCAGCGCCGCCTGCCGGCTTGGGTTCTCGGTGATGAACGATCCGGCGGCTTTGATGACGTTGGTATTGAAGCTGCCGCACAACCCGCGGTCGGCGGTCACGACGATCAGCAGCACGCGACCGTTTGCCCGCGGCACTGGCCGATCATCGAGCAGCGGATGTGCCGCCGTTTCGACGCGCGCCGCGAGCGTTTGCAGCACCCGGCGCATTTCATTCGCGAACGGGCGTCCATTCTGGATCCGTTCCTGCGCGCGCCGCAGCCGCGAGGCGGCAACCATTTTCATCGCCTTCGTGATCTGCTGCGTCGACTTGACCGCGCGAACCCGGCGGCGGATATCTAAGAGTGAAGGCATGTCTTGTTGCTACCAGCTATTCGCCGTCAGCGATCAGCACGCCGATCAGCTCCGTTCTTTGCTGAGAGCTGATGGCTGACAGTTGTTCTACGCTGCCGCGCTCTTTCTCCCCGCGGCAAACGAATCGCCGAACTCCTTGAGCGTCTGGTTCAGATCCGTCTTGATCTGATCGTCAATTTGTTTCTTCTCCGAAAGCGACGCCAACAGCTGGGCACGTCTGGTATCGAGGAACTGAAAGAACCCGGCCTCGTACGCGCGCACCTGCTCGACGTCGACGCTGTCGAGGTACCCGTTCGTCGCCGCGTAAATGATCGTCACCTGCTTCTCGACCGCAAGCGGTTGGTATTGCGGCTGTTTCAGCACCTCAACCAGGCGCCGACCACGATTGAGCTGATTGAGCGTCGCTTTGTCGAGATCGCTGCCGAACTGCGCGAACGCGGCCAGCTCGCGGAACTGCGCCAGATCCAGACGAAGCGAGCCGGCAACCTGGCGCATCGCCCTGACCTGCGCCGATCCGCCAACGCGCGAGACCGAGTTGCCGACGTTGATCGCCGGCCGGACGCCCTGGTGGAAGAGATCGCTCTCGAGAAAGATCTGACCGTCGGTAATCGAGATCACGTTGGTCGGAATGTACGCCGACAAGTCGCCCGCCTGCGTCTCGATGATCGGAAGGGCCGTGAGCGACCCACCGCCGAGCTCCTTCCGTAACTTCGCGGCGCGCTCGAGCAGACGCGAATGCAGATAGAAAACGTCACCCGGGTACGCTTCTCGGCCCGGCGGACGACGGAGAAGGAGCGAAATCTCGCGATAGGCCTGGGCATGCTTCGAGAGGTCGTCGTAGACGCACAGGGCGTGACGGCCACTGTCGCGGAAGTACTCCCCCATCGTGCATGCAGCGTAAGGGCTGATGTAAAGAAGCGGCGCCGGATCGGAGGCCGCAGCGGCGACCACGATCGTGTATTCCATCGCGCCGAATTCTTCGAGCGTCCGGACGACCTGCGCGACCGTCGACTGTTTCTGTCCGATCGCGTTGTAGATGCAGATAACGTCCTTGCCTTTTTGGTTGATGATCGTGTC
Organism: Vicinamibacterales bacterium; assembly: GCA_035758845.1. Lineage (GTDB taxonomy): Bacteria > Acidobacteriota > Vicinamibacteria > Vicinamibacterales > 2-12-FULL-66-21 > JALZOC01. The sequence goes on from DASTVZ010000105.1 coordinate 16,211, forward strand.
GACCGCAAGGGCAGTCTTGCCGGTCTGGCGGTCGCCGATGATCAACTCGCGCTGACCACGACCGATCGGCACCATCGAGTCGATCGCCTTCAGACCGGTCTGCAGCGGTTCCTTCACCGGATTGCGGTCGACAACGCCGGGGGCAAGGCGCTCGATCTCGCTGAATTGCTTCGAGACGATCGGCCCCTTCCCATCGACAGGTTGCCCGAGTGCGTTCACCACGCGGCCGACCAGTTCTTCGCCGACTGGCACCGAGATGATGCGGCCGGTGCGCTTCACCGTATCGCCCTCACGAATCTCCGCGTACTCGCCAAGGAGGACGGCGCCGACGCTCTCTTCTTCAAGATTCAGCGCGATGCCGTAAACGCCGTGCGGGAACTCGAGCATCTCGCCGGCCATCGTCTTTTCGACGCCATGCACGCGCGCGATGCCGTCGCCAATCGAGACGATCGTGCCGACTTCGGCGACGTCGACATCGACCGCATAGCTGCCGATCTGATCGCGAATGATTTTGGAGATTTCTTCTGCTTTTATGTCCATGCTGTGCTCGTTACTTCGTCGGTAACACGTCTGCTTTTCTTACTGCCGCTTCGCGCAGTCGCGCTCGCGGCGGCTGAAGGCTCTCGCTCGCTGTCGGCCGTGGCCTTTTTACCTTTTACCTTTTACCTTTTACCTTTTGCCTTTTACCTTTGCGCCTCTGCCACGAGCGCCTCTTTCATTTTCTGCAACTGCCGGGTGACGCTGCCGTCGTAGACCGTGCTGCCGACACGCGCGATCGCACCACCGATGATCGACGGATCGACGCGGCTGTCGAGTTGCACCTGCCGACCGGTCGCCTGCGCCAGTCCCTGTTGCAACGCCGCGACGCGATCGGCCGACAGATCGATGGCCGTCACGATTTCAGCACGCACCACTTTGGCGTGTTCCATCAGCCGGTTCTGGTAGGCAGCGGTCACGTCGGGGAGCAGCCCGAGCCGGTCGCGTTCGGCGAGCAGCAGAAGGAGTTTTCGGACGACCGGCGACATCGCCGCCGCTCGCGCGATCAATTGCTCGACGACGGCTTTCTTCTTCGCCGCGGGGATCGCGGGATTGGCAAAAATCTTCTGGAGAGAGTCGTGGCCCGACACGAACTGTGCGAACCCGGCGAGGTCCTGCCCCGCCTGCTGCACGTCTCCTTCTTTTCGCGCCACATCAAAGAGGGCTCGCGCGTAGCGAGTGCCGGCCGCTCGACTCGTCATCGCGCCTCCCGCAACTGTACCGCGTATCGATCGACGAGACGCAGGTGGTCGTCAGCGGTAATCGTTCGCTTGATCCGCTCTTCGGCAATCTTGATCGCAAGGTCGGCGGCATGTTCGGTCAACTGGCGCCGCGCCATCCGCAGACGGGCCTCGATCTCGCGGTGCGTCTGGGCAATCAATCGCTCCCGTTCGGCCGCTGCGGCCTGCGCGATCCGCGCCTGTTCCGCCTTGACGTCCTGCGCACCCTGCGCGCGCAGCCGCTCGAGCTCGGTCGGCAGTGCCTGGAGTTGGCGATCGATATCCGCGAGTTGGGCGGACGCTGTCGAGCGTAGCTCGGCGGCCGCGACCAGATCCTGCCGGATGTGGGTGCTCCGGGAGACGAGATATGTGCTGATCGGGGTCTTCAGAAAATAGTAGAGGACGCCGCCAAGAATCGCGAAGTTCACGATCTTCGCGATCATCTGCACGACTGTCTGTCCGTGAGGCGCCTCGGTCTCCGATGCCGCTGTGGTTCCGTGCGCCTCCTGCGCCATCATGGCGGCGGGAAACATTGCGGTGGAGAGTACGATTGCGGTTGCCAGGGCCAGCGCGCGGAGGCGCACACCTGGCAGTCGATCGCGGCAGTCGAATCTCATACGCGGTGAATCACACATGCGCGGGAACAGCCAGGATCAGGAGGCCTTGCGGCCCAGGATGCGTTCGGCAACAGCGGCGCCAAGCGAGTCCGCCTCGGTCGAGAGGCGGCGACGCGCTTCGTCGGCTTCAGTCTGCAGTTTCGCGGACGCAGCGGCTATTTCTGCTTCGGCTTCCTCGCGCGTCCGCGCCAGAATCGCGGCGCGTTCGTCCATCGCGGTCCGGCGCATTTCATCCATCTGCCGGTAGAGTTCAGCTCGAGCCTCACCGGTCTTCCGGTCGAATTCCGCCGCCGCCCGCCTGGCCTCCGATGCGGATCGTTCGGCCAGCTCGCGCGCGGACGTAATCGCGCGCTGCCGTTCTTCCATGACGCGCAGCAGCGGCTTGAACAGCAGTCGATTGAGTACGGCCGTCAGCAGCAGAACGAAAAAGATGACCCAGACAACCGACAGATCCGGGAGCAAGGAAACCTCCGGCGCACGAACGCCCTCTATAACGCGGTTTTACGCAACAGACAAAACATTCATTTATACCATTCCGCCACGATACAAGGCAATCGTGCAAAGTGGGGTGTCTCGCGTCAAACGCGAGGCGACTTGTGCGCTAGACGACGCGAATACGAACCGTCCCCGCATCCGTGACACGGCCGATGCGAGTCGACAAAACTCCCGCCGCCGCCAGGCTGGACAACAGCGACTCCGCCTGGGGGGGCGCGACGGCAATCAACAGCCCACCCGACGTTTGTGGGTCATAAAGCAAATCGGCGAGCGTTGAATCCAGACCCGCGGCGACCGCAACTCCGCCCGCGAAGTGCTCGCGGTTCGTGCCTGCGCCACCGGGGCTGTTGCCGGGCGCAAGCTCCCGCGCCGCGTCGAGGATCGGCACACGCGCCGCCTCAATCTCGATCGAACAATGACTTGCTGCCGCCATCTCCGAGGCATGACCGATCAGACCGAAGCCCGTGATGTCGGTGCACGCGTGTACGGCGCCGCGCGGCAGCGTCTCGAGGACTCGCGCTGCTGCACGATTCAGCGTCGCCATGGATAGTGTCGCGGCATCGATCGCCGCCTGCGGGGCGCGTCCAAACTTCAAGGCGGTCGAAATAATGCCGGTGCCAATCGCCTTCGTCAGCAGAATCACGTCGCCCGGTTGCGCGCCTGCATTCGCGAGGACGCGCGCGGGGTCGACTTCACCGGTCACCGCGTAACCGAATTTGATTTCCGCATCCTGAACCGTGTGGCCGCCGAGGAGTACGACCTCCGCTTCACGGAGTTTCTCCAGTCCACCGGCAAAGATGCTGCGGAGGATCTCGCGCTCGGCGTCTTTGGGGAACGCCGCAATCGCGAGCGCGGTAAGTGGACGGCCCCCCATCGCATACACATCGCTCAGTGCATTCGCTGCCGCGATCTGCCCATACAGGAACGGGTCGTCGACGATCGGGGTAAAAAAATCAACTGTCTGCACAAGCGCACGGTCCTCGCTGAATTTGTACACACCTGCATCGTCCGAAGTCCGATAGTCGACAAGGACCCGGTCGTCGTGGTGTACCGGCAAATCGCCCAGCACCTGGGCGAGCTCACCCGCAGCGAGCTTACTCGCTCAACCGGCGCAGGCGGCGTAATCAGTGAGTCGCTTTTTTGTTGTCATCGCAAGTTCAGTGTCCTTCACTCCCGTTCGTGAGCATCTCGAAGAGCCTCTGTAGTTCGTCCTCGGATCCGAAATCGATTTCGATCTGTCCCCCTTTTCGCTTCCGCTCGATCCGGACGCGCGTGCCCAGCGCAAATCTCAGTCGTTCTTCCGCGGCGCGCGTGTGCACATCCTTTTCGACGGGCGTTCTCGGTGATGCCGGCTCCGTCACGCGCTTCACCAGTGCTTCCGTTTCGCGCACTGAAAGATTCTTTGCCGTCACGTCACGCGAGAGTTGCAGCTGGGTGGCCTCGTCAGGAAGCGCCAGCAATGCGCGCGCGTGTCCCATCGACAGCGCCCCCGACCCGACACCGGACCGGATTTCCTGGGGCAGTTTCAACAGCCTGATGTAGTTTGCGATCGACGACCGATCCTTGCCGACCGCGTCCGCGATCTGGTCCTGCGTCAGTTGGTACTCGTCGGCAAGACGACGATAGGCGTGGGCTTCTTCGATCGGATTCAGGTCTTCGCGCTGAATGTTTTCGATGAGCGCGGCGGCGAGGAGCTTGTCGTCAGGGACGTCTCGGACGACAACCGGCACCTTGAGGAGACCGGCGCGCTGCGACGCGCGCCAGCGACGCTCCCCCGCCACGATCTCGTATCCGCCGTCGACGCGACGGACGACGATCGGTTGAATGATGCCGTTCGATCGAATCGAGCGCGCGAGCTCTTCAATCTTCGTTTCATCCATCGTGGTGCGAGGCTGAAACGCGTTGGGGCGGAGGAGATCGGTGTCGACGTCGAGGGCGCGCTCGTTGATCGATGGCGCCGAACTGTCGGGGATGAGTGCGGAGAGACCTCGTCCAAGTGCGGGGCGTTTGTCAGCCATGATGCTGCTCCGTCGTTTCTGCGGTGGCGCGATCGCGAGCGAGTACTTCGCGCGCGAGCGCGAGGTAGGCTTCCGCGCCGCGGGATTTCACGTCGTAGAGGATGGCCGGGATGCCATGACTCGGCGCTTCGCCGAGCCGGATGTTTCGTGGAATAACCGTCGTGAAGACACGGTCCTCAAAGAACGCGCGAATGTCGCGCGACACCTGCTGACCAAGATTCGTTCGCTCGTCGTACATCGTCAGCAACACGCCGGCGATGTCGAGCGACGGATTGAATGCGGCGCGCACGCGTCGAAGCGTCGCGACGAGATCCGCCAGCCCCTCGAGCGCAAAGTATTCACAGTTGAGAGGAATGAACACGGCGTCGGCGGCAACCAGTGCGTTGAGCGTCAGCAGTCCGAGCGACGGGGGCGTGTCGACCAGGATGTAATCGAAATCGCCGCGCAGGCGATCGAGACACGCGCGAAGACGATGTTCGCGGTGCGGCAGGGTGACGAGATCGATTTCAGCGCCAGTGAGATTTCGATCGGCGGGGACGAGTGAGAGACCCTCGATCGACGTCTTGATTACGAACTGTGAGACATCCTCGACGTCTGCGGTCAACGCCTGATAGATCGTCCCGGCGGGCGCGGCTTGCCCCTTGAGCCCGACACCACTGGTGAGATTTGCCTGGGGGTCGAGATCGACGAGCAACACTCGCTGCTCTGCCATGGCAAGCGACGTTCCCAGGTTTATAGCGGTCGTCGTTTTCCCAACACCGCCCTTCTGGTTCGCGACTGCGCGGATCTTTGCCGTGGCGTTCATTTAGGTTATGTGACCAATAACGACACTCTGTGCACTCTTGTGAACCGAGAATACCATCCGTTCACAGCAAAGAAATGTTCCACGTGAAACATTTCAGATGACCTTCTGCAGCAGCGTCAGTCGGCTCTGCAGCGTTTCAACCAGCGGCACCGTCGCGACCCAGCGTAGCGGAGGAACGATTTCCGGAACATCTGGTCCGCTCGGGCCGCGAAATAGAAACAGCAATCCCCCTCGTTTGACGAATGCCTGCAGAGTGAAAAGGGTCCTGACTTCAACGCGTACGGCTCGGAGTGACAGCACGTCAAAGCTCTCATGCAACTCCGGCCTGGCTAAGAGTTCCTCGTAACGTGCGGTCTCCACAGCGGTTCGATCCAAGCGCAGGCTGCGAACCGCTTCGCGAAGAAACGCCGACTTTCGAGCCTTGGCCTCTACCATCGTCAGCGCAATCGCGGGAGCACAGAGCTTCATCGGAATCGCCGGCGAACCACCTCCTGAGCCGACGTCCATGACGGCGGCGCCGGCCGAAGGGAGTTGGCGAGCCGCGACAATTGGTTCCAGCAGCAATCGGTCGATCGCCTCATCGGGGTTGTCGAGAGCTGTGAGATTAATCTTGCGATTCCAGCGGTCGAGCAGTTCGTAATAGGCCGACAGATGCGCGATCAGGCCGTCCGGGAGGAAAACACCCGCTTTTCGAGCTCGCTTCGTGAGTCGAGTGCGAAAATCACGCGGCGCCACGCCATGAGAGTAGCAGAGACTGCCATCCGTGCATCCTTCGCTATTCGCATTCCGAAGTCGCTCGGCGTCGATCCAGGTGAGTGCCCACCAGTGCCACGGCCGCTGGGGTGACGCCTGGGATCCGTGACGCTTGACCGAGGGTGGCCGGTCGAATCTGCGTCAGCCGATCCACCATCTCTCGCGACAGCCCGGGTATCCCGGCGAACACGAAGTTGCTCGGAATCGGCCTCGATTCCTGCCGGCGCTGTCGATCCACCACTATCGCCTGCCGACGGAGATATCCCTCGTACTTGAACTCGGTTTCAACGCTCGCGACGTCGATGGTGGCATCGCAGGGCTCCACCAGAAGCGGAACCTGTCCTTCCGCAACGAGATCCGCCAGTCGGACGTCCGGCTGTTTTAGCGCTCGAGTGGCTGGGAGTCGTTCTCCGGAGGAGAGAGCGACTGTCGTTCTGCGGATCGCCGCCAGATTCCGATCGAACCGTCCCTTTCGAGCCTGGAATCGTTCCCATCGTTCTGACTTCACAAGCCCGATGTCGTGTCCACGACCCGTCAGGCGGAGATCAGCATTGTCGATGCGCAGAAGTAGCCGGTGCTCCGCACGCGACGTGAACATCCGGTACGGCTCCAAACACCCGCGAGTCGTCAGGTCATCAATCAGGATGCCGATGTAGGCTTCGTCTCGCCGGAGCGTAAACGACGTTCGTGGATGGAGCGCGGCATTGATTCCGGCGATCAACCCCTGCGCAGCTGCTTCTTCGTATCCAGAGGTTCCGTTGATCTGTCCGGCCAGGAACAGCCCTCCGACCCGCTTGGTCTGCAGTCCGGCAGTCAGCTCCGTCGGCTGAATGAAGTCGTATTCGACGGCGTAACCCGGCCGAAGCATGACGCAATCCTCGAGGCCCGGCAGTGAGTGCACCAGCTCCTGCTGGACGTCCGCCGGCAGGCTCATCGAGAACCCGTTGACGTAAATCTCGTCGACATCGAGTCCTTCTGGTTCGAGAAAGATCTGATGGCGCTCTCGATGCGGGAAGCGCATGACTTTGTCTTCGAGAGACGGGCAATACCGCGGACCGATGCCGCGGATCTGGCCGTTGAAGAGAGGAGACTTGCCGATGTTGGTGCGTACCAGCTCGTGGACGCGATCGGTGGTGTAGAGAAGATGACAATCGATCTGCGGTCGATCGATTGATTCCGTTTCGAATGAAAAAGGGACTGGCGGATCGTCCCCGCGCTCGACATCGAAGCGGGAGAAGTCAATGCTTTTGCGATGAAGACGTGGAGGGGTCCCGGTCTTCAACCGGCCCCATTCGAACCCGAACGATTTCAGCGATTCCGCGAGGTCATGCGATGGAGGTTCTCCGACACGGCCGGCGGGTCGCTGCTCCGGACCGATGTGTGTGAGTCCGTTCAAGAACGTTCCGGTTGTCACCACGAGCGAGCGGCACGAGTACCGCTCGCCGGTTTCGAGCTCGAGCCCTGTGACCCGTCCATCGGACGTCACGACCCGTGCGGCCTTCCCAAAGATCCATCCGATGTGTGGGTTGGCCTCAAGTGCTGACGTGACCCACTCGCTGTAACGGCGCTTGTCCGCCTGGGCGCGCGGCGACCAAACCGCCGGGCCGCGGCTTCTGTTCAGGAGCTTGAACTGAATGCCGGTCGCATCGATGGCTTTGCCCATCAAGCCGCCGAGCGCATCGATCTCGCGTACGAGGTGCCCCTTGGCCGTACCGCCGACCGCGGGGTTGCAGGGCATGTGCGCAATCGTCACGTCCGACAGCGTGCAGACCGCCACAGCGCGGCCGAGTTGCGCGGCCGCCCACGCCGCCTCCACGCCGGCGTGGCCGGCGCCGATCACGATCACGTCGAACGCGCAATTACTTTGTGATGACAACTACTTTCCTATACAAAACTTGGCAAAGACCTCGGCGAGAACATCGTCGGCCGTGCGAACTCCGGTCACCTCCTCGAGCAGCGCGCGGGCTTCCGCAAGATCGGCCGCAACGAATTCCTCCGACGTCCGATCGTGCGCCGCGGCGGCTGCCCGCTGCAGCGCAGCGCCTGCCTTCGACAGCAGATCGACGTGGCGCGCGTTGGTGATCGCCGGCGTGTCGTGCAGCCGCTCCGAACCCGACAGCGCCGTGGCGATCGAGCAGCGGAGTTGCTCGACACCTTCGCCGCTCGTGGCCGACAGATGTAGCACCGGAGTACCCAGATCGTCCGCACTCCAACTGGATGCCAGGTCGCTCTTGCTGGCGACCACGACCCGCAACCGTCCGCTCGTCGACTCCACCAGCGACCGATCGTCCTGGTTGAGCGGCCGCGAACGATCGATCATCACGATGGCGAGATCGGCAATCTCCTCCGCCGCCCGGGCGCGCACGATGCCCTCCTGCTCGACGACGTCGCTCGGAGCACCGTGAACGCCGGCGGTGTCGACGAGCGTCACCGCCATGCCTTCGATCTCGATCAGCTCGGTCACCAGATCACGCGTCGTCCCCGGGATATCGGTGACGATGGCACGACCCGATCCCGCAAGCCGGTTGAACAGGCTGGATTTGCCTGAGTTCGGCCGGCCGAGGATCACGACGTGCGCACCTTCGCGGACGAGCCGCCCCCGTCGCGCGTCGGCCAGCAGCAACTCGATCTGACGGCAGATCGCGAGAATCTCTCGTGCTGCCGACCCGGGGGCGATGAAGTGATATCCCTCTTCGGGAAAATCGAGCGACGCCTCGAGGCGTGCGGACAGTTCGAACAGTGCGGTATCGATCTCGCGAATTCTGGTGGTCAACGTGCCTTCCAGCTGATCGAACGCGGCTCGCGCCTGCAGCGGCGTCACGGCATCGATGAGATCGCGCACAGCCTCGGCCTGCACCAGGTCCATCCGCCCATGCAGGTACGCGCGGAACGTGAATTCTCCCGGCGCCGCAAGCCGGGCTCCCGCTCGCATCGCCGCTTCGACGATGCCATGGAGAACGACGGGGCTGCCGTGAGCGCTGATCTCGACGACGTCTTCACCGGTGTACGAGTGCGGTGTGGGAAAGAACGTCACCACCGCGCGGTCGAGCGCGATGCCGTCAGCCTGGATGTCGCTGAGTGTCGCGTGCCGCGCAGCGAACGGCCTCGAGCGACCCGCAACCGTCGCGGCCACTTCCTGCGCCAGCGGTCCGCTGAGACGGACTACGCCAATGCCGCCACGGCCCGGCGGCGTTGCGATCGCGACGATGGTGTCGGAACTGGAAAACATGACCACGTCGATCAGCGATCGCCGAGAACGCCAATGCGAAAACAGGAGAAACGAGAGCAGGGTTTTTTCATGTACGTGAAGACCTCGCTCTCGTTTCTTCCTGTTCGCTACAAGGAGGGAATTCTTATCGCCTCACCGAAATAATGACCGTCTTGAGAAACGCGTCGCCAATACTTTCCGACGCCATCTGCGGGTCCTCGGCGACAGTGAGGTGCACGAGGCGGCGTGCGTAGGGATTGAGCGGGCCCATTTCCTGCGGACCCGCGGTGCGCGCCTTTTCCATCATGAAGCGCGCCATCTGTCGAAGCTCGGCATCCTTCGCTTTTCGATAGTCCATGCAGTCGACGACGAACGAGCGATCGTCTTTCAGTTCGCGACGGAAGGCCGTATTGACGATCTGCTGAAGCGCGTCGAGGGCCTCGGCTTTGCGGCGAAGCAATGCCTCTCCGCCGTCGCCCGATAGTTCCACGCGAATATTGTCGCCGCTGTCGACGACCGTCACCTCGAGCGCCAGGCCCATGGCCGCGACCGTCTGTTTCGTGAACTCACGAACTTTTTCGTGAAGGTCCATTTACTTGCGCTCCTTGACGGCCTCGGTCCTGCCGCCTCCCACGTTCTTCATTTTTCGCTCCGCCGGCGGCCGGGCCGTTCGCGGCTTCATCGGCCCGATGAGCCTGTTGGTCAACGCTTGTTGACCGATCGCCCAGAGATTGCTCGTCGTCCAGTACACGACCAGGCCGCTTGGCATGAAGAGGAGCCACGACATCATGATGATTGGCATCAGTAGCATCATCCGCTGTTGCATCACATCGCCGGTGGTGGGGGTCATTTTCGTCTGGATGAACTGGGTGATTCCCATCAAGACCGGTGTGATGTAGAGCGGATCACGAATCGACAGATCATGGATCCATCCGATGAACGGCGCGCCGCGCAGCTCGATTGCAACCGAGAGCATCGAATAAAACGCGAGCAGGACCGGGAATGTCAGCAGCATCGGTACACAGCCGCTGGCCGGGTTGACGCCGGCCTCGCGATAGAGGCTCATCAACTCGGTGTTCATCTTCTGCTTCGCTGGATCGGTCATCTTCAGGTTCGCGTAGCGATCCTGGATCGCCTTCACCTGCGGCTGGATCTCCTGCATCTTCCGCATGGACACGACACTCTTGTGCCGCAGCGGGAACATCGCAATGTTGATCAGGATCGTCAGGATGATGATCGACCATCCGTAGTTCCCGACGTACCCGTTCACCCACTTGAGCGCGCGAAGGAGCGGAACGACAAGCCAGGCAAACATTCCGAAATGGATCGAGCGGACCAGATCGCGGTCGACCGATGCGAGCACGTCGAAGTCTTTGGGACCAAGAAAGTAACGTGCTTTCACCGGCGTCGTGTTGTACCGCGCCGACCAGTCGACGAAGTGCGCAACGGTTTCGCCCGTCAGCGGTACGTCCAGCGTTCGGTACTCGACGTGTATCGGTTGAGCACCGGGGAGCGTCGCCGTGAGGAAGTAGTGGTCATCGACACCCGCGAACGGAAGAACGCCGTCCTGGACCGCGTTCTCCGCGACCTTGTTCGGGCTGATGCGGCTCACCGATCCGTCGCGATAAAAAATCGGCTGCGACGCCTGGTCGTAACTGCTCGATCCCGGCGCAACCCCGCTTCCAATCCCGGGACCCCACTGAATCGTTGGGTGAACGCTCTTCCCCGAGCGCTGCACGGTTGCAGAGAAGTCGATCGCATACGGCTGGTCGGCCGTGAAGACGAATTCTTTTTTCGCGCTCAGGCCGCTCGCGTCTGTGTATTCGAATGTCAGCGTCGATTGGCCGGATGTCAGCTCGATTCGATCGGTGCTGGGCTTGAACAACGCGCTCGCCAGCGTCGCATCGCTCGCCTGATCTCCCACCGAGACAGAGAACGGCCGCGTCGTTCCCGCCGGAACTGTCCGCGGAATCAACTCCAGAGGCTGCTTCGCCGCGTCCTGGTATTTCTTGAGTCGCCAGCTTTTCAACACGCCGCCACGCGTGGTGAAGACCGCACTCACCGACGGGCTCTCGACCGGAATGTCGCGTTCGGTCGTGTCGGCCACGACGGGCGAGGCTGACGAAGACGGAGGAAGTGTCGCCTCCGCGGATTGGCGTGTACCGTCCACCGCGGTGCCGGCAGGCGGAACGGTGGAGGTTACCGTCGAAGAGGCACTTGGCGGGGCCGAGGTCTTCTGCGATCCTGCGCCGCTGCCGTTTGCTGGCTTGGGAGGAGGAAACATCACCTGGTAGGCGTAAAGGACGATGAACGAGAGGATGACCGCGATGAGAACCCGCTTTTCCATGAACGTCTCTATCGAGAGTGCCGAGTGTCAGCCGGGACTGGGTCCAGGCCGTGGCCACCAAGCGGGTGACATCGGGCAATACGCGCAGCCGCCAGGCAGGAGCCGCGAATGACCCCAAATCGCTGAATCGCTTCCGCCGCATAGTCAGAGCACGACGGCAGATACCGGCAAGAGCCGGCAAACATAGGAGAAATAATGACCTTGTAGCAACGGATTGCCGCCAGTGCGAGAACGGTCGGCAGGCGTTTCGGCCTCGGCGCGTCAACAGGAGACATCAGATGTTGCGGCGAGTAGCCGGCCTGCGCACCGTCTGAAGGTGGCGCGGAAATCGGATTCAAGGCTGGAATAGGCGGCATCGAACAGCTCTCGGCGCGGGATCACCACCACGTCGAGACCCTTGCCAGGCGGCAGCAGATCTGATCGCCTGAAAACCTCTCGTATCAATCTCTTAGCGCGGTTTCTCCGAACGGCGTCGCCCAGTTTTCGAGACGCCACTATTCCCAGTCTCACAACCCCGGCATCGTTGGGTGCTATCAGGACCGTCCAGTACTGGCTCTTCGCCCGTTGGGATCGATCAAAAACGCGTTGAAACTCGTCGCGGCGCCTTACCCGGCGCGCCTTGGTGAAGCGCTCCGATCGCCGTACCATCTTTCTGCGGACTGGTGGCTCTACTGCCGACCCGGTTACGAGGAGGAAACCGACAGCCGTTTACGCCCTTTTGCGCGACGCCGCTTCAACACCTGGCGGCCCTTCTTGGTTGCCATACGCACGAGAAAGCCATGCGTGCGCTTTCGGCGCCGGCGGTTTGGCTGAAACGTCACACTCATTGTCGAGAACCCCTGCAGAGGAAGAAAGATAGCGGAGAAACTTAAATAGTAATCAAACGCTTCAAACGGTGTCAATCGGGAGAGAAGGTTGTGACCCGCCGAAACCGTGTGCTACAGTCGCTACCCCCACGGCACCCGGCCGTAGGGTCACCCCCCGAAGTTTTCCACAACTGTGGAAAAAAATGTGGAAAAGCAACGGCTTTCCGGCTCCCAACGGCCCGAATACCTCATAAAGGCCCTTTTTGTCGGGGCTGGGACAGAAAAGTGACGAATTTCACCAGGTTGAGCGCCTCTTTCTTAAGAATTTCTGGGTAATTCCGACTCACTGGGACGCGAAATCTCCACAAGGGCGTACTTTCCGCGGCAGGCGTGCAAATGACCGGCAGCATCTGGGATCAGGTCCTTTCCCGTGTCGAGACGAAGGTCAACCGACACATCTTCTACACCTGGTTCAAGCCGACGACATTCATTCGCGACGAAGGGTCGACACTGCGGATCCGTGTGCCCACCGCATTGTTTCGCGACTGGCTGACCAAGCACTACGCGGCTGTGCTCGATGAGGCACTTGGAGAAATCAATCGGAGAGGCACCGCCATCACGTTCGTCTCTGAATCTGCGGAGGTGGCTGAGCCGCCCGTTATTCCCAGTGCCGCTCCGGTTCCGGCTCCTGAGATATTTTCCGACGCTGTCGACCAGGGCACCGACTCGCCCGCCGGAAGCCTGGCGCCCCGCTATTCGTTCGATACCTTCATCGTCGGACCTTCAAATCAGTTCGCGCATGCCGCCTGCCGGGCCGTCGCAGAGACGCCGTCGCGCTCCTACAATCCGCTATTCATCTATGGCGGCGTGGGACTCGGCAAGACTCACTTGATGCACGCCATCGGGCACTACGTGCTGAATCATCTCCGCCCGCTGAAGTTGACCTACATCTCGTCCGAACGGTTCATGAACGAGATGATCAATGCCGTGCGCTACGATCGCGTGCTCGATTTTCGTGAACGATATCGGAGCGTCGACATTCTGCTGGTCGACGACATTCAGTTTCTCGCCGGAAAGGAAGGCACGCAGACCGAGTTCTTCCATACCTTCAACTCGCTCTACGACTCGCAGAAGCAGATCGTCATCAGCAGCGATTGCCCGCCGCACGAGATTCCACAGCTCGAAGAGCGGCTGCGATCGCGTTTCGAGTGGGGACTCATCGCAGACATCCAGCCACCTGACCTGGAGACCAAGGTGGCAATTCTCAAGAAGAAAGCCGAGACCGAGGGGATTCCTCTTCCCGACAACGTGGCAATTTACATTGCCGGCAAGATCAAATCGAACATCCGCGAGCTCGAAGGATCGCTGATTCGATTGATTGCTTATGCTTCGCTCACCGGAAGGGAGATTTCGCTGCCGCTCGCCCAGGACGTGCTGAGAAACGTTCTCCAGCGTGACGAGCGCGCGGTCACCATCGAGGGCATTCAGAAATTCGTCTCCGACTATTACCAGCTCAAACACGGTGAGCTCAAGTCGAGGAACAACTCGAAGTCAATCGCCATGCCGAGGCAGATCGCCATGTATCTCTGCAAAAGTTTGACGAGCGCATCACTGCCGGAAATCGGTCGCAGCTTCGGCGGCAAACATCACTCGACCGTGATCCATTCGATCCGGAAGATCGAAGACATGCGACAGCGCGACGGAGATTTCAACACACTTATCAACACGTTCATGGAGTCGTTTCGATAGAGAACGGACGAACAACGACGAGTTTTCCACAGCTTCAACGGTTCAGTTTTGAGGATGCGTTGTGGATGTCGAGGGAGTCTGAAATTACCCACCGTTTGCGTCCGGGGATCCCGCCGCGGTACCGAAGAAACCTCCACAGCCTAACTCTCAGATCCACAAGGATTAATCGCTCGTTTTGTTGTTTTCAACAAAGCCTCTTTATTGTTATAATTCTTTGTTCCCGATCTTCCTCAACATTGTTGAGATCAGGACGCTATCGCCCATAACAAACGGCGCCTTCCCCCTGAGGTCATCACCGACATGGAACTGGTCGTACGTAAGGCCGATCTGCTGCGCGAACTGCAGTTGTTCCAGGGCATCGTGGAACGCAAGAACACGATCCCGATTCTCGCCAACGTCCTGATTGAGACCGATGGCGACCAGGTCAAACTGCTCGCGACCGATCTCGAGGTTGGCCTCCGGAGCCGTTGTCAGGCGTCGGTATCGAAAAAAGGATCGCTGACCCTTCCAGCCAAGAAGTTGTACGAAATCATCAAGGCGCTTCCCGAAACGGATGTGCGCATCGAAGAGGACAAGAGCGGCGTCAAGGTGGCTGCCGATCGCTTCGACTCTCGTATGCAGACGTTGCCTCGCGAGGATTTCCCAACACTGCCAGACGGCACGGGGTTGTACAGCGCAACGCTTCCGCGTGATGTGCTGAAGCACATGGTCGCGAAAACACAGTTCGCTATTACTGGCGAGGACACTCGTTATTTTCTGAACGGCGCATTGTTCATTCAGCGCCCCGACTCGATGAGCCTTGTCTCGACTGACGGTCACCGGCTGGCGCTGATTACCGTTGCCCGCGACAAGACGCGCAGCGGCGCGAAGTCCAACGACGAGGAGCGGGTCATTCTTCCGCGAAAGACGCTGCTGGAGCTCGGTCGGCTGCTTTCGGAGGGAGAGGGGGATATTCAGTACGAACGCGGAGAGAATCATCTGTTCTTCGAGGTCGGCGGCCGGCTGCTGATTTCCCGGATGATCGACGGGCAATTCCCCGCGTTCGAGCGCGTCATCCCGAAAGGGAACGACAAGCGCGTTGAATTCGATCGCGATCGTCTGACCAGCGCCGTCAAGCGGGTTGCGCTGCTCTCGAACGAACGGTCGCGCGCCGTGAAGTTCCAGATCGACAAGGGCAAGGTCGAAATTATGTCGAGCAGTCCGGAGTTCGGTGAGGCGAAGGAAGTTCTGATGGTCGACTACGCCGCGGCGCCGGTGACGATCTGTTTCAACGCGCAGTATGTGCTGGATTTTCTGGGGGCAGTAGAAAGCGATTCGATTGGCCTCGAGTTCAAAGACGAGATGAGCCAGGCCGTGATGAAACCCATCGGCGCGGAAGGGTATGACTACACCTACGTGATCATGCCGATGAGAGTGTGAGAGTCACCGACTCACAGTCACAAAACCAATTGTTTGATTGATGTCTGATTTGGAACGTCAGGACGACGAGCAGCGGTCCGCCGCGGCCCAGCCGGAGGCACAGATCGAGCCCGAGGTGGCGCCGGCGGCGGCTGTCCGAACGTCGGATAACGGGACCGGTGCGCCGGACGACTACGGCGCCGACAAAATCAAGGTCCTCGAAGGGCTTGAAGCGGTCCGCAAACGACCCGCCATGTACATCGGGTCCACGGGTGCGCCCGGCCTCCATCATCTCGTCTACGAGATCGTCGACAACTCAATCGACGAGGCGCTTGCCGGGCACTGCGACCTGGTGAACGTCACCCTTCACATCGACAACTCGGTCACCGTCGTCGACAACGGCCGTGGCATTCCTGTCGATCAGCACGTCAGTGGAAGGTCCGCCGCGGAAGTTGTCCTCACCGTCCTGCACGCTGGTGGCAAGTTCGACAACGAAAGCTACAAGGTGTCGGGCGGTCTGCACGGTGTCGGCGTGTCGGTCGTCAATGCCCTCTCAGAAACACTCGATCTCGAGATCTGGCGCAACGGTGAGGTCTACAAGCAGGGGTACGAGCGCGGCACGCCGGTGGCGGATCTCGAGGTGACCGGCACAACGAAGAAGCGCGGGACCAAGATCACGTTTAAGCCGGATTCGCAGATTTTCGAGACGACGGAGTTCAGCTTCGATACCCTGGCGCAGCGGTTGCGCGAGCTCGCATTTTTGAACGGCGGCGTCACCATCACGCTCGACGACGAGCGCGACGGCAAGGCGCACAAGTTCCTGTACGAAGGCGGCATCATCTCGTTCGTCGAGTACTTGAATCAGAACAAGGCGACCGTCAACGACAAGCCGATCTACATGCACGGCGAAAAGGACGGCATCGACGTCGAGATCGCACTGCAGTGGAATGACGGGTACGCCGAGACGGTCTATTCCTTCGCGAACAACATCAACACGCATGAAGGCGGCACCCACCTGTCGGGATTCCGCTCCGCGCTGACGCGGACGATGAATTACTACGCCACCAAGAACAACCTCGCGAAGGATCTCAAAGACGCGAGCATCGGGGGGGATGACATCCGCGAAGGGCTGATTGCGGTCGTGAGCGTGAAGATTCCGCGGCCGCAGTTCGAAGGGCAGACGAAGACGAAGCTCGGAAATACCGAAGTCAAGGGCATCGTCGAGGCAATCCTGAACGATAAGCTTGGCGCCTACCTCGAACAGAACCCAACTGTCGCGAAGCGCATCGTCGCCAAGGCCGTCGACGCCGCGCGCGCGCGCGAAGCGGCGCGCAAGGCGCGCGATCTCGTGCGCCGCAAGGGGGCGCTCGATAACAGCTCGCTCCCGGGCAAACTCGCCGACTGCCAGGAGCGCGACCCGGCGCAGAGCGAAATCTACATCGTCGAAGGAGAATCGGCCGGCGGCTCAGCGAAGCAGGGGCGCGATCGCCGCTTCCAGGCGATTTTGCCGATCAAAGGCAAAATCCTGAACGTCGAGAAAGCGCGGTTCGACAAAATGCTGGGCAGCGACGAGATCAAGACGATGATCGCCGCGCTCGGCTGCGGTATCGGCGCCGAGGATTTCGACATCTCCAAGCTTCGCTACCACCGCGTCATCATCATGACCGACTCGGACGTCGATGGGTCTCACATCCGCACGTTGCTCCTGACCTTCTTCTATCGGCAGATGCGTCAGCTGGTCGAACACGGCTACGTCTACATCGCACAGCCGCCGCTCTTCCGCGCGAAACGCGGCCGAACCGAAGTGTTCATCCGTGACGAGCGCGCGCTCGAAACCTGGCTGATGAAGCGTGCGGTCGAATCGCGCGTGGTGGTGCTGCCGGATGGAACCGAAATGTCCGGCGAGGAGCTCGAGCACCGGCTCGAGCGGCTGATTGCGTTCAGAAAGCTGCTGCAGATCGTCGAGCGGCGTGGACCGTCGCGCGAAGTCGTGCTCGGTCTGCTCGAACGGGACGCGAAGGACAAGGCGTTCTTTGCCGATCGCGTACGCGTTGACGCGCTCGCGGCGGCGCTGACGACTTCGACGCGCACCGTCGCCGTGCAGCCGGATGAAGAGCACCAGGCGTTTGCGCTGGCGATCGAAGATCGGAGCGGCGGCTATCCGCGCCATCACCGTGTCGACCAGGATTTCGTCACCACCGGCGAGTTCCGCACACTTGCGGCGAGCTACCAGGACGTCAAGGGCATTCGCGCTCCGATGATCGTGAAGACGACGGCATCCGCTCCATCCGACGATGGAGGCGGTGATTCGGTCGAGACTGCCGCGACTGCGAATGAAACGGCGATCGGCGGCGCGCCGCTCGATGAAGCGACCAAGCTGGCAGCGGAACCCAAGCCGCTCGATTCATCGTCAGGTCCGAAACAGCCGCACAAGGCGGTTCGTGACGCCGATGTTCGAGTCGAGTCGCTCGACGAACTCGTGGAGTTCTTTACCGCCGCCGGAAAGAAGGGCGTCGCGGTAAACCGCTACAAGGGTCTCGGCGAAATGAACCCGGACACGTTGTGGGAAACCACGATGGATCCGGAACGCCGTTCGCTGGCACAGGTGCGCGCCGAAGACCACATGGAAGCGGATCTGATGTTCACCACGCTGATGGGCGATCAGGTCGAGCCGAGACGGAAGTTCATCGAAGACAATGCGCTCGACGTGAAGAACCTCGATATTTGAATTCCGCTCGTTTTCGGTTTTGGGTTTTTAGTTCTTGGTTTTGGTTGTAGGTCTGGGTTTTGGTTTTAGTTGTTGGTCTTGGTTGGTAGTTCTTGGTTATCGGTTCTCGTTGATGTACGAACCACAAACCAAACTACAAACGCAACAAAAACCAAAACCACAAACTAAAACCAAGAACCTAAAAGGTAAAACCTAAAACCGTTTGACGTTTGACGTTTCACGCCCTTTCTCACCATGACTGACTCTCTTACCAAATTCCCGGTCAACATCGAAGACGAGATGAAGCGCTCGTACATGGATTACGCCATGAGCGTAATCATCGGGCGAGCGCTGCCGGACGTTCGTGACGGGTTGAAGCCGGCCCACCGCCGCGTGCTGTATGGCATGCGCACCATGGGCCTGGCGTCGAATCGCGCTTATCGCAAGTGCGCCAAGATTGTCGGCGAGGTGATGGGCAACTATCACCCGCACGGTGACGCGTCGATCTACGACACCCTGGTCCGCCTCGCGCAGGACTTCAACATGCGCTACACCCTGGTCGAAGGCCAGGGAAATTTCGGCTCGGTCGACGGCGATCCGCCGGCGGCCATGCGATACACCGAGGCGCGGCCGCGGTCGCTCGCCGAAGCGATGATGGCGGATCTCGACAAGGAGACCGTCGACTTCGTTCCGAACTACGACGAAACGACCGAAGAGCCCACCGTTCTCCCGACGACATTCCCCAACCTTCTCGTCAACGGCTCGTCGGGGATTGCGGTTGGAATGGCCACCAACATTCCACCGCACAACATGCGCGAAGTGATCGACGGCGTGATCGCCGTGATCGAACAGCGCGCGCAGACCAAGGAATCGCGGCTCAAGGCGGTCCTCAAGGCGATTCCTGGTCCCGACTTGCCGACTGGCGGTTTCATTGTCGGCCGTCACGGAATCTTCCAGGCGTATACCAGCGGGCGCGGCGCGATTACCATGCGCGCCAAAGCGAAGACC
The DNA here is from genome assembly GCA_035758845.1 of Vicinamibacterales bacterium. GTDB lineage: Bacteria > Acidobacteriota > Vicinamibacteria > Vicinamibacterales > 2-12-FULL-66-21 > JALZOC01. The sequence continues at coordinate 35,378 of DASTVZ010000105.1, forward strand.
GAGGAGTCCAGGAAGGGGGAGAAGATCTCGATCGTGGTCACCGAGATTCCCTATCAGGTCAACAAAAAGCGCCTGCTCGAGAACATTGCCGATCTCGTTCGCGAGAAGACGATCGAAGGCATTTCTGACCTTCGCGACGAATCCGATCGCGAAGGCATGCGCATCGTCATCGAGCTGAAGCGCGGCGAAGTGCCGGAGGTCGTCCTCAACAACCTCTACAAGCACACGCAGCTGCAGACGACCTTCGGGATCATCATGCTCGCGATTGTCGGCGGCCGCCCGAAGGTGTTGCCGCTGGTCGAGATCCTCGAGCACTTCGTCGAGTTCAGACGCGAGGTCGTCCGCCGGCGCACCGAATTCGAGCTCCGCAAGGCCGAGGCTCGCGCTCACATTCTCGAAGGATTGAAGATCGCCCTCGATCATCTCGATCGAGTGATCGCGCTCATTCGCGCCTCCAAGAGCCCGATCGAGGCCCGCACCGGCCTGATGACCGAGTTCAAGTTCACACAGGTCCAGGCGCAGGCGATTCTCGATATGCAGCTTCAGCGCCTGACCGGATTGGAGCGACAGAAGATCATCGACGAGCTGGTGGAACTGCTCAAGACGATCGAGCGGCTGCGCGCGATTCTGTCGAGCGACGAACTGTTGATGCAGGTCGTCCTCAACGAGCTGAAAGAGGTTCGCGAGAAATACAGCGACGAGCGCCGGACGGTGATTGTCGAGGAGAGCGGCGAACTGCGGATCGAGGATCTGATTGCCGACGAAGACATGGCCATCACGGTGACCAACACCGGCTACATCAAGCGCACCGCAATTTCAACGTATCGGGCCCAGCGCCGTGGCGGCAAGGGCCGCATCGGCATGCGCACGCGCGAAGAGGACTTCGTCAGTCATCTCTTCATCGCCTCGGCCCACTCGTACATCATGATTTTCTCGGATCGTGGCCGCGCCTACTGGCTCAGAGTCCACGAGATACCCGACGTGGGGCCCGGGGGCAAAGGAAAGGCGATCGCCAACCTCGTCGCGATGGAAGAAGGTGAACGAATCGCTGCGCTGCTGGCGGTCAAGGAATTCCCGGAGCAGGAGGATCAGCAGTACGTCGTGATGGGAACCCGGAAAGGTGTGATCAAGAAAACCGACCTCTCCGCGTTCCGCAACCCGCGCGCCGGCGGCATCATCGCCATGGGTGTCGAAGAAGGAGACGCAGTCATCGCGGTGCAGATGTCCGACGGCAAGGAGCAGGTCTTTCTTGGTACCCGCGACGGCATGGCCATCCGGTTCGAGGAGACAGATGTTCGCCCGATGGGACGGACCGCCTACGGTGTCCGCGGTATTTCGCTCCGCGACGACGATGCGGTCGTGGCGATGGAAGTGGTGCGGGAGGGCGGGACGCTACTCACCGTCGCGCAGAACGGCTACGGCAAGCGGACCGAGCTCGGTGAGTATCGCCTGCAGTCGCGCGGTGGTGTTGGCATCATCAACATCCAGACCTCGGATCGCAACGGCAAGGTGGTCGGCATCGCTTACGTGAGCGACGACGATGAGCTGATGATCATCAGCCAGCAGGGGATGATCATCCGCATGGGTGCCGGCGACGTCAGGGCTATCGGCCGGGCCACGCAAGGGGTTCGGCTGATCGAAATGGAAGAAGGGGACGCGGTCGTCGGGATTGCCAAGCTGGCGGAGAAGGACGAGGGGAATGGTGAGCCAGTTTAGACTGGTTCGAGCTTCGCGTACTTCGCCAGGAGCTTCTTCACGCCGACCAGATTGAAGCGCACCGTGATCTTCATGTCGTCGTTGTGTTCTTCGACCGCGACCACCGTGCCAACGCCGAACTGTGCGTGTCGGACTCGCATGCCGGATCGCAGGTGCGGCATCGACTGATCCTCGTCCTCGTACCGGTAACTCTCTTCGGCTTCCTTGAAGCGAGCCGCCTTGCCTTTGCGGCCGTAGGGGTTCGTGCGGAACTCGTAGTGATTGTGCGTAAAGGTACTCTGGTACGCAGACGCGTAAGTCGGGGCGATGCGTTCGATGAGATCCGCGGGGATCTCGTCGAGAAACCGTGACGGCTCTGTCGATTGATATTCGCCGAAGACGCGACGGCGTGCCGCGCTGGTGAGCACGAGCTGCGATTGCGCGCGCGTCATCCCAACATAACAGAGCCGCCGCTCTTCTTCGATCTCTTCGTCCTCGCTGGATCGCGAGTGGGGAAAGAGGCCTTCTTCGAGGCCGGCAATTACGACCAACGGAAACTCCAGCCCTTTCGCCGCGTGCATCGTCATCAGCCAGACTTTCGCTTCGCGCGTGCCTGATTCTTCATCCGCCTCCGACAGCAGCGATAGCCGATCGACGAAGCCACCGAGCGACGCCTCGGCGTCCCGCACTTCGTACTCCCGCGCAGCCGAAACCAGCTCCATCAGGTTTTCGATGCGCTCGTTGGCCTCTTCGGTGTTCTCGTCGCGCAGGTCCTTCAGGTAGCCCGTCTGGTCCAGCATCTTGCCGATCGTGATCGAGACTGTATCGCGACGCGCGATATCGGCGAGACCGGCAATCAGATCGCGAAACACGCGGAGCGATGCAATCGCCCGGGACGTGAGCCTGCCGTCATCGACGGCATAGACCAGTTTGGCCCACAGCGACCGCGCGGAACTCACTTCCTGGAGCCCTGCCGCGAGCAGTGGGGGTGCATCCGCAAGCACCGCATTCGGATCGATCGCCTGCAGCGAGTCCATGACTCCCTTGCCAATGCCACGGGCCGGCACGTTGATGACCCGTCGCAGGCTGACATCGTCGTGCGGGTTGATGAGCAGTTTGAGATACGCCAGCGAATCCTTGATTTCCTTGCGCTCGTAGAATCGGACGCCGCCGATGATCTTGTAGGGAACGTTCTCGCGCATCAGCGAGTCTTCAACCGCACGCGACTGCGCGTTGGTGCGGTACAGCACCGCCATCATGCCGTCGACATCTTCGGAGCGATATTGCTTGATCGATCGGGTGATGAAATCCGCTTCTTCCAGTTCGTCGTTGCCGCGGAAATAGACAATCTTCGAACCGCCCGATCGATCCGTCCACAAGCGCTTGTCCTTGCGATTGCGATTCTGTCTGATCACAGCCGTCGCCGCGTCGAGGATGGTCTGCGTCGATCGATAGTTCTGCTCGAGACGAACGACAGCGGCGTCGGCGAAGTCGTGCTCGAAGTCGAGGATGTTGCGCAGGTCAGCGCCACGCCACTTGTAAATCGACTGATCCGGATCACCGACGACGGCGATGTTGCGATGCACTTCGGCAAGGCGGCGGATCAGGAGATATTGCGGCCGGTTCGTGTCCTGGTACTCATCAACCATCACGTACTTGAACTTGCGTGCGTAGAACTCGCGAACCTGCTGCGATGTTTCGAACAGTTCGACCGTCTTGAGCAGCAGGTCATCGAAGTCGAGCGCATTGGCATCCTTCAGCGCCTGCAGATAGCGCTCATAAATCCTGGCAATCTGTTCCTCGCGGATATTCCAACCACCCCGAAGGCTCTCCGGCCCTTCCATCCGGTTCTTCGCCTGGCTAATCCGCGCGAGCGCCATGCGCGGCGGTACCAGCTTGTCGTCGATCCCCAGCTCGCGCTCGGTCTGTTTGACGACAGCCACCTGATCCGATGAATCGTAGATGACAAAATCTCGCGACAGGCTGATCTTCGGCGCTTCCCGCCTCAACAACCGCGCACATAGTGAATGGAACGTCGACAGCCACACTCCATTCGCGGTCGAGCCAATCAGCGACTCCACCCGCTCACGCATTTCCTCGGAGGCCTTGTTTGTGAAGGTGACTGCCAGCACTTCATCGGGGCTGGCGTGCCCATCACCGATGAGATACGCGATGCGAAAGGTAATTACTCGCGTCTTGCCGGAGCCCGCACCTGCGAGAATCAGCAGGGGCCCGTCGCGGTGCAGTACGGCTTCGCGTTGTTCTTTATTCAGCTTCTCGAGAAAGGTCATGGCGGGGAGTTGATTATAGCTGTTGGCTGTTGGCTGTCGGCTGTTGGCTACTGGCTCTCCTGGCGCGTGGCGTCTCGCCGAATGTGAGGTTGGCAAGTCATTTGGTTGTCCAAGGACCTGAGGTGTTTATGAGCCGCAAGATCAACGTCAATCAAGGTCAATACGAAGTCGCTGGTCGAGAGAAGCTCGGGAGGCCAACGGGGATCGAAACACGCGCCAAGGACAAACTCAGTCAGTTACGAAAGGAGCAGCGCGGTGCCGGCGCAAAGGAATCCGGCAAGCGCTAAGCACCAGCCTGCCGCCTGCTGCAGTTTGAGCGAACGTTCCAAACCATGAAGCAGCCTGCCGGTCTGACGAACGAGTTGAAAGGCAGGAGCGAGTGTCTGATCAGTCAAGTGTCCGATCCGAATGATTGCTTCCAAGTGCGTGTCCAACTCCGCCAGTGAGCCAAGTGCAACTCGGACATGATGCAAATATCGAGCGCTGGGGCCGTAGGCTTGACCCTCGGCGATGTTCGAAGGCACCGAAACCGCCGCTCGCCGCATCTGTGATGCGAGCTCGAAACGCTCCACGTGAGGCAATTGTGAAGCGATCTCGTAGATGCGCAACAGCAGGTCCATTGCGGACTGCCAAGCCTCTAGGTCGCGATAACTGACGATGCGTGACATGAGATCTCCGTTCTAGCCACGCGATGGTCTGGGCAGATTCGCAGTTTCTGCTACCGACGCACGTAACTCATTGAATTTGCGTGGGCCGCGCGGTAAGTAGGCAAAAGCGCTGCCCAACCAGCGGCGGACGCCACCCGTCCAGAAGCCAGAAGCCAGAAGCCGGACCCGTAGTACCATCAAGTTTTTATGCCGTCGACGCTTTTACAAAAGGTGTGGGACGCCCACACCGTCCGCAAATTGCCCAACGGCCAGACGCAGCTGTTTGTCGGCCTGCATCTGATTCATGAGGTAACGACCCCACAGGCGTTCGACATGTTGCGCGCGCGCGGATGGCACGTACGGTTCCCGGAACGCACGATTGCGACGGTCGATCACATCGTCCCGACCCGCGATCAGCGGAGACCGTTCCTCGACGTGATGGCGGAAGACATGTTCTCCGCGCTCGAGCGGAACTGCCGTGACGAAGGCATCCGATTGTTCGACATGACCACGGGATCGCAGGGGATCGTTCATGTCATCGGTCCCGAGATGGGACTCACGCAGCCAGGGATGACGATTGCCTGCGGCGACAGTCATACGTCGACGCATGGCGCGCTGGGGGCGGTCGCGTTCGGGATTGGCACGTCACAGGTGCGGGACGTGCTTGCCTCGCAATGTCTGGCGATGGAGCCGCTGCGCGTGCGCCGCATTCTCGTCCGTGGACGACTGGCGCGCGGCGTCTATGCGAAGGATGTCATTCTCGAGATCATCCGGCGTCTCGGTGTCAAAGGGGGAGTCGGGTACGCGTACGAATATGCCGGGGACACAGTCGAACGCATGTCGATGGACGAGCGGATGACGATGTGCAACATGTCGATCGAAGGAGGCGCGCGCGTCGGCTATGTCAATCCCGATCAAGTGACGTTCGACTACCTGCGCGGCCGCCGTTTTGCGCCGCAGGGGGACGACTTCGAGAAAGCCTGCCGGTGGTGGAGCAGCATGGCGTCGGATGCGACTGCGGCGTACGACGATGAAGTCGCGATCGACGGGGCGGCGATTCGGCCAACGGTGACCTGGGGAATCAACCCGGGCCAGTCGGTTTACGTTGACGAGCCGCTGCCGAGTCCGTCGACCGCCGCGCAATCCGAACGGGCCGGTATCGACGAGGCGCTGTCGTTCATGGGATTGGCGGCGGGATCGCGAATTCGCGGGACCCGTATCGACGTCGCCTTCGTCGGATCGTGCACCAACGGACGGTTGTCGGATCTGCGCGAGGCGGCGAAAGTGATTCGCGGCCGTCACGTGGCGCCTCATGTTCGTGCACTCGTGGTGCCCGGCTCGCAGCCGGTTCGTCTTGCGGCCGAGCGCGAAGGGCTCGACCGCATCTTCATCGACGCAGGATTCGACTGGCGCGGCGCTGGGTGTTCGATGTGCCTGGCGATGAATCCCGACAAGCTCGAAGGGCGGGAGATTTGCGCCTCGTCGTCGAACAGAAATTTCAAGGGGCGACAGGGAAGTCCCACCGGGCGGACGTTGCTGATGAGTCCGGCAATGGTGGCGGCGGCCGCCGTGGCAGGTGAGGTGGTCGACATTCGCGAGTTCGTCAATGGCGATTGAGAAGATTCAACGCATCGAGGGTCGGGGCCTGCCTCTTCCCGGCGACAACATCGACACCGATCGGATTATCCCGGCACGATTCCTCCGCGCGATCACCTTCGAGGGACTCGAAACGCATCTGTTCGAGGACGACCGGAAACAGCTTGCCGCCGCGGGCTCGATACATCCGGTCGCTGATCCGAAGTACGCGGGCGCGACGATTCTGCTGGTCAACGCCAACTTCGGCTGTGGCTCGTCGCGTGAACACGCGCCGCAGGCGATCCGACGATATGGCATCCGCGCCGTTGTCGGGGAGTCATACTCCGAGATCTTTTTTGGCAACTCTGTCGCGCTCGGGATGCCGTGTGTCACTGCGGACCACTCGTCACTCGCAACGCTCATGCAGCTGGTCGGAAACGATCCGGCACTTCAACTGGTCGTCGATCTTGAAGCGATGCGCGTGTCGGCGGGAGAGAAGCGCTTCACCGTTGCGCTTCCGTCGACAGCGCGCGAATCGTTTCTCGATGGCACCTGGGACGCGACCGGGCTGCTGCTGGATCGTTTCGAAGAAGTTGAGGCGGTCGCGAAGCGGTTGCCATATGTGAGCGGCAGCTGGAGATGATCTTCCGCCTAAAGGCGGAAGCTACTAATTATCGGGATCCGGTGCCCGGGATCCGTGGTCCGGATCGGATCCCGGATCCCGGCGGCCGACAGTCCCTACCGGATCCCGGTGCTTTCGCTTCCATCCGAAACTTCCCTCATCGTCCGAGCCAGCTCGAGGAAAGCCGACGCCGCGCGCGATAACTCTCCCGATCGACGGAACACGAATCTCACAGATCGCGGCGAACTCAGCTCGGGCACTTTCACCGCAACGAGATGGCCGCGAGCGATCTCGCCAAGCGCGCAACGTCTGGGTAGCACGGCCACTCCAAGGCCCATTTCTACTGCGCGCTTGATCCCGTCCAGGCTCGGGAGCGCAATCTGAATGTTCAGTGCCGCATGCCGCCGCTCGTAAACGCGCAGCACGCGTTCACGCGCGGGCGAAGGATCGTTGTGTGCGATGACGGTCTCTCGACCGACCTCTTCAATCGACACCCGCTTTTTTGCTGCGAGACGATGACTCGGGTTGGCCAGCATGACCAGCTCGTCGCCGCCAAGCGAGATTGATTGCAGCCCCTTGTCGGGTGGCTGAAACGTCAGCACGCCGAAGTCCAGGCTGCGCTCGAGCAGCTCGGTCGCAATCTGTCGCGACGCAACGCGCCGCACTTCAACCCGCGCATGCGGATGCTCGCGAGTGAACTGCTCGATGATGTGCAGCAGCGAATGAACCGCCGCCTCGTTTGCCCCGATCACGACTCGTCCCCGGCGGACCTGCTGAAGCTCCCTCACCGCCGCTTCGGTCTCCGCGGCCAAGCGCAGCAGTCGCGTCGCATGCTCATGGAGAAGGATGCCTGCCTCGGTCAGAGCGCCATTGCGCGACGTGCGATCGAAGAGCTTGTCGCCGAGTTCGTCCTCCAATCGACGAATGGCCTGGCTGATTGCCGGCTGTGTGCGATGCAGTTTCTTCGCCGCCTTCGAAAAACTCCGATCGTGCGCGACGGCGACGAAAGCATTGAGGTCCTGGAGCTGCATTCCGGCATCATAAGGAATATTGATAGAAAGTCAAAAACGATAAATTTGACTAAACACCTCCGGGCGGGTTCTACTGTCATGGGAGGACTTATGTCTACCGATCGGCTCACCATCTTCGATACGACCCTGCGCGACGGCGAACAGGCGCCCGGCTTCTCGATGCGGATTGACGAGAAGCTCAAGCTGGCGCGGCAGCTGGCGACGCTTGGCGTCGATCTCATCGAGGCCGGTTTTCCGATTGCGTCGGAAGCGGACGCCGAATCGGTCCGCGTCATTTCGGAGCAGGTGCAGGGGCCGGTCATCGCAGCCCTGGCGCGCTGTCATCCCGCCGATATCGATCGAGCCGGAGAAGCGCTCGCCGCCGCCCCCCGCCGCCGTATTCATGTCTTTATCGCGACATCGGACCTCCACCTCGAACGCAAGCTGCGGATGACCCGCGAGGCGTGCCTGGATGCCGCGGTCGCGGCGATTCATCGCGCGCGGCGCTTCACCGAGGATGTGCAATTCTCCGCCGAGGATGCGACGCGGAGCGACATGGATTTCCTGTGCCGCGTCATCCAGGAAGTGATTTCCGCCGGCTGCACCACCGTCAACCTTCCCGATACCGTCGGCTACTCGACTCCCGACGAGATTGGTGAGTTCTTCCGCACCGTGCTCAGCCGTGTGCCGAACGCCGGACACGCAACCTTCAGTGCGCACTGCCACGACGATCTTGGTCTTGCCGTCGCAAATACACTGGCGGCGGTTCGCGCTGGTGCCCGTCAGGTCGAGTGCACGGTCAACGGCATCGGCGAGCGCGCCGGCAATGCGTCGCTTGAAGAGATCGTCATGGCCACGCGGGTGCGCGCCGATCTGCTGCCGTACACGACGAGCATCGAGCCGCGAGAGATCTATCCGTCGAGTCAGTTGCTCACTGCGCTCACCGGTGAAGCCGTGCAGGCGAACAAGGCGATCGTGGGCCGCAACGCGTTCGCGCACGAAGCGGGGATTCACCAGGACGGCATGCTGAAGGATCGCCGCACGTATGAAATCATGCGACCCGAAGAAGTCGGTGTTCCGCAGGCGACGCTGGTCATCGGCAAGCACTCGGGCCGGCACGCCGTCCAGCGCCGCTGCGAGCAGATCGGCCTCGCGCTCGAGCGTCATGAAGTCGAAACCGTGTACTGGGCCATCATGTCAATCGCCGATCGCGAGAAGGTCGTCAGCGATCGCGATCTGGCAGATGTGATCGGGCGCATTCGTGGGAAGCGTCAGACCGCCGGCACACCGGCCAGCGTCACCGATTTCAACGGCACCCCCGCAGAAGTTGGCTACGGGCACGGGGTGTAATCACTGATCACTGATCGTGAATTCATCGTGAATCACTAATCGCGGAATCCTCGAATCACGATCCCTGGTGATCTTGCATCCCTGAATCTCTGAACGGTTGCATGATTCCCGGGTTCGTGGATTCGATGATCAGGGATTCACGATGAGTGATCAGTGATCAGCGATTCAACGCCTCCATGAAAGCATCAATCCTTCTGTTGCCGGGGGACGGCGTCGGCCCTGAAGTCGTCGCCGGCGCTGCATCCGTCCTTGAAGTGGTTGCGTCGCGATTTGGACATCAATTCGACCTGCACAGTGCGCTGATTGGCGCCGCGGCGCTTCGCCAGAACCATCCTCCGCTACCCGGTGACACCCTTGCCGCGGCGCGCCAGGCGAACGCGATACTGCTCGGCGCAGTCGGAGACCCGGCGTTCGACAAAGGGGATTCGAGCCGCCGGCCCGAAACAGCGCTGCTCCAGATCCGCCGTGAGCTGAAGCTTTACGCCAACCTTCGTCCGGCGAAGATGTGGCGCGGTCTCGAGTCCGCTGGCCCGTTGAAGCCCGAAGTCGTCGACGGCACCGACATGCTCGTCGTTCGCGAACTGACTGGCGGGTTGTATTACGGAGAACCGCGAGGCATTGCGCCCGATGGCAGTTCCGCTCACAACACGATGCGGTACTCTCGGGACGAGATCGAACGGATCGCGCGTCGCGCGTTCGATGCCGCGCGTCGGCGCCGCAAGCGCGTGACGTCAGTGGACAAGATGAACGTGCTCGAGACCTCGAGGCTGTGGCGACAGGTGGTCACCGATGTCGCCTCGAGCTATGCCGACGTCTCGCTCGACCACATGCTTGTCGATTCCTGTGCGATGCGGATTGCATTCGCGCCGGCGAGCTTCGACGTCATCGTCACCGAGAACATGTTCGGCGACATTCTCTCCGACGAGGCGGGCGCCGTGGTGGGATCGCTGGGACTGCTGCCGTCGGCGAGCCTGGGGGACGGTCCCGGCCTTTTTGAGCCGGTCCATGGATCCGCACCTGACATTGCGGGAAAGAACATCGCCAATCCGATCGGCGCGATCGGATCAGCGGCGATGTTGCTGCGCCATGCGCTTGGCTTGGAAAAAGAAGCGAACGCGGTCGAGTCAGCAATAGGCGAGGCGCTCGCTGCTGGTCATCGGACCGCCGATATTGCGGTCGGCGGCGAGCGCAGGCTCGGGACGAGGGAAATGACCGCTGCTATTGAATCACTCATCACTAATCACTAATCTCGAATCCCTGATCCATGAATCGCTGATCCATGAATCCCTGAATCGCTGAATCACCGTATCCGCGATTCGACGATTCGCGGATTAGTGATTCGCGATTAGCGATCTGTGATGAGTGATTCGCGTTTCACTCCACGGTGACACTCTTCGCCAGATTGCGCGGCTGATCGACGTCGCAACCTCGACGAATGGCGATGTGATACGCGAGAAGCTGCAGCGGCACGACCATCAGCGCCGGGGTCAACAACGGGTGCGTCTCCGGCACTTCAATCAGAAAATCGTTATTGGCGTCGAGCAGGCTTCGAATGCTCTCGTGCCCCTGCGTCGTCAATGCGATCACCGAACCACCGCGAGCCTTGGCTTCCTGGATGTTGCCAATCATCTTTTCGAAGACGTGATCGTGCGGCGCGATCGTGACAACCGGCATCTTTTCGTCAATCAATGCGATTGGCCCGTGTTTCATCTCGCCGGCTGGGTAGCCTTCGGCATGGATGTATGAGATCTCTTTCAGCTTGAGTGCTCCCTCGAGCGCGATCGGATAGTTGATGCCGCGGCCGAGGTACAGGAAATCGCTCCGCTGATAGAACTTCTTGGCAATCTCCTCAGTGACTCCTTCGCAGGCGAGCGTCTTCTCGAGGAGCAGCGGAAGCTGTGCCAGACCCTCGATGTGCGGTCGCGCTGCCTCGGGCGTAAGCGTGCCGCGAATCTGTCCCAGGTACATCGCCAACAAGTGCAACGCCACGATCTGCGTCGTAAAGGCCTTGGTTGAGGCGACGCCTATTTCTGGTCCGGCATGTGTGTACACGGTGCCGTCCGTTTCCCGTGTCGCCATACTGCCGACGACGTTGCAGATGGCAATGCTTTTCGCGCCCTTCTTCTTCGCCTCGCGCAGCGCCGCAAGCGTGTCCGCCGTTTCTCCCGACTGTGTGATGACGATCGCGAGCGTGTTTTCGGAAACAATCGGATCCCGGTAGCGGTATTCGGAACCGTAGTCCACGTCGACGGGAACCCGCGCCAGCGTCTCGAACAAGAACTTTCCCACGAGAGCGGAATGCCACGAGGTGCCGCAGGCGAGGATGACGACGCGCTCAACCTGGCGAAGCACCTGATCGGGGATTTCAATCTCGTGCAGGAAGACTCTGCCGCTCTCCAGCGACGCCCGCCCGAGAACGGTCTCTTTCACCGCCCACGGCTGCTCGAAAATCTCCTTCAGCATGAAATGCTTGTATCCGGCCTTCTCGGCCATGACCGGATCCCATGACACTTTCGTGCTCTTTTTCGAGACGCCACGCCCTGAATAATCAGTGAACTCAACGCCCGCTGGGGTGATGACCGCCATTTCTTCGTCGCCGAGAAACACGACATCGCGCGTGTGGCTGAGGATCGCCGGGATATCCGATGCGACGAAGAATTCTCCGTCGCCGAGACCGACAACAATGGGCGGACCGTTGCGAACGGTGACAATCTTGTTGGGATCGTCAGCTGAGATCAGCACCAGCGCAAACAGCCCCCGCATGTAGAGGAGCGCGCGACGCACGGCGTTCTCGAGGCCGTCGTCCTTCATTTCACGCTCGACGAGGTGGGCGACGATTTCCGTGTCGGTCTCGGTGACGAAGCGGTGACCTTCCTTCACCAGCTGCTGCTTGAGATCGAGATAGTTCTCGATGATCCCGTTGTGCACGACCACGATCCGGCCGGTGCAGTCGCGATGTGGATGGGCGTTCTCTTCGGTCGGCCGTCCGTGCGTCGCCCACCGGGTGTGGCCAATGCCGTACTCGCCGTCAATCGGCGTCGTGGCGATGACCTCTTCAAGGCGGGCAAGCTTGCCGGCGCTGCGCCGCAGATCGATCGTGCCGTCGCGAACGACGGCGACGCCGGCCGAGTCGTAGCCGCGATACTCGAGCCGTCGCAGGCCGTCGATCAGTATCGGGACCACGCGCTTCGAACCGATGTAGCCGATGATGCCGCACATGTGAGTGTCCTCGCCTTACTTCTTGGCGGGGTCTAAAGACCGCGCCCTGCGTCTCGACCTGACCCAACCCTCTTTGTTGACCTGCTTGCCGCGTGCGATGGCCAGTGATTCCGCCGGCACGTCCTCGGTTATCGAGGATCCGGCTCCAACGTAGGCATCGCGTCCGATCCGAACCGGCGCGATCAGCTGAGAATCGCTGCCAATGAACGCACCGTCTTCTATCACCGTCTGATGTTTCGCGGTTCCGTCATAGTTGCACGTGATCGTGCCGGCTCCGATATTGACCTTCTCCCCGATTGTCGCGTCGCCAAGATACGCGAGGTGACTGGCTTTCGAGCCGCGCCCCAACACCGTTTTCTTCAGCTCGACGAAATTTCCGACCTTGGCGTCCTCGCTGACGTGCGATTGCGGCCTCAGATGCGCGAACGGCCCCAACTGTGCGCCACTGGCGATATGCGAATGGAATATCACGCAGAAATTGTTGATGATCGCTCCGTCTTCCACCGTCGAATTCACGATTCGCACGCCTGAGTAGATCTCGCACCCCGAGCCAATCCGGGTGGTCCCTTCGAGGAACACGCCCGGATGAATGATCGTGTCGGGCCCGATAGTGACGTCCGGATCGATGTAGGCGCTTGATGGATCGACGAGGGTCACCCCGGCGGCCATGAGCTCGTCGTTCTTGCGCGCTCTGAGAATCGTCGCCACTTCGGCCAGCTCCTTCCGGCTGTTCACGCCCCTGATTTCGTCGCGATCTTCCAGCGTGACGGTCTCAACCGGCAAACCCCTGGCGCGATAGATCCGCACCAGGTCCGGCAGGTAATACTCGCCCTGTGCGTTTGTCGAACCAATCGATCGCAGCGCCTCGAACAGCGGCTCCAGATCGAACGCGTAGACGCCGCTGTTGATCTCAGCGATCGCGCGTTCGGCGGGTGACGCGTCCTGGTGTTCGACGATGGCCGCAATTCGACCGTGGTCGCGAACAATGCGGCCGTACCCGCCTGGATTCTCGACGACCGCCGTCAGCACTGTCGCGGCCGCCGATTGCTCCTGGTGCGTCTTCACCAACCGCGCGAGCGTGTCGGCCCGCAGCAACGGGACGTCCCCGGAGAGCATCACCAATGTTCCGCGTGCTCCACGCAACATCGGCTCGGTCTGCAGGAGCGCGTGTCCCGTGCCGAGCTGAGGTTCCTGCGATGCAAAGCCGAGGCCCAGCCGTTTCCCGATCGCATCCTTCACCTGTTCGGCCTGATGTCCGACGACGACGGTGACTGACTTGGGACGGAGTGAATCGGCGGTTCGAAGAATGTGGTTGATGAGGGGAAATCCGGCTGCGGAATGTAGCACTTTGGGCACGGTCGACCGCATCCGCGTGCCTTTGCCGGCCGCGAGTACGACGACGTGTAGATCACCCATACAGGCGTCTAGTGTACCTGTACAGCGGATCGGGACAGTTATCTTCGGCGAACAGGGCGGCGCCGATTTGGATTGGGAGGTGTATCCAGGGCATCGCGGAAACGTTCGTGATCGCGAAGACTATCGAGATCAGGATCCTGCTTGGCCAGGGCGCGGTTTTCTGGATTCAGGGCAATTGCCTGCTGTAAATGCTCAATTGCTTCGTCTGACCGGTTTCGCATACCGAGAGCGACCGCCATAATGTAGTGCGCGTGGTCACTTTCTGGGTCTTCCCCTAATGCTTGCTGGAGGTGCTCGAGCGCGCCGCTATGGTCGCCGGAGTTCAAGGCGACGGTTGCGGCATAAACACGTTCCTCAGGGGATTTCGGCGCCGGTGCCGGCTGGCGCGACGACTCCCTTTCGCAAACGCGGAGGTACAGTCGCGCGCGCTCCAGCAGTTCGCGTTCTTCCGGATATCTCTCGAGCACAGCTCGGAAGAAGCTCGCCGCACCTGAAAAGTCATGCCTCTGAAGCGCTTGGACACCCCTTTCGTAAATCGCGACCGCCTCGTAGAAGCCCGGTTTCCGAGGAGGCGGTAGCGGAGGAGGCGCCGGCGACGGCGAAGGGGCGACCTCAGGCTTCTCGACGCCGACGCTCGGCTTTGAATTCGCCGCGATCGACTTCCTCGCGGTTTTCTTTGGGTTTGAGGACCGTTTGACGCGCCGAACAGACTTGGCGAGTGTCTTCACGGCCCGGCGCTGCTTCGCCATGCGACTCCTGCACTTTGGCCGCGGTGACAGTAACAAAACATCTTCAGAGGGGTCAAGCGGTCGCCCAGGTTGACGACAAGCGGCACCGGAGATGGCTTAATTATGTCAAAGGACCTATTTTTTGGCTTCTTCAAGCAGATTGAAGACTTCCCTGTTGGACAGGCCGTGCCGTTTCGCTAAGGTCCGGATGGCTTCGCGGCGCGTCAGGGCACTATTTTCTGTTAATAGACCTATTTGGCGAGCCATTTCGTTCGGTAAAGGTGGCAACTCAGGCTCCTGCCGAGCCACATCACTTCGGTCAACGACAATCGTGAACTCTCCGCGCTCCTCCAGCGGAGATGCAAGGTGCCACGATATTTGTCGTACAACCAAATTCTCATGCGCCTTCGTCAGCTCTCGGCCTAGGGCAATGACCCGATCACCGAATGCTTGTAACATATCCTCCAGGGTTGGTCGTATTCGGTGCGGAGCCTCGTAAAATACGAGCGCTCGGGTTTCCGTCGCCAATCGCTCGAGCCACAGTTTTCTGTCTTTTGACCTATGTGGCGGAAAGCCCACGAAGACGAATTCCCCGTGGGACAGGCCCGAGGCAGAAAGCGCAGCGACCGCGGCATTCGGGCCGGGAATAGGCTCGACATTGATCCCTGCCTGATGGGCTTGGGCGACGAGATGGTTCCCAGGGTCGGAGATGAGCGGGGTCCCGGCGTCCGAAACCAGGGCGACGGAGTCCCCGGCCAGCAATCGGGCAATGATCGACGGCGTTTTCGACCGTTCGTTGTGCTCGTGCAGGCTCGTCGTCCGCGTCGAGATGGAGTAGTGTTGAAGGAGACGCGCGGTCCGGCGGGTGTCTTCCGCCGCGATCAGGGCGACTTCGCGCAGGACGCGGAGGGCCCGTAGCGTAACATCTTCGAGGTTGCCTATGGGTGT
>DASTVZ010000002.1:0-9350 GCA_035758845.1 Vicinamibacterales bacterium
TTTCAACACCGCACGGGCGCCTGGCGAACGAGCGCGCGAGTGAGCCCACGCGAGCGGAGTGGGGATTGTGGGGCCCCGCGAGCGAGCGTGTAGGGGAGTCCGAGGGGCGAAGCCCCTCGGAGTAATGTTGGACAAAAACCCAGCGCGAATCGCGAACATGTTCGATGCGATCGCGCCTCGGTACGATCTTCTCAATCACGTACTCAGCGCAGGCATGGATCGGGGGTGGCGCGATCGGGCGGTCGATGCGTTGTCGCTCGCGCCGGGTGCGCGTGTGCTCGATCTGTGCACCGGCACCGGTGATCTCGCAATTGCGATCGTCCATCGCGTAAACAGCGCGACGGTCGTCGGGGTTGATTTCGCCAGCGAGATGCTGCGACTCGCGCGGACGAAAGTGAGCGGCGCCTCGCTCGACCGCCGCATTCGTCTTGTTCGCGGTGACGCGACTTGTATTCCGCTCCCTGATGGCTCGTGCGATGCCGCCACGATTGCATTCGGGATCAGGAACGTCGCGGAGCCACAGCACGCCCTCACAGAGCTCGCGCGCGTGATTCGCCCTGGAGGACGCCTAGCAATCCTTGAATTCGGTGAGCCTCGAATTCCGGGGATTCGAACGTTGTATTCGTGGTATTTCCGCTACCTGCTACCGCTCGTTGGCCGCCTGATTTCGAGACACCAGAGCGCCTACTCGTACCTTCCTGCCTCGGTCGGTGTCTTTCCGCCCCCATCCGAGTTCTCGCGCATGCTCGCTGCCACAGGTTTTTCACAGGTCCGTGCCGTCCCGCTCACCTTTGGCATCGTCTATTTGTTTACGGCGCAACGGGCGTAGGTTTTTGGTCTTGGGTTTTGGGTTTTGAGTTTTTGGTTTTGCGTTCTAGTTTAGGGTTTTGGGTTTGGCGTCCTGGCAGCTCGGCGGTTGGCCTTGCCGATGCGGTTCGTGAACGGAAACCTGTCAGCTGAACAACAAACCAGGACCTAGAACTACAACCGAAAACCGAGAAGTGAAAACCCAAAACAGACGACGGTCAGTCGTCAGCTGTTATAATCGTTAAATCCCTGATGTACTTCAACTTCGAGGATTACCATCCGGACACTCCGAGGTTGCCTCGGTCGCTGACGCGCCTCGAAGTCGCGCTGCTCACGCTTGTCTTTTACCTTTTGGCTGTCATCCTCCTGCTTTCGTGGCCGCACCTGGCTTTCGTCCAGGCGTGGGAGGCCAAGCGGGAGCAGGAACTCGCAAAACTCGCGGAAGAACAGCGCCAGCGCGCGCGCGAAAGCGCTCGGTTCGTCCTCGTACAGCCGCGTGTGGATCTACAAACACCCCAGCCTAAGCCACGCGCCGATCTGTCGGATCTCGATCGAAGAGCCCGGACCGTCGAACGCGCGCCGAAACCAACCAACACGATGCCTTTCTCGCGCGGAAACACGTCGGAACGTGTCGAAGGCGCGGCGCCGACGCCGCAGCAACGCGCCGAGACGGCCGTCCAACCGCAACCGAAACCATCTGAAGCGGACAACCAGGCGATGCGGCTGCCCGAATCTCCCGCTGCTGTCGAGCCCAAAGGTGTTGAGTTGCCGCAGCAGCCGCGCGGACCATCGGCGGGTATTCTTGCCGATGCGATTCGCAACGTGCAGAAGTACGCCTCAAAAGATTCGTACGTGAATCTTCAGGGTGGCGGGGATCAGGACTCCGGGGCGTCAATCCAGTTCGACAGCAAAGGAGTCGAATTTGGACCCTGGCTGCGGCGTTTCGTTGCGCAGATTCGCAGGAACTGGTTCGTGCCCGAATCGGCGATGTTCCAGAAGGGACACGTGGTGATCACCTTCTATGTCGGGAAGGACGGACGGATTTCCGAACTCAAGGTCTTGCGGCCGTCCGACGTGGGAGCCTTCAACAACTCGGCCTACGGCGCGCTGGTCGCGTCCAATCCGACGTATCCGTTGCCACCTGAGTATCCCGACGACCGCGCGTTCTTCACCGTCACGTTCTACTTCAACGAAAACCCCGGACAATGATCCCGCCGACGCGAGCGCAGCAAATCGGCCTGCTGTTGACGCTGGCCGTCCTCGTCGTGCTGGCGCTCGTCCGCGCACTGGCGACACACTAGAAGTGGTTTCAAAGCCGGATCTGACGATGGCGAACGAGCGCGCGAGTGAGCCCACGCGAGCGGAGTGGGGCTTGCGGGGCCCCGCGAGCGAGCGTGTTGGGGAGTCCGAGGGGCGAAGCCCCTCGGGGTGATTGATGTCACGGCCACGGGTCGTCGCGATTGTCGGTCCCACTGCAACCGGCAAGAGCGCACTGGGGATTGCGCTTGCGCACCTCCTGAATGGCGAGATCGTCAGCTGCGATTCAACAGCGGTCTACAGACGCTTCGACATCGGCACCGACAAAGTCCCGATCGCTCAGCGACAGGGCATCCCGCATCATCTCATCGACGTCGCAGAGCCAACAGAGGAGTATTCTGCGGCGCGGTATGCGCGCGAAGCGGGGGCCGCGGTCCGCGACATCACGGCGCGTGGCAAGCTGCCTATCGTCGTCGGAGGTACGGGCCTTTACTATCGGGCGCTGACACGCGGGTTTTTCCCCGGACCAGCGCGCGACAGCGGGTTGCGCCAACGCTTGGACTGGATTGCCTATCGCAGAGGCCCTGAACGTCTGCATACCTTGCTTAGCCGAATCGATCCGGAGTCCGCCCTCCGGATTCACTCGCGCGACCAGAAACGGCTCGTTCGGGCACTCGAGGTCTACTTCCTCACAGGCCGTCCGTTGACCGTGCACTTCGCCGACACCCAATCGCCAATTGCTGATTACGAGGTGGCCGCGTTTGCCCTGCAAATCGATCCCGACGAGACGGCGCGGCGAGTCGCGGCACGTGTCGATGCCCAGTTCAGACAGGGGCTCCTCGACGAGATTCGGGGAATTCTGGCGTCAGGGATCCCGGAGACGGCGCATCCGTTTACCGGGCTCGTCTACCGGCAGGCGCTCGAGCATTTGCACGGGGTGCGTGACGAGGCGGCCACGCGGGAGCTCATCGTCCGGGAGAATCGCAAGTACTCCCGGCGGCAGTTGATCTGGTTCAGGAAAGAGCCTAATCTACAGTGGATTCATGCCGCTGGCGAACGCGAGACGACCAGGGAGGAGGTCGTCCGCATACTCGCGGCTGAGGAGATCCGCCGCGATGCCGACTACTCGTGAGTCCAAACCAGCCTCGGCTCAGCCCAATATTCAGGACGTGTTCCTGAACTACGCTCGGCGAGAAAAGCTAGCGGTGCACATCCGTCTGATGGATGGCACTGATTTGGAGGGGCGCGTCAAGAACTTCGATCGCTTTGCTGTCATCGTCGAGCACAGCGGTGCCGATCACATGATTTTCAAGCACGCCATCGCCGCCATTCGATCGCCGCGGCCGATGAGCAACTACTACTCCTCGCACGAATCCTGATTGAGCGCGCCGGCGGTTTTTGACCGCGTCATTTTGATCGTGTTCGACAGCGTCGGATGCGGAGAACTGCCCGATGCTGCCGATTATGGCGATGCCGGCAGCGACACGCTTGGAAACATCTCGCGCCGGATCCCGCTCTCGGTTCCTAACCTGCGTCAACTTGGCCTGGCGCAAGTCTCTACGGTCAATCGTCTCGCCGTCGAGCCCAATCCGATCGGGGCGTTCGGCCGGATGGCTGAAGCCTCGCCGGGGAAGGATTCGGTTACCGGTCATTGGGAGATGACGGGCCTCATTCTCGATCGTGCCTTTCCGGTTTTTCCGAATGGCTTTCCTCGCGAGTTGATGGACGAATTCGAACGGCGCATCGGCCGCGGCACGCTTGCCAACAGGGCGGCCAGCGGCACCGCGATCATCGACGAACTGGGTGTCGAGCACATGGACACCGGCAAACCGATCGTCTACACATCGGCCGACAGCGTGTTCCAGATTGCTGCGCACGAAGACGTCGTCGCCGTGCCGGAGCTGTATCGATGGTGTCAAATCGCCTACGAGCTTGCGGGGAAAGGGATGGGCGTCGGGCGAGTCATCGCCCGTCCTTTCATCGGATCACCAGGAGCGTTTCGCAGAACCGCGAATCGTCGAGACTTCGCACTGACGCCGCCGTCGCGCACGCTGCTCGATCATCTGAAGGATGCCGCGTTTTCGGTTGTCGCGATCGGCAAGATAGAAGATCTCTTCGCTGGCCGCGGCATCACCGCTGCGACGCATACCGTCAGTGACGATCACGGCATTGACGAAGTGCTTCGCGCCATGTCGACGACAGATCGCGGGTTGATTTTTGCGAACCTCGTGGATTTCGATACGCAGTACGGCCACCGCAATGACGTCGCGGGATATGCGGGCAACCTGGAGCGAATCGATGCGCGGCTGAGCGAAGTGTTCTCGGCTTTACAGCCTCGCGATCTGCTGGTGGTAACAGCCGATCACGGCAACGATCCAACGACCGCAAGCACCGATCACGCGCGCGAGTACGTGCCGGTATTCCTCGCTGGACGCGCCGTTCGCGCAGGCGTCGACCTCGGGACCAGGCGCACCTTCGCGGATCTTGGACAAACCATCGCGCAGGTGTTCGCCGTTGGGCCGTTAGAACATGGAACAAGTTTTCTCGGACAAATCCTGAATTGACGATCAACAGGAGAAACGAGAGAAACTGGAGTTGGTTTTTCGCGAGTCTGAAACAATTGCTCCCGTTTCTCCTGTTC
Organism: Vicinamibacterales bacterium; assembly: GCA_035758845.1. Lineage (GTDB taxonomy): Bacteria > Acidobacteriota > Vicinamibacteria > Vicinamibacterales > 2-12-FULL-66-21 > JALZOC01. The sequence continues at coordinate 4,706 of DASTVZ010000002.1, forward strand.
TAGATCTGGTGCAGTGTGAGCAATATCCGGGAACAGCTTGAAGATCGCGAGCGGCAGATTCTCGCGCCGCAGGCGGCGAAGAGCGCCGACACGCGCGGACGCCTGCGCCCAGAGGTGGAGGATCCGATCCGTCCCGCTTTCCAGCGGGATCGCGACCGCGTCATTCATTGCAAGGCCTTCCGCCGGCTGAAACACAAGACCCAGGTCTTTTTCGCCCCGACCGGGGATCATTACCGGACGCGGCTGACTCACACACTCGAGGTGTCGCAAATCGCGCGCAGCATCGCGAAAGTGCTTCGCCTGAACGAAGAACTCACCGAAGCGATTGCACTCGGACATGATCTGGGGCACACGCCGTTCGGTCACGCGGGTGAGCGCATCCTCAGCGATCTCATTCCGGGCGGATTCAACCACTACGAACAGAGCCTGCGTATCGTCGACGTGCTCGAAAATGACCGCGCAGGTTTGAACCTGACCTGGGAAGTGCGAGACGGCATTGCGCGACACTCGAAGGGGAAGAGCGGCATGCCGGTGGGGGCAGATCCGGAGCATCGAGCGAGCACTATCGAAGGGCAGATCGCGCGCGTCGCGGACATCATCGCGTATGTGAATCACGACATCGACGATGCAGTGAGAGCCGGGTTGTTGCGTGAGGAGGATCTGCCGTCGAGTCGGGTCAAAGTCCTCGGTGCGAGCTCGTCGGAACGCATCGGCCGCATGGTCACCGACGTCGTCGAGCAGAGTCTCGAGGGAGGACTCAGCGAGATCCGGATGAGCGAGCGCATTCTCGACGCGACCGTCGGCCTGCGCAGCTTCCTCTTCGAGGCCGTCTATGAAAACGAGATTGCCACGGCTGAATTCAAGAAGGCCGGCGGCATCCTCGGCGGGCTTTGGGAAAAGGTTCGCGAACGTCCGGCCGAGTTTCTCGACAAACGGACGATTGACGAGGAAGGGCTGGACGCCGCTGCGCGCGATTTTCTGGCCGGCATGACCGACCGGTATGCGGTGAGCCTGTACGAGCAGCTGTTCATTCCCAAGTCCTGGGTGGAGCTACGCTAAAAGGGAAAAGGGACAAGGGAAAGGCGACGGATCCAGACCGGCAGAGAGAATATGAGATAATAACGGGTTCGCACTGCTGCTTTGCAGCTGCGCAGAGCTTCTGGCGCGCCACGGGGCCGCTCGAAATCTAAATTCTAGGCGCGCCATGGGCGCGTTGGGGGGGCCGCGGGGGCGGAGCCCCCGGATCAAATATGCTCCTCGACCTCAGCAGGCTGCACGGCCAACGTGAGCACTTCGAGCGCACATTTCAGCCGTCGGCGTTCGATCCGCAGGACGATGGGTATCGCGTCGCGAGTCCGGTCGAATTGTCGATGGACGTTGAGAGGGCCGGCGCGGGTGCATTCAGGGTGCAGGGAAGGGCCGTGACGCGGCTGATGCTGGAATGCGGCCGTTGCCTCGACGAAATGGAAGTTCCGGTCGATGCGCGTTTCGAGCTTCGCTACCTGCCGCAGGAGCAGAACCAGGGTGAACCCGAGCGGGAAATCGCCGAGGACGATCTGACGACGGCGTACTATCGCGAGGGGGCGTTGGACGTCATCGAAATGTTGCGCGAACAGTTTCAACTGGCCTTGCCGATGAAACCGCTATGCGCAGAGTCGTGCCGCGGGCTCTGTCCGGAATGCGGCGCCGATTTGAACCGGGCAAACTGTGGCTGCGATCCGAAATGGGTCGACCCGCGGCTCGCACCGCTGAAAGCTTTGTTGAACGGAGAGAAGGAGAATTAGTCGTGCCGAATCCCAAACGCCGCCATTCCAAAACGCGCACCGCCAAGCGGCGCACCCATGATGCGCTGCAGCCGGTGCCGGTTGGCACCTGTCCCCAGTGCCGCGAATCGAAGGCGCCGCACCAGGTCTGCCCGCACTGCGGTTACTACAAGGGCCGCCAGGTCCGTCCGGTCGAGGAAGCATAACCACCAGGTTCTACGAGGTTCTACGGGTTCCACGAGGTTCTGCTGGGCTGATGTGTGCGCGACCGGCGGGCGAACCTGGTAGAACCAAGCCGAACCGTGTAGAACCCAGTCGAACCTTTACGAATGCGAATCGCCATCGATGCGATGGGCGGCGACGAGGCTCCGGGCCCGATCATTGACGGCGCTCTCGTTGCTGCGCGTCACCTGCAAATCGGATTGCTGCTCGTCGGCGATCGGAGCGCGATTGAGGGAGAACTCTCACGGCATCCTGGCGCGGCGGCACTCGATCTTCGCATCCTGCACACGCCGGAATCCATCAGCATGAGTGAATCGGCGACGGCCGCGTTGCGGCGGAAGCCGCGCGCATCGGTCCGTCTCGCCGCGGAAGCCGTGCGTGCCGGCGACGCCTCGGCGCTCTTCAGCGCCGGGCATACCGGTGCATCGGTGATGGCGGCAATCGGCGCCTTCGGCCGTCTCCCGGCTGTCGATCGCCCGGCACTTGCGACCATCATTCCAACCCGACGGCAGCCGGCGGTGCTGCTCGATTCCGGCGCGACGGTGGAGTGTCGGCCGCAGCACCTGGTGCAGTTCGCGATGATGGGCGCCGCGTATGCGCGGGTGGCTCTCGACTGTCGTTCTCCTCGCGTTGGGCTGCTCTCGGTCGGCGAAGAAGAAAGCAAGGGCAACGATCTGACGCGTGAAGCACACCAACTCTTGAAAACGGCGCCGATCGACTTTGTCGGCAATGTCGAAGGACGGCATGTCTATGCCGGGGACGTCGACGTCATCGTGTGTGATGGCTTTACCGGGAATGTGACGTTGAAGATTAGCGAGGGCCTGGTCGACGCGGTGCAGACGCTGCTGCACGAAGAACTGTCGTCGACCTTTGGCACTCGCGTCGGATACCTGCTCTCGCGTCAGGCGTTTCGGCGGTTCCGGCGCCGTGTCGATTCATCCGAGTACGGCGGCGCGCCGCTCGTGGGTTTGAACGGCTTGTGCATCGTTGGCCATGGTCGCTCATCCGCGAAAGCGGTCCGGAACGGCGTTGCGATGGCCGCGCGTTTCGTCAGCCAGGGCTTGGTCGGACGGCTGTCGCGCGCGCTGACCGCAGAGGTGCACTAGCCGTGCTTGCACGAGCACAATGTGTACGACGGCTTAGGCGCGCACGGCGCGCCTGCGAGGGAGCGGAGCGGGGCGCAGGGGTCCCCGCGAGCGACCGAGCCGGGGTCTGGGGCGGAGCCCCAGGTGAGATTCGATGATCGCGTTTGTCTTTCCCGGTCAGGGCGCGCAGAAAGTCGGCATGGGCAAGTCGCTGGCGACTGCATATCCGGTTTGCCGCGACACCTTTGCCGCGGCGGATGCGGCGCTGGGCGAATCGCTGAGCACGATGTGCTTCGAGGGGCCTGCCGAGTCGCTGCAGATGACCGAGAAGACGCAGCCTGCAATTCTGGCGATGAGCATCGCGGTGCTGCGCCTGATCGAATCACGCGGCATCCGTCCATCGTTTGCCGCCGGCCACAGTCTTGGCGAGTATGCCGCGCATGTTGCCGCTGGAACATTCTCCTTTGCCGATGCGTTGCGCACTGTGCGTCGCCGCGGCCGCTACATGCAGGAAGCCGTACCTGTCGGCGAAGGCGCGATGGCCGCGATCCTTGGCCTGGACGCGGAGGCCGTCGCGCGTGCCTGCGCGGAGACCATGGCCGCGTTGGGCGGCCGCGTCGTTTCTCCTGCCAACTTGAATGCCCCGGGACAAGTCGTCATAGCCGGCCACGCCGACGCTGTCGCGCAGGCTGGTGAACGCGCGAAGGCGCTCGGAGCCAAGCGGGCAATTCCCCTCGCCGTCAGCGCGCCGTTCCATTGCGCGCTGATGAACCCGGCCGAAGAACGGCTTGCGCCTGAACTCCGTCAGCTGTCGACATCTAATCCGAAGTTTCCAGTCGTGGCGAACGTGGATGCCGAACCCAAACGCGATGCTCGCGAGGCGATCGAGGCATTGATCCGCCAGGTGTCGTCCCCCGTCCGCTGGGAAGAAGTCGTCCTGCGTCTTGTTGCCGAGGGTGCGACGACGTTCGTGGAGCTGGGACCGGGGTCGGTGCTCGCGGGTCTTATCAAGAAGATCGATCGCAGCGTGCAGGTGATGAGCATCGAGGACGAGCAGGGACTCGAGGCTGCGCTCGCGCAGCTCAATGTGGCGCCTCGGTCTGAAGACCGAAGCGTACAGTGATTGGTAACGTCGTGTCGAAGCGAGCACGGGCCTACGGCGCGGCAAGGCGCTGCGAAGGACGACGCGAGCGAGCGCAGCGAAGCGAGCCACGCGAACGGAAGCGAGCCGGCGAAGCGGCTCGCGAGAGAGCGTGTGGGGGAGTCCGAGGGGCGATAGCCCCTCGGAATGATTATGATTGACTTGTCGGATCGCGTCGCCATCGTGACCGGCGCGTCGCGCGGCATCGGGCGGGCGATCGCCGAGCAGCTGGCACGGCAGGGAGCGATCGTGATTGCCGCTGCGCGCGGTGAGAATGCGCGCACGGTTGTCGAGGAGATTCAGTCGGCGGGCGGGCGAGCGGAAGCGGTCGCTCTTGACGTGACGGAGCCTGCCGCGGGAGAGCGGGTCGTGGCGTCGGTCGTCGAGCGTCACTCGCGGATCGACATTCTGGTGAACAATGCCGGCATCACGCG
>DASTVZ010000048.1:0-31184 GCA_035758845.1 Vicinamibacterales bacterium
TGGGCGACCTGCCGCATTTTTCGCGCAAGCCCGGTGTGTGGGACCCGATCGTCGGTATCGGCTGGCACCGTCTGAACCCGAACGTCGAATGGCACGCGGCGTTCGACGGAGGTGGGTTCGGCGTGGGCGCCGATGTCGATCTGAGCGCCTCGTTCAGCGTCGACTGGAAGCCGATACCGCACTTCGGTCTCACCGCCGGCTACAACATTCTTTACTTGAAGCTTTCCGATTCGGACGCACCGAGAGACTTGACCGTGAAGATGACCGTTCAGGGCCCAACGGTCGGATTCGGGTTGTATTTTTGATCCGTGTTTATCCGTGTTCATCCGTGTTCATCCGTGTTCATCCGTGGCCCGTGTTCTTCCGTGTCTCAGAACGCCTGCCCGATGCTGAAGTAGAAACGGCTGCGCCTCTCGCCGGGACGCGGATCGAGCACGAAGCCATAGTCCGTGCGCAGCAGCACCCACGGCGTTCGCAGACGCAAGCCGACGCCGGCAGACTCGCGAAGATCGGTAAACGAAAAATCTTTGATCGTCGGATACACGTTGCCGACATCGAGGAACACGACACCATCGATGATCCGTATGACCGGCATGCGCAGCTCGTTGTTGAGAATGAAGACGGCGTTTCCGCCAGCCGGGATGTTGTTCACGCCGATAGGACCGACCGCATTCTGTTCAAAACCGCGCATTGTCGTGCTGCCGCCGGCATAGAACCGCTCACTCGTTGGTACGTCACCACCAATGCCATTAGCGAGTCCAATGCGCGCGCCGGTGGCGTACACCAGGCGTGGTCTGATGATTTCGTTGGTGAACGGCTTCGGCTTCCCTGGGCGCAGCGGGAAGTAACGAAAGTATTGTCCGTAGTATTTCAAGTAAGGGCGATCCGAGCCGAGCCAACTCGGAGAGTAGGCGAATGCCTGGGAGAGAAACGTGCCTTTCGACGCGTCGAGCACTTCGTCCCGCGTCTCGCGCGTGAGAGTGCTGCTCAGCGGTGTCACCCTCACCGTCTCCGTCGCGCCGACACCGAGTGACGGCTCGAGCGTCGTCGCCAGCTCGTAACGATAGCCGTAGCTCCACACATAGACCTTGCGGAACTGTGCTTCCTGTTGGATCGATGCGCCCTGGCGACTGATATCGAACGGATCGGTCTGCTCGGTCGGCGGATTGAGATCCTGTCGGAAATAAACACTTGCCGTTGTTTTTCGCGGCCAGGAGCGGAGAGACGGCTGGCTGACATAGAGCCGCGCTTCGTGGATCTCGCTGTCATAGCGACCCTGCGCGCCGAAGACCCTCGCCCTTCTCAGGACGTTGTGAACGGAAAAATCGAGAATCCCGCCAAGTCCCCCTTCCGTGTCGTACGACAATCCGTACCGCAATTGAAGCGGCTGGACTTCTCGAACTGAAACGTTGAGGTTGACCGCTTTTTGTGAGTCGGTCTGCGACTTCTGCGAATCCTGCGAGTCCTGAGCCCCACCGGACACGATTGTCGTGTCGCCGCCGGCATCGACTCGGGTGATATCAGCAATCGAATACGCACCAGTGCTGTAGAGATTCCGTCGAGAGCGTGCGAGGACGGCGAGATCGAGGGGCTGCGACGGCGTCAGCTCGACCTGGCCGCGAACCAGGTTTTCGCTCGTCCGCCGGTTCCCTTCGACATCGATGTTTGCGACGACGTTCTGGCGCCCTTCGACGATCGTGAATGCGACATCGACGCGACCCGCAGAGCGATCCAGGACGAGCGCGTATTCCGAGTGCATATCGTTGTATCCCTTGCTCCAATAGAGATCGCGAATGCGCTCGAGTGAGTGCTCCGCCCCGGCCGATATGAACGGTCCCCCGGCCGCGATTGGAAGCTTCGCGACGATGTCGTTAGTCGTGTAGACCGTGTTCCCGCTGGCCGTGATCTGCGCGATCTGGAAACGCGGTCCTTCGCGAACCGGCACGACGACGCGCGCAGTGGCTGCCTCGAATTCAAACCGTGGCGTGTCGATCTCGGCCGACAGATATCCCTGTTCGTGGTAATAGCGTTGAAGCAGGCCTGTGACTTGCGGCGGATCGGTGAAGACCTGACGTTCGAGACGCTGCTGCTCGATGATCTTGTTGAGACGATCCGGCCCGACCCCTGAGGCCCCTTCGAAGACGAGCACCACGCTCTCGTATCGTGGTCCTGGTTGCATGCGGAACACGAGCCGTCGCTGTTGACCGCTTTCCTCCAGTTCGTACTCGATGTGCGGCTGCAGGTATTTGTCGAGCATGAGCCATTCGCGCAGTGCGCGGACGCTATCGTTGCCACGCTGGCGATCGAAGACGCCGTGGTGCCAGGCGGTGCGAACTTTCTGCTGGATCTTCAACGGCGGTGTCGTCCCTTCGAACCGCACGTCGACGATCGGGCCGCTGGTCACGCGCAATGTGAGATTCGCCTGGTCATTGTCGACCTGGCGCTCGAGGCGAACGCGTGACTGCAAATACCCCGACTCGATATAGAGTTTCTCGATTCGTTCCAGGCCACTGCGCGTGGCAAAGAATTCGTAGGTGTCCCCCTCCTTCAATTTGAACAGCTTGCGAAGGCTCGCCTCGTCAAACGGGCCGTCAGCGGACACCGTCAGGCTCGTGATGGTCGGACGCCGACGGATCTCGCGGCGAGGCGCTGGAGCGCCGCCGAATCGCACATCGTGCCGGAAGTCGACGCGGTAGCTGTCGTCTTCTCGCTCACGCACACCGCGCATCTGAAACCGGCGAGTGACGTCGTACTCGGCGACCCAGATCTGATCGTCACTGTCGGCAAGATTGGTGGAGTAAATGAGTTTCACCTGGTCGGTCACGTTCTGACCGACGGTTAATCGCGCGGTGGGGTCGGTTTCGTTGGCGATGAGCACCGGCTCGATTCGGACTTCACTTATTCCAGTTGCGCGCTCGAGGCCGCGGCCGAACTTCGATCCGACCCGTCCGGTCAGATACGAGAGCGCCTGAATGCGCGCCACTTCAGATTCCTCACCGCGCATTTCGTCAACCGTGCGCCCGGTTACGACCAGTGCCATGATGTCCGGTTCGGGAAGCGGCGGGTCCGACGTCCAGTTGGTTTCTGTCTTGCCGGGTGTTCCTGCTACGGCAATCCGCACGTCGTAATTGCTCGCCTTGGTGTTCAAGACGAGATCGACGGAGGGAACGATGCGACGATCGTCGACGAACGTGATGATGCCGCGCTCCACTTCGTAGCGGCGCGCATTGAGTGTTATCTGCCCCCCCTCGGCCAGCGTCAACCGCCCGGTCAAGCCGGGTTCGTATGGCGTGCCGACGATACGGAGATCCGCATCGATCTCGGCGCGCGCAAGGTTGTTGTCGATCATCACTGGTGAGTCGGTGTCGACGTCGACGGCGAATCGTACGTGCTCGAGAATCGGATTCCGCGCTTCTGTCAGATCCAGCGTTCTTGGTGCAGTGATGGCGGCGAAGAGTCCCTCATCGAAGTTGATGTCGGTAGTCAGACCCGCTTCATTGATCGCGATCTGCCCGGCAACGAGAAACTCGTCCCCGCGCCGGTTCACACGGATTGTCGAGCTCGAAAGGCTGCGCAGATCAAGTGGAGCATCGTAGGCGAAATCCTTGGCCGAAAATTGCAGATCGACATCGCGAATCGTGCCGTTCGCGAGCGTCACACTGCCGGCACCCTCGAGTGCGCCACCGTTGACCTCGCCCCCGAGCTTTGTCAGCTGCATGCGCGTTCCGGCCAGGTCCACGTGGGCATTGATATCGACTGCGGCGACGCCCAGATCGTCGCTGGCGATCGTCGCGTCAGTGAGGTCGAACGTGCCGTCGAGTTCGGGCGCGGCTATTGAGCCGTGGGCGGCGAGCTTCCAACTGGCGAGGCCATCAGTGCGAACCTTTTCCGAGAGAACCGACAGGGCGGCGATTTTCAGCGCACCCTCCACTCGTGCATCGACGCGGCGCTCTCCTGCGAGACCGACCGTGCCGCTGGCAGTCACGTTACCGGCCGTACCGGTCAGAGCCAGCCGTTGCACGGCTGCCTGGCCTGAGCTGATGGTGATTTGCGAAGGCTCCTGCTGCGAGAGCGTCAGGCGTTTGAGTGCGAGCTCGAGCTGCGGAAACTCAAGACGTCCTTCCACGGCCGCGAGGTCGGCGCGGGCCGCCGAGGCATCGAGGTTGACGCTGACATGGCCGGTGACTCCGGCGGGCATCCCGGGAATCGTCGACGGATCCAGGTCCCGCACCGATGCCTTGATCGTGGTGGGACCGCCTCGGCGCGGAATCTCGACCGGCAACGGTGGAACAGCCTCGAGCGGGATCGTGCCGGCTGCTTCGATCGTCGCGCTGCCCCACTGGCTGCTCAGGCGTTCGATCTCAGCGGCGCCACCGACCAGGTGAGCGCGCAACTGAATGTTTGAAGCGCCCGGTCCCAACTGCGGTGACGAAACAAGCCCGTTCTCCACCGTCAGCACCAGGTCTGGAACAATCGATTTGAGCGTTCCGGCGATCGATCCGGTCAACGTGGCGGCGCCGGCGGTGGTGACGTTCATGTCCGGAGGCAGGAATCGCGCCAGCGTCGCGAGGTTCGCGTGTGCCTCGATGTCGACATTGCCAGTGCCCGCCGCCGCAGTCAGCGGCAGCTCTCCTTTCACGGCAAGAGAGGATTCACGCGCCGTCAGATTCAGCCGATCGATCGTGAGACGTTCGTTCTGGTATCGCAGCTCGCGAACCGTGACCACACTGAACGGCTGGCCGTTCCACTGCGCCGAATTTGTTTCGACCGTCGCTGTTGCGTGCGCGCCCGCCGGCTCGGCGAGGTCACCGCTCGCATCGATCGAAGCCCGTAGTGTGCCAATGAGGGGAGCCTCGAGACCGAGCGGCAGCTTCTCGAGGTCGAGATCGTTCGCGCGCAGAGTGACCGTCGTCGGCCAAGGCCGGGTGATAGCGACCTGCGCCTTTACGTCCGTGTTGAACCGCTCGGCCGACGCGGTGACTTCAGCCTGGCGATTCGCGGCATTTGCAGTGATAACGATACGGCCCAGTTGCAATGCAGGGGGTGCGTCGGTCGCATCCGTCGAACGCTGAAGACCATCGAGCTCGATCGAATCGACGATGAGGTTGGCCGACCCTGCAGGTGCAGTTGATGTACCAGTTCCCTTGGCCTCTAGTTGGACGTTGCCCCGAACGCGTGGTCCACCGGGCAGCGTCAACGTCAGCAGTCGCAGATTCTCTGATTGCAGGTCGAACGTGTAACTGGTTCGATCGAGGTTGTAGGAGCCGGTCGCGGTGATTCTTCCCGCCATCTCAGGTTGGGGCTTGTCAACGACCAGGCGTGTAAGCGTAGCGTCTCGACCGACGAAAGTCGCTTCAGCATCAAGCGATCCGAACTGTTCGCCGAGTGCGATGATGTCATCACCGCGAAGCGTAATGCGGGCAAGCGGACGGGCCAGCGTTCCGCGAATGGTGCCGCGCGCCTTAACCACGCCCGACACCGGTACTTTGTTCAGGGTAGTGTCGACAAGTCGTTGCAGATCTTTGACGTCGCCCTCGAGAACGAGATTAAGGCGCTGATTGCCGGTAAGGTTTACGGCCCCGCTCAACCCGGCGTGTGCGCCGTTCCAATTCGCGTCGCCGCGCGCGATCGTCAGCGTGTCACGCGTGACGGTTACGTCAGCGCCGATCCCAACACCGGTGGCAGTTCCCGCGGATAGCGACGGTGCCGTGATCGTTGTGTGTGCGACAGGGTTGTCGAGCGAACCATCGAGATGAACATCCGCAAATGCGCCGCCACTGACAGGCGCCGGAAGAAGCGAGCCCCGCGGCCGGCGAAGCCACGTCTCGACGGCCCTTGTGGTCGCCGACAGCTCCCGCGCGCTCACCTGCAGCTGCCCTTGGAGATGCCGACTCTTGTCGACCTGTATACGACCTCTCATCTCCACGCCGGCGGCTGCGATGTCCTGTAGATCGGCGACGATCGCGGCTCCGTCGCCCCGAGCCGAGAACTTTCCTCCGATCGGGATTCCGCGTGCTGGCGACGCCGTCGGGATTGCAGACAGCGTCGCACTACCCGTGGCAGCCGGATAGTCGATTCCCGGCCACTCAGCGTTGAGTTTTCCATCGATTCGCGTGTGAACGACCCGTGACAGATTCAGGCCGTGCATGATCGCGGCGACATCGATGCCCGCGAGCTCGGCGCGCAGTCGCGAACGGCGGCGGTCTCCGAGCGCCAGTTCTCCGTCCGCTGACACGCGCGCCCACGGTGCGTCGATGTGCGCCGACGAGATTGTCGCGTGACGTGCCTTCGCATCGTAAGCTGCACGCACGTCCGCTCTGGCGGCAGCGAGCGATCGAAATTGCAGCCCCGATCCGGCTGCGCGCCCCTCGATCACGGGCGCTGTCAGAGGACCTGTCGCCGTTGCATCCACGACGATCGATCCACCAATTGGATCGCGCATATCGAGAAGCGCTGCGGCTCGGGCGGCATCGACAGTGGTGTGCAGAGTCAGGCCGAGTTCCGGAGCAGCGAGGTTACGGACCATTCCAGCGACCTCGGCACGCGAACCGAGCGCGTCAACCTGGAATCGATCGATTCTCAAGTCGTCGTCACCGCAGTCCAGAACCGCCGCGATGTGATCAATCGCGTCGCGATGATCGCGGAGCTGAAGCTTGCCCCCTTTACTCTCGAAACGGATCTGATGTCGTCGAGTGATCGCGTTTCCGGCGATGTCGATGTTGGACAACACCACAGCGACGTCCACCTGCCGCGCCTGGTTCGCATATCGGATCCGTGCACCCGGAATAGAAAGGTTCTTGATGAGAAAGTCGACCGGGTTCGTGGGTGCGTTCGGATCGCTCGGCAGCCGCGGAAGATTGTCGCGGCCGTTGGCATCGACGATGTAGTTGATATCGATGTCCCGGACATCGCCTGATTCGAGGACGTAGCGACCGCGGAGAAGATCGGTGAGGCTGAGATTGAATTGCGCCCGGCCGACGGTCGCAAAAGCGGGAAGGTCGGTTAATCCGTGGGGACGAACCCGGAGATTCCGCACGTCCACCGAAAGACGGAACAAGCTATATTGAAAATCATCGACCTGGAGTTCGATCTGGTGCGATGCAAGGAGAGTGGTCAGGCGGCCCAGGGCAAGTCTGCGAGCCGGCCCGGACTGGAGAAGAATCAGCACCAGCGCGGTCAGCAGACACAACACACCACCGGACATCGCGAGCCGTCGAACGACTCGCCGCTTTCGCGATTGAGGCTCGGTGGGCCTCTGTGCCGGTACTGACACCCGTGGACTCCGGAACCCCCATCGTCGCACCATTCGGTGAATCCACGCAAAGGCAGAAAGCAAGCGCCTGGGCGCCGTGGAACGCGGGGGGACCGGGTTAGCGCGTGACGCGTATCGCCGTCATTACCTTCTTCTGCGCCGCTGTGTCACCGGTTGTGAATTCGATGACATAGTCTCCGGCACCGAGCGCTGCGAGTGTCACATCTGCAGTGAGCCATCGCTGACCGGTTTGCGCATCGGTTCGCTCCCCCGTCGTCACAGGAATCGACAGCGGTTCGCCGGATTTGTCGAGCAAGCGCGCGGCGCCTGGCTTTGCATCCGCAGCGGCAGAGAATTCCAGATGCACGCGTTCGGTGCGGCTGAATTGAAAGCTTCCCGCCGGCACGACACGATTGCCGGTCGTGGGCCCGCGCCGAAACAGCATTGGCTGACCAAGACTGGTTGCGAGATCGAGCCGCAGAATGTCGCTGAACGGCGAGGCGGATGGATCGCTCGCAGTCAGCGACGCGCGGATGTCGAGGTCGCCGGACGCGACTGGAGTCGACAACTTCACCGGGACAGCAAACGAGCGGTCCCCGGCAGGCAAAGGTACACGTGCGGTTGCTGTCGCATCACCGGCCCTGATGTCGAGCGCGATCGTGCCGCCATTGGTCCACGCTCGCCCAGCATCGCCTTGCGGCACTTCGCCGGCGATCCAGATGGTCGAAATCTGCCTCGATCCCGCGGCTGCAATCGGCACCGCATTCATGCTGAATCGCCAATCGGGCCGAAGGCGAGATAGTCCCGACATCGCCGTCGTCACGGCGTCCTTTGACGAGGTGGTCGGTGGGTTCGCCGCTTTTCGGGCCGCGGCAACCTCCTCCGCCGTCGCTGAGCGATACCCTCGCCGCGCGCGCACGTCCACGCCGGGACGCTTCACTCTCACTTTGATTGCGTGATACTTGCCATCGAGCTTCGCGTTCGATGAGAGGTAACCAAGAAGGTAGTACGACGAGAGATCGTTGGCGATGCGCTTCAGGCCGACGTCAAGGTCGTTACTGTTCTGCACCGTCATACCATCAGTGGCATCTGCGAGCACGTGGAGGTTGTCGGTTCGGCGACGGAGCATCGCGAAATCGGCGGTGACGGTCGGCGGAGGTTCCGGCCCGATCGCGTTATCGAATACCGGGAGACCGCGAGGATCGATCGTGTAGAACGTTGCGTTCGCGCGGTTTGCATCGCCGAGGATGTCGCGGAAATACCGATCGTTGTCCATGTTCGAGAGATAGATCCGTTCTGCATCGCACGTTTGCTTGTCGAGTGACTCGCCGATGACGTTCCTCGGCTTCGCCGTAATCCGTCCGTCGGGACCGACAGAGATCGGCGGCGGCTGGGGGATAGGTTCCTGAGCCGTCCCGCTGGGATCGTTCGGATCCTTCCGAAGTCGCGTCAAGTCGGGATTCGGCGTGAAGAGCAGCCATCCTTCGGAGACGGTTACGATCGCCTTCCGCTCTTCGCGCATGTCGCGGAGATAGAGCACCAGCTCGCGAAGGGCATCGAGCGTATTGCGCTCGTGGCGTCGTGCTTTCATCTCCCGCACGACGTCCTTCTGATACGGCATCGGGTAACACGTGTCGTACTCTCTGTCGCGCTCGTCCTCGATAAGCGTGTCACGCGTTCCCCAGGGCCACAGACTGCGAAGACCGTCAGCCAGGACGACGGTCTTTCGCGCGAAGACGACGTCGGCGGCCGACATCCTCGGGGTCATGATGCCGACGAGATCGTCTGGCCCGAGGAGGCGATCGACAAACCGAATCAGCGGTTCGCGCGCGTGCCAGGATCCTCCGAGGCTGACGTGCGCACTGTCCAGGAACAGTACGAACACGCGGTTCCTCGGATTCGCAATCAGCTGTTGTGAGGCTCCGACGCTGTTCGGTTCAGACCGCTCCGACTGGGGCCCTGCCGCCGTAATCAGAACGTGTTCGAACGTTTCAAGTTTCTGAGGCTTATCGTCTTCGAAGATCTCGAACTCGTCGGCCTTGAGATCGAGAACCGGCTGGCCGTTGCGCGTCGGATATGCATCAACGCGGACGAAATTCGCTTCGGTACGAAAGACTTGCGGCGGTTGCTGGGGCTGCTGGGACGCGCCGGACTGGGCGAGGACGATCGCGCCCGTGCCGATGGCTAGTGCTAGGAATCCGAGGATGCGGCTGCGCACAGGTCTCCCCTCCACTCCACAGGCGTGTTGTCGCTGGCTGTCATGAGTGTATGTCAGAAACGTTGATCCATTCGAACACGTGGCAATGGAATGCGTATGAGAGGTTAGGTGTCAGCCGCGATGCTGGAGGCGGGCGCGAATGCATGAACTTGAAGCCATCGCGTCTCAAAAGCAATCGCGCCTTGCGTCATCCGAGAGGCAGACTTTTGCTCGGCGTTCGATCTTTCGCGTCAAATTCGTGAGCTCGCTCACTTAGATAGAGTGGCAGTGGATTTGCGACGGACAACCGTTTCCCAACGCTGGAGGCGCCGTGAGCATCCCGCACTACGACGACTGGACAATCGACCGCTGGAGGCTCGAACCGAGACTGCATGGCTTGGAGATTGACGATCCGCCAGACTCCGACGTCGCGCCGCCGTTGTGGAAAGACTTGACTCTGGCCGTGGCTATCGCGGCGGCGCTGTGGATGACCGCGGCAATCGTGTTTGGGTGATTACGCCGCCGGACTGTCCCGCCACCCCTGAAGCTTGAGGCGCTCGCAGTACGCGCGCGCCCAGTTCAGCGCCAGCCATTCTTCCTGGAAGAGTTCCTTCAAGATGATGTCGCGATCCTGAAGGACCTGCACTTCGACCGGCATTTCGTTCGGAAACAGAATGCACCGCACGTCGGTCGTGCGGCGTCGCAGGCACCAGAGCATGCGCGCGCCTGGCTGAACGGTATATGTCGACACGTTGGGCGGCGCTTCCTTCTCCACGCCAACCGAAATTATCAGGGAGTGGCCTGATTTAACCGGAAGTGACGTCTCTACGTCAAGCTCGGCGTTTGATTTCAAGTGCGCTTCTGACCACCACATATCCATCCTTCCGTCTTCGAACGTCCTGTCATGAGGTTCGGTTACGATAGGAGTAGATGCGCGCATCGTTTTTCGTTACATCTACTTGTCTCGCAATGGCTTTTGGATTTCTTACCTCTGAAAAGGTGGCTGGCACCTTCCCCGGGAAGGTGCCAGCCACCTTTTACGGAAAACGGGCGGGCATGCCCGTCGCTGTTGTGCCTTTGCCGGACGGAGCGATACAGCCGCAGTCGGTTGTGGACGCCAACGACGTCGTCCACTTGGTCTTCTTCAGCGGCAAGCCGGCTGGCGGCGATGTCTATTACGTGAAGCTCGCGGCCGATGGTCGCAGACTGTCGCAGCCGGTCCGCGTGAACAGCATTGAAGGGTCTGCATTGGCGACCGGTTCGGTGCGCGGCGCGCAACTGTCGCTCGGACGCGATGGATTCATCCACGTCGCCTGGCATGGATCGAAACCCAGCGAGGGCTCCGAGACTGACGTGCCAATGTGGTACGCGCGCTCCGCCGACGGCAAACGCTTCGAACCGCAGCGACCACTCTCTGGACGATCGAAGGGTCTCGACGGAGGATCTGTCGCAGCCGACCGCCTTGGCCACGTCGCGGTGGTGTGGCATGCGATGGGGATCCAGCCGGGTGAAAACCATCGAACCGTTTACATCGCGAAATCTTCCGACGATGGCGCGACGTTTTCGGCGGAAGCCTCGGCCACGTCAGCCCCGGTTGGCGCGTGCGGGTGCTGCGGCATGCGCGCGCTGTTCGATCGCAACGGCGCGCTGCACGTGCTGTATCGCGTGGCAACGGATGACACGCGACGCGATACGGCGTGGCTGATGATTCAGGGGGCGACCGCCCGTCCTCCGGTCCGCGTCCACCCTTGGGAAATTCAATCGTGTCCGATGAGCACGTACGCGGTCGCCGAGGACGGCGACGGGATCATCGCCGCATGGGAAACCGCTCAGCAGATCTATTTCGCGTTTCTAAACTCGAAGACGGGACGCGTCGGAACGGTCTCTGCAATTCCCGGCACCGGCTCGCGTAAACATCCGTCGGTGGCCGTCAATCCGTCCGGCGAGCGTCTCATCGCGTGGACCGAAGGGACGGGATGGAATCGTGGAGGTACTGCGAGCTGGCGGCTGACCGATCGCCACGGCAGGGAAATCGGCTTCTCCCGTGATGCGGGCCCAATTCCGGTGTGGGGACTGGTGTCCGCTGTCGCGCTGCACGACGGTTCATTCATCGTTTTCCGGTAGAGCTGGCGACTCCGAGCTCAGCATCAAGCTGGGCGCCTGGTTCGTGCGTCAAAATCATGACGGCTTCCGTGAGATGATCGAACCATGCGAACCTTCTCCCGCCGCGTAAGTCTTGTGGTCGGGCTCGTCGCGATTGCGGCTGCAGTTATGAGCGCGGCCGTCGATGATCAACGTCCCACGCTTGCGCCGTACATTCCCACACCTCAGGACGTGGTAGACCGTATGCTCGAGGTCGCGCAGGTGACCAACAAGGACACGGTCTTCGATCTGGGGTGCGGCGATGGTCGGGTCGTGATCACTGCGGCGAAGAAATACGGCGCTCGCGGCGTCGGTATCGACATCGACAAGGATCGCATTTCCGAGTCGAAGCGCAACGCGCGCGATGCTGGCGTCGCGCCGCTCGTCCGTTTCGAACAAGGAGACATCCTGAACGCGGATGTATCGACGGCCACCGTGGTCACGCTGTATCTCGTGTCGAGCGCGAACCTCAAGCTTCGTCCGATTCTGACGAAGCAGCTGCAGCCCGGGGCGCGCATCGTTTCACACTCCTTTGGAATGGGCGACTGGCAGCCGGATAAGGTGGATAAGTTCACCGACGCCCGCGGCGACGAACGCGTGATCTATCTCTGGCGGGCCGACGGCAAGATCCGGACTATTCCTTAATCCGAGAGCCTGCGCCCCTCGGACTCCCCTGCAGGCTCTCTCGCGAGCCGCTTCGTCGGCTCGCTCCGTTCGCCTGGCTCGCTTCGCTGCGCTCGCTCGCGTCGTCTTTCGCGGCACCTATTCTAAAAACTAAAGAAGAAGATCAGGTCAACCCCGAAGCGCTCAACGCGCCGGAAGAGGGAGTTGCGCTGGCGGGATCCTGATGCGTCGGTGCCGCTCGCACGCAGGCGCAAATACCGCGCGAGCTCGTATTCGGCCAGCAGCTCGTTGAATGGATCGGACGAGAACTCACGCGCGTAGGTCAGAAACAATCCTTTCCAGATCTCACGGCCGGCGCTCAAACGGAAGCTTGTCCCACCGGAGGTTCCGATCGGCTCGAGCTGCAGAAAATCCAGGCCAAGCTTTTCTCCCATCGCCGAAACGGCGGGACTGACGACAAAGCCGCTCGCGAGAGTGGCGGCGTGGAGCGCGAGCTCGTTGCGCTGTGCGGTCGCCAGTTCGTTGGCGGGCTGATTGAACAGCAGCAGCGACAAGATGTCGCTTTCCTCGAGGGTTGGCACACTGGTGAGTTCAAGTTCGGGCGCAGATGCCTGTCCGCGAAGCGCGGCGCGAATGAGCACGCTCGAGACGGTACGCGTCGCGGTAATCGAGATCAGCGGATCGAGTCCCTTGTCGCCGAGGAATCTTACCGTGCCGTCACGCTCGATCGTGAATCGGCGGCCTTGATACGCGTAGGTGCCACGGATCGTTTGCAGCGTGCCGGAGACCTGAATTGGTTCCTGTGGTGACTTCCGGATCGACACGTCGCCGCCCAGCGCGACGCTGATGTCTCCCAGGCTCGAGAGCGTTTCTCTCGAGAGGTGCATGTTCTCCCCTCGCACGTTCAGATTGTTCGTCGTCAGGACCCTGACACGCAGCGTGAGGTTGTCCCAGATACTGGAGAGTCCCGGGAGTGATGATCGCGATGGCGTGCCGGGCGACGAGTCGGAGACGGCGACGGCATACGGACGTTGCAGGCGCAGCAGCAGCGTTGAGGCATCGAGGGTTGCGCGATCGATGGCCATGTCGCCGGAGATCGTCGGAGCGGCCAGAGTGCCAGTCACGATGAACACCCCGTTCAACACCACGTCGCCAAGATCGTTGTGAAGCACTTCGAAGCGCGTCGCGCTGACTTCGAATCCGATGTCGCCCAGCTGAAATGCGCGCGTCCCGGCGGTGCCCGTCAGGTCCATCGGATTGCCCTTGCTGTCCTCCAGGTGAAAGCGCTCGATCTTCACCGCCTCGGGCACGAACGTAATGTGGGCAGTGCCGTTGCGATAACGAACGCCGGTTGCCGGCACGTCGAACGATGTGCCCTCCATGTTGATGAATCCATCGAAACTTGGATTGCTGGCTTGTCCTTTCACTTTCACGTCGAGTTCGGCGGTGCCGACGACGTTTCGGACGGATGTCGTGAGTCCTTCGAGCAGCGCCAGCTGAATGGTGCTCGACCGGATGGCGACATCAACCGCCTTGGAGGTAGCAGTCGGCGAAAAAAGATCGATGGGCACCGACCCGCTAGCGGTCAGCCACACCCCTGGACTCTGATCGATCCGCAGGTCACCAGTGATCGACTCACCCGTCCATCGCCCGGAACCTGTAATCGACTGAAATGTGAACTCCCGGACGCCTCCTTCGTCGATGCGTCCCGCCGCGGCAATGGTGGGATCGGATACTGTCCCGCCGATCGTGACTGTTGCATTCAAGCGGCCGCGATAGCCGGCGATCGACGGAAGGAGAGGTCGAAGGTCCTGCAACGAAACGTCTTCGATCTTGATCGACACTTCTCCCACCGTGGCAGCGCGGCCGAGATCGCCCGCGATCGAGATTCGACCGGCCACTCCCTTCCCGGTGTCGAAGACGAGATCGCGTGCCGACAGTTTCGACTCGTTCCAGGAAATGATGGGAGTACCCGCCTTGGCGTTGAGCAGCCATCGCTCGTTGCCCAGTTCGACTTGCAGCGAGGCGACATGGAGCTCGTTGTGTTCAGCATGAACCAGGACATTCCCGGACATGCGTGCGACTCGCGAATCGGGCAACCGTGCGTCAACTTCTCCCTGTAACCGCTGCTGGCTGTAGGTAAGCTTTCCGGAAGCATTGGCAACGGTTCGTCCGAACGCAGACACGAACGAAGCTGTTGCGTCGCCAGAGATCGTGGCGTCCGCAAGACGAGAAGCTGCACCCTCGATGTGGTATTTGCCGGACGCGCTGAGCGCACTCACGCCTGCCACTTCGACTCTGGATGCGGTGAAGGTTCCGTCGACCTTCGTGTGCTCGACCGGTCCGATGGCGCGTCCGCTGAACGTGCCGGCTCCCTTCGCGTCGATCGGCAGGAAGTCCTTCAGCCGCGCCGCATCGGAGACTTCCAATTCATACGTAAAGTCTGAATCGCCGCGCGACACGGCAATGGTTCCTTTACCCGAACCGGTGCCAAAGGCGGTCTTGATCTCAGCCGTCTTCAGCGTTGCCAGTCCTCGATCGAAATTTCCGTCAATCGAGAGGCGCTCGATCTCGACCCCTTTCAAGCGCGACGGGGTTAGCGACACCGAACCCGACAGCTCACTGACACCGCTGTCGAATCCCGTGCCGAACAGGCCGGGCAGCGATCCGTTCATGTCGAACGCACCATTGAGTGTTCCCGTCACCCGAGAATCACCGGTGAGAATGGCGGCGTCGATGTCCGCAAACCGACCGCGGCCACTGCCTTGAAGCGAGTCGTGACGAATTTGCAGATCGAGCGTGGTTTCCTTGAAGAGGCCGCCGAACAACCGGGCGCCCACATTTGCGCCTTTGACGTCGATCGTGAGGTCATCGAGCGATGTGCCTGCTCCGGTCAAATCAAAATCGCCGGCGACCGTGCCGGCATATTGCGCCTCACGCAGGGTCGGCAGATCGAACTCTTCGCCTATCTGGCCGACATCAAGGTTCCGAACCGTGCCGTTCGCGGAGTAGACCACGTGCTCAGCTGACGTATCAATCGCCCCGCGTGAACCTGACGCAACCTGTGCATCGAGAAAGGTCGAGTCGTCGAACGTCGCCGTCCCGACGAGTATCGGGTTCTGAAATCGACCGGTTGCGTCGTAGGCGAACGTCAGGTTCGAGCGCATATGCGGGACTGGAACGCTCTGTGGAAGCTGCCGCAGATCGAGGTGCGCAGCACGCCCGGTAAGATGGAAGCCGTAGGGTTCCGGGAGATCGATCCAGCCAGCCGCCTGAAATGCCGATCCGTAGGCGGTGCCCGTCGCATTATCGACGAGCACGCGATCGACAATGAGTGTTCCCCTGGTCTTGAATTCTCGGGCCTCGTAACCGGTATAGAGGACGTGAGGACCGGCGAACGAAAACGGCCCTCGCGGAAAATGTCGCCCGAGCCCGAGAAGCAGATCGAAATCGGCGACCCCGGTGAGATCCGACTTCACGTCAGTCGGCAGCCATTGCGAGATGTCGAACCGCGTGAGCTCGGCGCGCCCCTTGCCTTTCCAGCCCGGAACCGTGGCGTCGAGCACGACGTCCGCGTTCACGTTTCCTGCTGCCGAACGCGCGGTGAGATGAGTATTGAGCGCGGTTTGCGGACCGGTCATCTTCAACTGCACCTGCGCCGGCACGTCGATGGTCCTCAGTCCCGGCACGAGTCGCGCCATCTCCGGGAAATCAAACGTGGAAGCGTCGGCGGTGACGTCGTAACCGGAACTCTTGAACGACGAGGACACGAGCAGTGCGGAACCGGCGGAGTTCAGCGTTCCCTCTCGAATCCGCCAGCCGTCCTTCTCAATGGCGACTTCGCCGGCGAAGTTGCGAACAGAAAACGCCGGCTCGAACGCGTCCGCCCGCAGCGCCTTGATGGGAAACGATAAGAGTCCTTCACGCGAGAGCAGACCGAGGGTCGACGTCAGGCTGGTTATTCGCAAAGGCAGTCGCATCCACGACGGGCCCCACGAGCGATCGAACGTCAATTCCGCCCCGTCTAACTGGATCTCGCGAATGTCGATCGTCCGCCGCGGTTTTCCCGATGGAGGGCGTTTCTTGATCAGCGACCCGAGATTGAGGCCGCCTGACGGCAAGTGGACGACCGCCAGTTTCAGTCCGGTCACCTCGAGCCGGTCGATCGCAATTGTGTTGCCCCGAGCGACTTGCGAGACGCTGTAGTGGACGACCAGCTTGCCGATGCGGACGGCCGTCAGCGAGCCCTGCTGGACCGAGACGTCTTCGAGGACCAACCCCGAGAAAAAGTTGCCGCTCAACCGGCCAATCGAGAGGTCTCCATTGATGATGCTATGTGACTGGCGGACGATGAAATCCCGTGCGTAGCGCTTGAACCAGGGCGTGTACAGCAGAGCGATGAGCCCAAACACCAGGACGAGAACGAACACTGCCCCGTAGGCCACGATCCGGCGCGCGAACCGCCACACTCTCACGCGTACAATGCTACCGCGTGACGGGGCTTACCTCAGCCTGACCTTGGCCGGGAACGGTGAGCACTCTCGTGGCATCTAATAGTCAGGATGAAATCTTCCACTTCGGCGGCCGCGGCGGCCCAGGCTCTCGTGAAGCGCATCGGGACAGGCGACCACGCCGCGTTCGAAAGCCTGATGCGAACGCATAACGGCAAGCTGTTCCGAATCGCCCGCGCCATCCTGAAAGATGACGGCAACGCGGAAGATGCGCTGCAGGATGCGTATCTCGAAGCGTATCGCCATCTGGATGAGTTCCATGGCGGGTCCGAATTGGGCACCTGGTTGACGCGCATTGTGATTAATCAGGCACTCATGCGGCTCAGGAAGGAAAAACGCCGCTCGTCGATCGTGCCGTTCCGAAGCGGCGCGTCGACCGACGCGGAAGCCCCAGAGGCGCAAGTGCCGGACGACCGATCCGAATCTCCATCGGCCGCCGCGATCCGGGCCGAAACTCGCCGCATCATCGAGCGTCGAATCGATGAACTCCCGTCGTCGTTCCGCACGGTGTTCGTCATGCGCGAGGTCGAAGACATGGGCATCGATGAGATCGCCGAGTGCCTTTCCATCTCACCGGCAACCGTTCGCACTCGTCTTTTCAGAGCACGGGCGCTTCTCCGCGCGGCACTCGCGCGTGATATCGATATGGCGACCGGTGACGTCTTCGCGTTTGCCGGTGCGCGCTGCGACCGAATCGTGGCGAACGTCTTGAGTGAACTCAGAAAATGCTGAGTTTCGATTGCTGATTGCTGATTGCTGATTGCCAGATTGATCCGATCAATCAACAATCAAAAATCAGCAATCAGCATTTTCCGCATTCACCTCGGGAACACAACACTCCCTCGCGTCATCAAATGAGCAGGACAAGCGAAGTAATTTTTGCAGCCCAGCCATGGCTGCTCGAGGAGTGTCGCATGAAATTCGCAACGTTAGTGATTGCAGGTTCTCTCGTCGCGTGGAGCTCCGCCGCATCCGCGCAGCAGATCAATG
This sequence comes from Vicinamibacterales bacterium, assembly GCA_035758845.1. Classification (GTDB taxonomy): domain Bacteria; phylum Acidobacteriota; class Vicinamibacteria; order Vicinamibacterales; family 2-12-FULL-66-21; genus JALZOC01. Next base: position 17,717 of record DASTVZ010000048.1, read on the forward strand.
ATGCGCAGATCGCCGCCATTGTCGTCACGGCAAATCAGGTCGATATCGACGCCGGCAAGCTCGCCGTCGCCCAGTCGACCAACGCCGATGTCAAGGACTTCGGTCAGCAGATGGTGACCGGTCACACAGGCGTCAACAAGTCGGCAACCGAACTTGTGACCAAGCTGAAGGTGACCCCGCAGGACAACCCGACAAGCCAGCAGCTCAAATCAGGCGGCGACGAAAATGTCGCGAAGCTGAAGGGCTTGAAGGGCGCAGCGTTCGATCGCGCGTACGTTGACCACGAGGTCACGTATCACCAGGCCGTGCTCGACGCGCTCGATAAGACGCTGATTCCGAACGCGAAGAACGAGGAACTGAAGGCGCTGCTCGTGAAAGTGCGGCCCGCGTTCGTCGCGCACCTCGAACACGCGAAGCATCTGCAGTCGACGCTTTCCAAGTAAACCAGCGTGAGATAGCGGAGCTCCTCCGCTATCTCATTCCTCAGTTTTCCAATGAATCTTATCGAAGCGGATCGGCTCAGTCGCCCGATGGGCGATGTGCCGGGCAATCTGACGCGCGTGGAAGCGGCCGTTCTCGATAAACCACCGGCCGGTTCTCAATCCACCGCAGACGGTGCCGGCAAGATAGATCCCCGGGCGGCTCGTTTCGAACGTCGCCTGATCGTAGACAGGCGTGCGCGCAGGGTCGTCCTGGATCGCTAGATCAAGTGTCTCGAGGAACGGATAGTCGGGTCGGTAGCCAGTCATCGCGAGAACCCAGTCGTTCTCGATCTCCACACTTCCCTTCCACGTTTTCAGCAGCAGCGACGACGGTCGGATTTCCTCCACGGTCGTGTTGAAGTACGCCCGAATGCTGCCTTCCTTGATCCGGTTTTCGAGGTCAGGCTTGATCCAGTATTTGACCTTGTCCGAGATCTTCGCCGATCGAACGATCAGTGTCACCTCGGCGCCGTGACGGTAGCAGTCGAGCGCCGCCTTGGCCGCTGAATTCCGCGCTCCGATTACCGCGACCTTCTGCCGGACGTACGGGTACGGCTCGCGATAGTAATGCGTGACCTTCGGCAGATCCTCGCCAGGGACATCGAGATAATTGGGTTCGTCGAAGAACCCGGTCGCAATGATGACGTGACGCGCGTGGTATTCGCCGCGGTCCGTTGCGACCGTGAAGTTCTCCGCTTCCCCCTGCACCCGAAGCACGCGCTCGTAGAGGCGGATGTCGAGTTTCTCCTGTGCCGCGACGCCGCGGTAGTACTCGACTGCTTCTTCCCGTGTTGGTTTGTAGCCCTGGATCGGAAAGGGATACTCGCCGATCTCGATGAGATCAGGGGTAGAGAAAAACTCCATTCTCGCCGGATAGCCGACGATGGAGTTGACGAGAGATCCTTTTTCAACGATCAGCGCCTGAAGGCCTTCGCGCTTGATCTCGATGCCGCAGGCCAGGCCAACAGGCCCGGCCCCTACCACGACTGCGTCGTACATTGATTAGCGCTGCATGCGCTGGGGCTCGAGCATGGGCTCGACGGGACGGAGCGTCGGTTTCCGCCGCGCGAATCGCTCCTGCAGCTTCTCCATGTAGATGTAGAACACCGGCGTGACGTAGAGCGTGAGCGTCTGTGAGACGAGCAGACCGCCGACGACTGCGAGCCCGAGTGGCCGACGCGCTTCGGCACCGGCACCCCATCCGAGCGCGATTGGCAAGGTGCCCATCAACGCAGCCATCGTCGTCATCATGATCGGCCTGAACCGCACCATGCACGCTTCGTGAATCGCCTCGGCCGCACCGACATTGCGATCGCGGCGCGCTTCAATCGCGAAGTCGATCATCATGATACCGTTCTTCTTGACCAGACCGACGAGCATGATCACGCCGACAAACGCGTAAATGTTCAGATCCTGGTTGAACAGCAAAAGGGTCAGCAGCGCGCCGAAGCCTGCCGACGGGAGGCCGGAGAGAATAGTCAGCGGATGGATGAAGCTCTCGTACAGGATTCCGAGAACGACATAGATGACGAAGATCGCGAGCGCCAACACCCAGCCAAGGCCCTTCAACGATTCCTGGAATGCCTGCGCGGTTCCCTGGAAGCTGCCGGACACCGTGCTGGGAAGCGTCTCGCGCGCGAGTTGTTCGACGCGTGCGACCGCATCTCCAAGCGCGATGCCTGGAGCAATGTTGAAAGAGATGGTCACCGACGGCAGCTGGCCGATGTGATTGACCGATTGCGGCCCCACGCTCTGTCGCGCGGTGACGACTGCGGACAGCGGCACGAGCTTACCGGCCGACGACTGCACGTAGAGCATCGAGAGTGCCGCGGGATCCTGCTGGTATTGCGGCGCCACCTGCATGATCACTTGATACTCATCGTTCGGAGCAAAAATCTGGGAGATCTGACGTGAGCCGTACGCGGACGACAGCGCCGACTCGACCTGATCGACGGTGAGACCCAGCGCGGCAATCTGCTCACGATCGAGCGTAATCGCCAGCTCCGGATTCCGGATTTGCAGATCGGAGTTCACGTCGAGGAGCCCCGGGACACTGCGCATCGCCTGCTCGAAACCAGGGGCGACGCTATACAGCTCCTCGGTATCGGGATCCTGCAGCGAGAACTGATACTGCGCGCGCGACATCATGCCGCCGATGCGGATTGCCGGCGGATTCTGCAGCACGACGCGGACACCCGGAACGCGCGCGAACTTCGGCCGTAACTCTTCGATCACTTGATCGGCGGTCAGCGACCGCTCGTGCCGAGGCTTGAGGTCGACGTTCAGCCGTCCGCCGCCCCCACCCCCTGGACCGCCGATGTTCGCCGTATACGACGACACGTTCGGATCGGCCGAAAGGATGGCCATGATCTCTCGCTGATGCTTGACATTCGCTTCGAACCCGATGCCCTGAATCGTCTCGATCTGTCCGCTCAGCTGCCCGGTATCGACGCTGGGAATGAAACCAGTCGGGACGATCTGGAACAGATAGACCGTGCCGACGAGGAGCAGGGCCGAAACAACCATCGTCGTGCCCTTGAACCGGATCGTTTGCGTCAGCGTCCATCCGTATGTTCTCAGCGACAGATCGAACACACGCTCGATCGAGTTATACAACCGGCCGTGCCGCATCGAATGTGGCGGCTTGAGGAAGCGGCTGCAGAGCATCGGTGTCAGCGTCAGCGACACGAGACCCGACACGAGGATCGCTGCCGCGATCGTCACCGCGAATTCGTGCATCAAGCGGCCGACGATCCCGCCCATGAAGAGGATCGGAATGAACACGGCCGCGAGCGACAGGGTCATCGACACGATCGTGAACGCGATCTCTTTCGAGCCGTCGAGCGCAGCCTGGAGCCGCGGTTTCCCCATCTCCATGTGCCGGACGATGTTCTCCAGCATGACGATGGCGTCGTCGACGACGAAGCCGACCGAGAGCGTCAGCGCCATCAGCGACAGATTGTCGATGCTGTAGCCGAAGACCCACATCACCGCAAACGTACCGACGATCGAGAATGGCAGTGCCAGTGACGGGATGATTGTTGCCGAGAGATTCCTCAAGAACAGGAAGATCACCATGACCACGAGGAACACCGTCAGCATCAGCGTGAACTTGACGTCTTCGACGGAATCTCGAATGGAAACGGAACGATCGCTCCGGATACCCAGCGACAGCGCGGCTGGCAACTGCGTCTGTAATTCGGGGAGAAGCTGCTTGATCGCATCGACGACCTGCACGGTATTCGTGCCGGGCTGCCGAGAAATGGCGAGATAAATGGTCGGCGTGCCGTTGAACCAGCTGGCGTTGCGCGGGTTCTCGACGCCGTCGTAGACGTTGGCCACTTCGCTGAGCCGCACCGGGCTGCCGTTGCGGTACGCGACGACGATCGGACGGTACTCCTCGGCCGCCATCAACTGTCCGCTGGTCTGCACGACGAAGTTCCGCTGAGGACCGTAAAGTGTTCCGGTCGGCCGGTTGACGTTGGCAGCAGCGATGGCCTGGGCAACCTGATCGATCCCGATCTGCCGCGACGCGAGCTGTGTCGGATCGACATCGATACGCACCGAGAACTTCTGCGCGCCGAAGACGTTGACGCCGGCGACGCCGCTGACCATGGAAAGGCGCTGCGCCAGGACCGACTCGGCGTATTGATCGACCATCGACAGCGGCATCGTCGCCGAACTGAGGGTCAGAAACAGAATCGGCTGATCGGCCGGATTCACCTTCTGGTACGACGGCGGCGACGGCATACCGGGCGGCAAACTTCGCGCCGCGCGCGCAATCATCGATTGCACGTCCTGTGCGGCCGAATCGATATCGCGGCTCAGATCAAATTGCAGCGTGATGTTCGTATTGCCCTGACCATTGCTCGAGCTGATCGACGTCACGCCGGCGATTGTCGAGAACTGCTTTTCAAGCGGCGTGGCCACGGAGGCCGCCATCGTCGAGGGGCTGGCACCAGGGAGGTTGGCCTGAACCTGGATCGTCGGATAGTCGACGCTCGGCAGGTCGCTGACCGGCAGCAAACGATATCCGAGTATGCCGAAAATCAGGATCGTCGTGACGAGCAACGTGGTTGCGACCGGCCGCCGAATGAAAGGTTCAGCGAAGTTCATGACTGATTCTCCCGATTCCCACCACGGCGTCCACCGCCGCGACGGCCGCCGTTCTCGTTCCCACGCCCACCGCCACCATCGCCGACGTTTTCTCCGCGCGTCCCGGTCATGACGCGCGCCCCGGCGGTGAGTCGAAGCTGTCCGTCGGTCACGACTTCTTCACCCGGTTTGAGTCCCTGCGAAATCACGCTCTCCTCGCCCTGCTGTCGTTCGACGACTACGTTGCGGACCTCGGCGGTCTTATCCGGCTTCACGACGAAGACGAACTGCCCCGCTTGCGACGTTTGCACGGCGACCGATGGAACGACGACGGCGGTCAGGTCGGTGCGAAGAACCAGGGTAACTTGCACGAAGAGACCCGGCCACAACGCGTGATCGTCGTTTGCGAAGGTCCCTTTCAAACGGATCGTACCTGTCGTTGGATCGACCGTATTATCGATAAAACTCACGTTGCCTGCTTCAATCGCCAGGGGTGCCGGGTTCCCCGGCGGATCAGCCTTCGAAGCGCCATCGGTCGGTTCGGCCGGCACCGCACCCGGATTGGGTGGTGCGATCTGCGGCGCACCCGGAGTACCCGCCGGCTGAATCCGCGCTTCGATCCGAAGCGGACGCTGCGCGTGGTATCGGCGAATGTCCGGCAAAAACCGTCCAGGCACGGAGAACGTCACGTAAATCGGCGCCAGTTGATTGATCACAACAAGCGGAGTCGTATCGTTGGCCCGAATGAGGTCGCCCTGGTGGACGTTCAGCGAACCGGTGCGGCCCGAAATCGGCGCGAGAATTCTTGTGTACTGAAGATTGAGCTTGGCATTTTCGATCTGCGCCTGGTCCGCCGCCAACGTTGACTCGAGCGCGGTCGCGGTGGCCATCTGCGTTTCGTATTGATCGCGAGGAATCAGGCCCCGCTTGAAAAGGTCTTCGTATCGAGCCCGCTGCGACTGCGCGTTCTTGGCCTGGGCCGTATCCCGTGCGAGCACCGCTTCAGCCTGCTGCAAAGCAGCCTCGAACGGACGGGCGTCCAGCGTGAAAAGCGGCGCGCCTCTCTTGACCTCTTGTCCTTCGGTGAAATGAATCGCGCTCAGCTGCCCCGTCACCTGTGCGCGGATTTGCACGGTTGCTACGGGTTCGGCAGTGCCGACCGCCGGAATGGTGACGGGCATCGCCTTGCTGACGACGTGAGTCGTGACGACGGGGACCGGTCCACCCGCGCCGCGGCCGCCGGCTCGACCGCCACCGCCACCGCGTGCCGCTCCGCCCCCTCCAGCCGTCTCGCCAGCGGCTGGCTGGGCATTGGATCCAGCATTTTTCGAACACCCTGCACTGGAAAAACCCGCCAAAACCAGACAGATTAGGGCGAACCCGACGGTTCGGGCAGGGAGGAAACAGGAGCGGGCGGTTATGGGCATGCGGGAGCTGACAACATTATCTTCTAGTCTTGCACCGACTCTTAAAGGGTAAACGACGGGGATCTGAGCCGCGTTTACTCAGCAGTGTCAGCCGCTCGTCCGCTTTTTCTCGTACTCTTCCACGATTCGGCGAAGCGCGTCACGTTCGGAGCCCTGCAGGCGGTCCGGTCCTTCATTGTTCACGCGCTGGACGACGATTTCGTATTCGCGATCGTCCTGAATCGAGCCCCTGGCGAGCACGATGGGCGTGGCTCTCCACACGCCGAGGGGCTGTGACCAGACGAATAATTGATACTCGCGGTCGTCGATCACCAGCGGAGCGGAATGACCGACATCGCCCCGTTCGCGCCAGCCTCTCGTTCGTCCATCAACCGATCGCCACATCAACAGACGATCGGCGAATAGTTCGTCGAGGAATCGCACGACGTCTTTGGCAATGCCTTCGACCGCTTCCGCCGTGCCGCGCTCTTCATCGTACGGATTAAAGAAATGATCGTAGGCGATGTCGCCGACGCCGACATCGGCGGAGGTGCCGCGGTCGGAGATTCGGACCTCTCCGACCAGGGGATGAGCCGCAGGAAAAACGGCGATCGGATCCGGCGGCTCACCGAGGGTGAGGCCACGATCCTTGAAGCGCGCGACCAGCATCGGCACGAGAACGTCGCGAATCGTCATGCGCGCGCCGGCGCCTCCGTTGGTCTTGCATAGTGATAGCCGTCCGAGATCTCCACCGCAACCGGGCAATCGAACAATTCGGTGAGCCGTGCCGCAGTCAGGTTGGCTGCCGATGGGCCGTCCGCGACGATGCGTCCGCCGCGCAACAGGATCACCCGCTGAATCTCCGGGAAGATCTCCTCGATGTGATGAGTGATGAGGACGACGGTCGTGCCGTTGCGCGCCAGCTGCCGGACGGTCTCCATGAAGGCATGGCGAGCGACGAGATCGAGACCGGTCGTCGGTTCATCGAGGACGAGCGCTCGCGGCGAGGTCACGAGCGCTCGAGCCAGGAGTACGCGTCGAGCCTCGCCGCTCGACATCTCGTCCAGCGTCCGCGCCGCAAGCTGCGAAGCCCCTGCCGCTTCAAGCGCCGCCGCTGCGCGCGTCCGCATCGCATCGGTCACGGTGCCATAGCGGAGAATCCCGTACGAACTGAGAAACGCCGATAGCACGGCAGCGTCAGCGGTAATCGAGCCTTCGCTGTTGCCACTCACGAAACGTTGATGGAGATCGGCCGAAATGATGCCGAGGTGCGAGCGCAGCTCGAACAGATCCCAGGCCTGCTGGCCGAAGATCCGCACCGGAGGTGTGCCGTTAGACTGCGCAATCGGCCTCTGCTCGAGCGTTAGAAGGCTGACGAGTACCGACTTGCCGGCGCCGTTCGGACCGATGATCGCGGTGTGTTCACCCTCCGCAATCGTCAGGCTCAGTCGATCCAGCACCGGCCGCCCGTCCTTGACGACGGTCGCGTCGGCGAGTTCGAGTACCGGAACGTCGGGCGACATGCGCTCAATTGTAGCCGTCATCGCTTTTCCGCGTTGTGCTTGTGCATTAGACGGTGCAGTGCGGGTGCGGTCAGGAGTGCGAAGGCGGCGATAAACACCAGGCCCGCATACAGAGCGAAGACACCTGCGAAGAGTTTTCCTGCCGTCGATTGGATTTCGCCGACCGGCCCCATGCCTCCAAGCAGCATGGACGCATTCAGAAACGCATCGACCCACCCTTGCATCGCCAGAAAATGAAATCCCAGCATGCCGAGAGCGATGGATGCCGTCGCAATCTCCACCACGTATCCGCCGTGGCGCAGCATGCGACGCACGAACGCCGGCCATGGAATCACCGGGGCGGATCGGTGTTCGTACATGAGACTTAATTGCGGCCTCGCGCGAGCAGACGCTCGAGCACGATCGATTCGCTCCCTCGGACGCCGCTCATCGTCGCGTCCATGACCACTGGATCGTTGCCATAACGCTCGAGCAGGTCCACCGCGGCAGATTCCCTTGCCCCTGTCGGTAACGCACCGATGGATGCTGCGAGTTGCTGATGCACGGCCCAATCCGCATCGTCCAGCCGCTTGAGCACTGCTGCTTGAATCGCATGGCCGTTCTCACCCAACCAGCGTTCCGCGAGACGAATGGCCGATACCCGCACGTCTCGATTTGCGTCCTGAAGGGCCGAGGTCACGGTCGCGGGCTGGATCGCGTCGAGGCCGTCCAGGATCCACAGCGCATGTAACCGTGTTCGCCAATCGGCAGCTCCCGTCGCGAGCTTCGTCAGAATCGGTATTTCAGTGCGCGCGCCGCGCTCTACCAACAAGCGCTGCGCAGTGTCGCGGCGCCATCCATTCGGATGTGCCAATGCGTCGACGAGCTGTCGTGAGGTGGCGCGCGCGAACGGGTTCGCGGTGTCACGCCTGGTCGAATCGTGCATCACGCGATAGATACGCCCGTAGCCAGTGAATTGATCCAGCTTTCGCGCCAGAATCTGGTCGCGCAAATATTCCGTCACGGAGATTCGGTGCTCGATGATCCCGCGGTACATGTCGGCGATGTAGAGGGTGCCGTCCGGCGCATTGGTCAGGTAGACCGGGCGGAAGCGCTCGTCAGTTGACGCCAGGAACTCGCCGCGATCGTATGCCTTCCGCGCACGTAATCTCATCCCGTCGTCGGAGAGGATCAATCGGCTGACGAGATTCGCCGCCGGTTCGGCGACGAAGACATTGCCATTCAGGTCCGCGGGTAACCGGTCGCCGCGATATACGAGCGGCGCGCACACGGAGGTGAATCTCGCAAGCGAGCCGTCTTCGCGATCGATGCCGAGTTGATACGCCCGGTTGGTTCCCGGGTTCGGCCGGACGGGCCACACTATGTTCAGCTCCGGGTCGTCGTCGGCCAGCCGTTCGTAGCTCCCGCGGGTCCGTACGAGGCTTGGATTGCGCGCATAGTACGACGTCTGAACGAGATCGACGTGCAGTGCCGATTCGTTCGTGTTGCGATAGGTCCTGCCGGCGTCGTCCTGGCTGACGCCCCATTCGCCGCGCGATAACGTCGGCTGGACCTCGAAGACGCCATCTTTCAATCGCAGCTGAACAGTCGATTGGCCCGCGGTGTACATCCGATTGTCCAGGCCCCAGTAGAAGCCGTTGGCGTTGTTCTGTGGGTCTCCTTCAAAGCGGCCGTATTGATCCGTGATCCGGTCCTTCGTGTCTGCGCGGAGATCGCCATTGGTGTCGCGCATCAGCCAGACGTTCGGCGGTTCGGCAACCAGCACCCCGCGATCCAGCACCTTGAGCGAGCGCGCGAGAACAAGGCCGTCGGCAAAGACGGTGCGTTTATCCATGCGGCCATCCGCGTTCGTATCCTCGAGAACGACAACCCGGCCGATGGGATCGTGCTCGTTCGATCCGCGGATGTCAGCCATGAACCCCGGCATCTCGACCGCCCACAGCCGACCTTCGAGATCCCAGTCCAGGGCGACCGGCTCCTGGATCAACGGTTCACTTGCGACGAGCTCGACGTGATAACCGGGAGGCATGTAGAACGTCTTCAACGCCTGGTCCGGTGAAAGTGCGGGCGATTCAGCGGAAATCTTCTGAACTCCCGGCGGCCATGGACGACCGCCAGGCGAGCGCTGCACACCCTGTCCCGCGAGGCTGACGACCAGCAGCACGGCAACAGTAATCACTCGGAACACGGCTTGGAGCATGGCTGATGCAGAATATCTCGGCATGAAGGAACTCGAAAGCACTTCCGTGATCTCCCGGCGTGACTTCATGGCTGGCGTCACGACTACGGCCCTAGGAGTGGCGACTGCCGGCGCTTATGCGAGTGCGCAGGCGGAACCGATCATCGACATTCATCAGCACCTCGGCTACAGCGGGCGACCGGATGACGTGCTCCTCCGCCATCAGCGTGAGATGGGTATTGCCACCACGATTCTGCTGCCAGCCGGCCGGAGCGTGAAGACGCCTTCGACGCATGACGGGGTGTCGAATGGTCTGCAGGCGCAGTGCCTGGGGAACGAGGCGTGCCGTCAGTTCTCCAGGGCCCATTCGAAGGCATACAGGTTCGGGTCGAACGAAGTGCCTGACATCGATGGAGCGACCCGTGAAATCGAGCGCTACCTGAAACTCGGAGGGGTTGTGATTGCTGAACAGAAGTTCGGCGTGGAGTGCGACTCCCCAGAGATGCAAGCAATCTATGCGCTCGCCGCCGAACATCGCGTACCAGTGCTGATGCACTGGCAGTTTCAGATGTACAACTACGGCTTCGAGCGGTTTCACAAGATGCTCGAGAAGTATTCAAAGGTCAATTTCCTCGGCCATGCACAAACGTGGTGGGCGAACATCGATCGCAACAACAGCGATCAGAGTGTCATGTACCCGAAAGGCCCGGTCACGCGCGGAGGGTTGACCGATAGATACCTGAGCGACTACCCGAACATGTATGGCGATCTCTCGGCAGGGTCAGGGCTGAACGCATTGACGCGCGACGAGGCGTTCGCGCGCGATTTCATCGCGCGGCATCAGGACAAACTCGTGTACGGCAGTGACTGCAGCGATCACGTCGGATCGGGCACCGCATGCCAGGGCGCGCAAACGATCGCGACGATACGGCGGCTCTCGCCAAACAAGGCAGTCGAGCGGAAGCTGCTGTACGGGAATGCGAAGAAGTTGTTTCGGTTGTCTTCAGCGTGACAGTGAATAGCCAGCCCTATACTCGTCCGTAGTAATGGGCCACACACCTATCCAAGACCCACGACGTCCTCGCAGCAGTCTCGCCTGACGATAAGCATTTTCCATTGCCGCGAAGTTCATCGACGATCGTCTGAATGAGCGGCTGATGCACGTGCGGCGGGTTCCGCACTTCTTCAACCGTCTTCACGTTGCCTCGTTTCACGATCACGCCGGTATCGCTGAAGATCGGGGTCGTCAGCTCACCCTCTGAACCGATGAATGTCATCACGTCGGTTTTCTCAGCCGCATTGAAGTTCCACACGCCGGTGCCGAGCGCGCCGTTCTCGAACTCGAAGGCGGCCACGGTGACATCCTCTGCCGGGTACACACCGGCAGTATTGATCGAATGCCCATCGACGCGAGTAATTCGGCCAACGAGAAAATCGAGAAGATCGAAACAATGTGAGCCGAGATCAAAAAACAGTCCTGCCCCGCTTACGGACGGGTCGGTTCGCCAATTCGTCCGATCAGCACCGGTCAGGAGCGGTGCGGTGACGTGAACGTGAACCGAAGTAACTCGTCCGATTGCGCCGTCGCGCAGACGCTCGTGCACGATCTGAAATCGCCGCAGCGCGCGCCGGTAATAGGCCACCCAGAGAGGTAGGCTGCGGGATTGAAACCCGCCAATCATGCGCAGGCACTCGGCATGATTGAGTGCCATCGGCTTCTCGACGAGGCAAGGCTTCCCGGCTGCGGCGACGCGAAACGCCAGATCGCCATGGCTGGACGGCGGCGTCGCGATATAGACGGCATCAACCTCGGCGTCGTTAATCAGATCGTCAGCGCGATCGTACGCGCGTGGGACGTTGTGACGGCGTGCGTAGTCGCGCGCCTTCTCGCCGTCACGCCGCATGACGGCGACCAGTGCTGACCCTTCGGCCTTCTGAAATCCTGGTCCGCTCTTGACTTCAGTGACGTCGCCGCATCCGATGATGCCCCAGCGAATGGTGCGCAAGACGAGACTAGACGAGTAGCTTCTGGACGACGTTGCCGTGAACGTCGGTGAGCCGGAACTCACGGCCCTGGAACTTGTAGGTGAGTTTCGTGTGGTCGAGCCCCATCAGGTGAAGGATCGTCGCATGGAGATCGTGCACTTCAACCGGATCTTCGACCACGTTGTAGCCGAGATCGTCGGTTTTTCCAATCGTGATGCCGGGTTTGACGCCGCCGCCGGCCATCCAGACGGTAAACGCCCGTGGATGGTGATCGCGCCCCATCAGCTTGGAGCCGCCTCGCGCCTCGTTCATCGGCGTTCGCCCGAACTCGCCTCCCCAGATGACCAGCGTTGTGTCGAGAAGACCTCGCTGCTTGAGGTCACGAACGAGCGCGGTCGCGGCGCGATCCGTTTCCCGGCAGAGTTCCGGGACCTTGGTCGCAATGTCTGTCCCGACGCTCGCGCCATGAGTGTCCCAGCCGCGGTGATACAGCTGAACGAACCGTACCCCGCGCTCAATCAGGCGCCGCGCCAGAAGACAGTTGTTCGCGAACGACACCTTCCCCGGTTCCGTTCCGTACAACGCGTGGATAGTTTCCGGCTCGCTCGAAATATCCGTCAGCTCCGGCACACTGCTCTGCATCCGATACGCCATCTCGTATGACGCGATGCGCGTGTCGATCTCGGGGTCCCCGACCTCGTCGCGGCGTACGCGATTCAGATTCGTCACCAGATCGATCGCTTCACGACGGGCGCCGGCATCGACCCCTTCCGGATTCGACACGTAAAGGACCGGGTCGCCCTTCGATCGAAACTCGACACCTTGATACACCGTCGGAAGAAATCCGCTGCCCCAGCACGATTTTCCGCCGTCTGGAGCGTTCTCACCGGAAAGCAGGACGACGAATCCCGGCAGGTCCCGGCTCTCACTTCCGAGTCCGTAGGTCAACCAGGATCCGATGCTCGGCCGGCCGAATACCTGGCTGCCGGTATTCATGAAGATCTGGCCGGGCGCGTGATTGAACTGGGTTGTGTGAACCGATCGAACGATTGCGATGTCATCGGCAATCGTCGCCAGCTGCGGAAGCAATTCGGAAAGTTCGGCGCCTGACTGACCGTAACGCTTGAATGCGAACGGCGACCCCAGTAAGCGCGGTGTTCCCTTGATGAACGCGAAGCGCTCCCCTTTTGGGATGAACTCCGCAGGAATCTCCTGGCCGTCGAACTTCTGGAGCGCCGGCTTGTTGTCGAACAGATCCAGCTGCGTCGGCGCGCCGGCCATGAAGAGATAGATGATGTTCTTGGCCTTCGGCGCAAAGTGCGGAGCACGCGGCGCGAACGGCCCCGTCGCCTGTCCGGCAAACAACCGTTCATCGAGCAGCGCCGACAGCGCCACGCCGCCGATACCAAATCCCGACTGCTTGAAGAAATGGCGCCGCGTGATCGCACGAAGGAGCTTCTGATCCATCAACTATTCCTTCGTGAGCGCTTCGTCGATATTGAGCAGCGCATTCGCCACGAGCGTCCATGCCGCCTGTTCGGGGGCGTCAACGTCTGCCACCTCGTAGCCTTTGATCGCCTTCAGTGCATCGGCGCGGTCGTTCTTGAAACGTTCGAGCTGACGGTGGTACGAGCCGAGAATGCGGTCGACTTCCGCAGCTTTTGGGGTTCTGGTCGCGACCAGACGGAACGCGTAGATCGCTCGACCGCTGTCCCCGCCCGTCGCTTCCTTCAATACTTTCGCCGCCAGCGCTCGCGCCGCTTCGAAGTATGCCTCATCATTCAACGTCGTCAAAGC
>DASTVZ010000021.1:0-90107 GCA_035758845.1 Vicinamibacterales bacterium
TCGTTCGCATAAATCCGGGCCGGCAGCGGCGTCGTGTTCGAGATTTCGAGAGTGACGGTGCCTTCCCACTCCGGCTCGAACGGCGTCACATTGACGATGATCCCGCACCGCGCGTACGTGGATTTTCCGAGACAGACGGTCAGGACATCGCGTGGAATCCGGAAATACTCGATCGTCCGCGCCAGCGCAAAAGAATTCGGCGGGACGATGCACACGTCGGTCTTGACGTCGACAAACGATCGCGGGTCGAAGTTCTTGGGATCGATCACCGTGTTGTTGATATTGGTGAAGACCTTGAACTCATCGGCGACCCGAATGTCGTAGCCGTACGAGGACAGCCCGAACGACACGACGCCCGCGCGAACCTGGCGATCCTCGAACGGCTCGATCATGCCGTGTTCGCGCGCCATTTTCTTGATCCAGCGATCGGATTTAATGGCCATTCAATTCCTTATCGTATCGTTCGCGGAGAGGAGAGCACGGAACAACATCAACACGGAGACGCGGAGGCACGGAGGTTTTGTCTCTTTATAAAGAATCCGTGTCTCCGTGCCTCGGTGTTAAGAGCTCGTCCCGTGACCTCCGTCTCCTCCATAGAACTTTCAACTCACCGTCGCAAGAACGACAACAGAATCGTCAGGATGATACTCAGCAGAATGCAGGTGGCGAGCGGAAAGTAGAACGTGCCGCTGCCCTTGCGAACCACGATATCCCCGGGCAACCGCCCGAAGGGGATGCCTGCCATCATCAGCAGGCCGATACCGGCAATCACCAGTCCCGCGATGAGGAGCAGCTTTCCCACGATTACCGCGCAAATTCAACGCCCGGGAAAAAGTACGCGAGCTCGAACGCCGCCGTGTCCGGCGCATCGGACCCGTGTGTCGCGTTGTTCTCGATCGACGATCCAAACTGCTTCCGCAGCGTGCCCGTATCCGCCTTCCCTGGATCAGTTGCCCCCATCAGCGTGCGCCATTTCTTAATCGCATCCGGTGCTTCCAACGCGAGCACGACCGCCGGCCCAGAGGACATGAACGCGGTCAAACTTGGAAAAAAAGGGCGTTCTCGGTGAACCGCGTAAAAACCTTCCGCCTCGCGCTTCGTCAGGTTGACCAGCCGCATGGCACGAATCTGGAATCCCTCGTCTTCGATGCGCTGGATGATCTGGCCGGCGACCCGCGCGCGAACCGCGTCGGGCTTGATGATGGCAAACGTCATTTGCATATCTGATCATTATAGGCATACATCGAGGTTCTTATGAGCAGGGCCACGCCAAAAACACGTCACGAACCCGAACAGCACATCGGCGCCGTCGAGGGAGATCAGCCAACCGATACACCAAATCAAGGCAACCCGCACGGCGCCGGGATTGACGAGGAAGGATTGCCGAACGACCCGATTGCGACTGGCGAAGACGCGATCGGGGCGAACGTCGACGAAACGGAAGGAGGCTAACGCGTCGGCGGAGTTGTCGACGGCACCGACTTCAGGTACTTGTCATACCAGGCGAGATATCGTTCCAGCCGATCCTTCTTGTAGCTTGGCATCGTGATGCCGTGGTACTGGTTGGGATAGATCACCAGCTGGCTATCGACGCCAAGGCTACGCAGCGCCTGATACATCTGTTCGCCGCCGAGTAACGGCACGTTGAAATCCTTTTCGCCACCCATGAAAAGGGTCGGCGTGCGAATCCGATCGGCGTGAAAGAACGGGTACGACAACTTGATCCACAGGTCCTGATTCTTCCACGGCGCACCGAGCTCGTTCTCGTACTGGGTGATGTACATGTCGGTGCCGTA
The DNA here is from genome assembly GCA_035758845.1 of Vicinamibacterales bacterium. Taxonomy (GTDB): domain Bacteria; phylum Acidobacteriota; class Vicinamibacteria; order Vicinamibacterales; family 2-12-FULL-66-21; genus JALZOC01. The sequence continues at coordinate 1,797 of DASTVZ010000021.1, forward strand.
CATCGAAATCTGATTCGAGCTTCCGGCGCCGCTGATTGCCGCCTTGAACCGGCCGTCAGTCGCAATCGTGTAGTTGGTGAGAATGCCGCCGTAGCTCCAACCACCGATGCCAAGGCGCGACGAGTCGACGTAGTCGAGCGACTGCACATAGTCCATCGCCGCGAGCAGATCGACGACTTCTTTATTTCCCCAGTCGGCAAAGATTGCCTTCTGATACGCGGCCCCTCGTCCATTACTGCCGCGATAGTTCACGGCGACGACGACGTAGCCGTTCGCGCCAAAGAACTCACGCTCGAAGTTCCAGGAGTACGAGTCCTGGCCGTTCGGACCACCGTGAATGCGAAGCAGCGCCGGATACCTGCGCCCCGGCAAAAACGTATTCGGCTTGACGATCAGGCCATGAACCTCAGTGCCATCTTTCGCCGTCGTGCTGAACCCTTCAGTCGTCGACGGTTGCAGTGTCTTGACCCACTCGTCGTTGTGATGCGAGAGCCGCCGCAGCTTACCCGCCTCGAGCGCGTAAATCTCTGGCACATCTGTCGGCGTCGACGCAATCACTCCCAGTCCGCCGTCGGTGCCCGCAGTGAACGCGCCGACGACCCGTTGTCCCGTAATCAGTCGCTCGATACGGCCGTCAGCCGGGTTGACCTTGGCAATGTGCTCGGATCGATCGTCGGAGATGGTCACCAGGATCGACCCGTCGGCCGTCCACGCCGGCGAACGGACCGGGCGATCGAGTGAATCGGTCAGTACCCGCGGCTGGCCGCCACTGGCCGGGATAATTGCGAGCCGATTCTGATCGTAAGCGGAGTATTTCAGCTCGTCTCCGAGCAGATACGCGATACTCCGGCCATCCGGGCTCCACGCCAGTCGTCCGCTCTCGTCCGCCGTCGTCGTCGTCAGCCTTTTCTCTTTCGCGCCTGGTCGCGCATCAATCACGAAGAGGTCGTGATTCGGAGACTTGTCGACATCCCCGTCGCCATGCCGTCGAATGAAGGCGATCTGAGTGCCATCCGGCGACCACGCCGGGGATTCCTCGTCGAACGCCCCGGGCGTCAGGGGCTCAGCTTTTTTCGCAGCGATGTCGAACACTTGAAGATGAGTGCGTTCGCCGCGAAGGTAACCGCTGCCGTCGGCCTTGAAGTAGTAACGATCGATAACGATCGGTTTCGGCGTCTTCGTCTCGCCTTCTTTCTTCTCCGCGTCGGGGTCGGGATCGCTCGGATCCGGATCCTGAACGACGAGGACGAAACGCCTGCTATCAGGCGACCACGCGTAATCGGAAATCCCGCCTTTGATATCGGTCAGTTTGTAGGCTTCACCACCGGCGCGGTTCATGAGCCAGATTTGCGCCTTCTTCGCTCCCTGGCGAGCCGACAGAAATGCGAGGTATTTGCCGTCGGGACTCCACCGCGGTGTCGACTCGCCTTCCGCGGACGACGTCACTTGCACTTGCTGCTGGCCGTCCCAGCTCACCATCCAGATGTCGGTGTCGTTTTTGTCTGTCTCTTTAATCGCGCGTGCGACCGAATACGCGACCCATTTGCCGTCCGGCGAGCGCTGTGGATCGCGAACTTCCTTCAAGTTGTATAGGTCATCTGCATTCAAGGGTCGCCGGCCCTGCGCCAATGAGTGCGCGCCAAGGACAAACACCAGCAGGACCGAGAGGTTTGTGATTGCTCGCGTCATCTGAGGCTGTCCATCAGCTCGGTGAGCACTTCACGACCCGGCCGCACGCGTTCGGTTGGAAGCAGCGCGAGCGGCTCGTCGACGAGGTTGAGAAGCTTCAGAAAATCCGGTTTCTCCGGTTCGACGTAGAGAATACCGGTCGCGAACTCGCCGCGCTGCGCGGTTTCGTGAATCGTCCGGACGGCGTTGAGCTTGTCGGTCGGGTCGTAGTCCTCGGCGACCTTCTTCAAATAGAGCCTCGAGCCGTCGTGCATCTGCACTTCCTTGGTCGTCCCCGCGTCTTACTCGATGGAGATGTCTTCGAAAAACGGGACGAAGCTGACCTCCCCGACCGGCTCATCGTGGTCCTTCGCGTAGGCATAGCTCTTCGTCGATCCTTCGTGATCGTTGAAGGTCACGCATGGCGAAAGCACGTCGATCAACGCGGTTCCGCGGTGGCTCAGGGACGCCTTGAGAATCGCCAGCAGCTGCTTCTTGTCGCCCGAGAATGAGCGGGCAACGAAGGACGCACCGAGCTCGATTGCGAGCGCGCAGGTGTCGATCGGAGTCAGATCGTTGACCACCCCGGTCTTGAGTTTTGAACCGACATCGGCGGTCGGTGAAAACTGCCCTTTCGTCAGCCCGTAACAGCCGTTGTCCTCGATGATGTAGATCATCGGAACATTGCGCCGCATCAGGTGCACGAACTGGCCGATACCGATGGCTCCCGTGTCGCCGTCGCCGCTGACGCCGATTGCGATCAGCGTGCCGTTCGCCAGCACGGCACCGGTTCCAACCGATGGCATGCGCCCGTGAACACTGTTGAACCCGTGGGAGGTTCCGAGAAAGTACGCCGGACTCTTGCTCGAGCAGCCGATCCCCGACAGCTTGATCACGTTCTTTGGATTGATGCCCATCTCGTAGAACGCGTCGATGATGCGTTCCGAGATCGCATTGTGTCCGCACCCAGCGCAGAGTGTCGTCTTGCCGCCGCGGTAGAGCGTGGGTTCGAGTCCGATCCGGTTGGTCTTCTTGGCTGGCTCAGGTGTCGTAACGGCCATGGGTCTATTTCTCTCCGACTAATGCGGCAGTTGCGGCGCGCTTTTGCGGCGTGATTCCCTCTTGGGCAAGAATTTCGTCGGTGATCGAGCGCGCGTCGATCGGCAGTCCGTTGTAGTGAAGCACCTTTCGAAGCTTCGCTCCGCGTTCCGCGCTCAGCGCCAATCGCATCAAGCTCAGCATCTGCGCATCACGGTTCTGTTCGACGACGTAGATGCGCTGGTGATGATCGATGAACGCCTCGAGTTCCTCGGTGAAAGGATAGGCGCGCAGCCGCATGTAGGCGGTTGACGCGCCGGCCTCGCGCAGAAGTTGGTCGCGGCTCTCTTCGATAGCCCAGTGACTGCTTCCGTACCCGACGATTGCGATATCCGAGTCCAAATCGCCGGCAAGGATCGGCTTCGGCACGTATTCGCGCGCGCTCTCGAACTTCCGCGCGAGCCGTTCCATGTTGTTGACGTAGTCGTCTGGACGTTCGCTGTACTGGCCTCGTTCGTTGTGACCTGATCCACGCGTGAAATAGGCCGGCCCGCCGGTGCCCGGAATCGTCCGATACGGAATCCCGTCGCCGTCGACATCGCGATACCGCCCCCACTCGCCAATCCGTTCAATCGTCGTGTCGTCGAGCAGCTTGCCGCGATCGAGCGGCCGTTCCGGATACGTGAATGTATTGGACATCCACGTGTTCATGCCGAGATCGAGATCGCTCATCACGAAGACCAGCGTTTGGAAGCGTTCGGCGAGGTCGAACGCCGCCATCGCCATCTCGTAGCATTCTTCGACCGACGCCGGGATCAACATCATCTGCTTTGTGTCGCCGTGCGAAAGTGTCGCAACTTGGAGGATGTCTCCCTGCGCGGTGCGCGTCGGGAGTCCCGTAGAGGGCCCGACTCGCTGAATATCGAAGATGACACCGGGGACTTCGGCGTAGTACGCGAGGCCGGCGAATTCGCCCATCAACGAAATGCCGGGGCCGGAAGTCGACGTCATGGCTCTCGCGCCGGCCCAACCAGCACCGACGACCATCCCAATCGCCGCGATTTCGTCTTCAGCCTGCACGATCGCAAACGTCGCCTTACCGGTCTCCTTATCGACGCGGTATTTCTTCATGTAGGAGATCAGCGATTCCGGCAGTGACGATGAGGGGGTGATCGGATACCACGAGATGACGGTCACGCCAGCCATCATGCACCCCATTGCCGCGGCGGCGTTTCCCTCAACGAGAATCATTCCCGTTGTCTTGTTCATGCGCTCGACCCAGTAGGGGTCGCGCTTGATGAGATTCTGTTCGGCGAACGCAAACCCGGCTTCAAGCGCCGCGAGATTGAGTTCAATCGCCTTGGTCTTCTTCCCCATCTGACGGCGCAGCGCGTGTTCCATCTCCCCAAGATCGATGTTGAGGAGCTTGGACAGCACGCCGTCGTAAATCATGTTCTTGACGAGCCGGCGAAGCTTCGCGTCGTGGCAGACCTGCGCGACGATCTTGTCGAACGGCACGGCGTAAAAGACCAGGTCGTCGCGAACGGTGCTGAGCTTCAACGGTTCGTCGTAAAGAACGGCGGCCCCGGCCTCCAGCGCAAGCACATCCTCCTTTGCCGTCTCGATGTTCATCGCGACGAGGAAGTCGATCTCTTTCTTGCGCCCGACGTAGCCGTCTTTGTTGGCGCGAATCGTGTACCAGGTCGGCAGCCCGGCGATGTTCGACGGGAACATGTTCTTGCCGGAGACCGGCACGCCCATCTGGAAGAGTGAACGAAGGAGGACGAGGTTAGCCGTCTGGCTGCCCGAGCCGTTGACGGTAGCGACCTGGATGCTGAAGTCGTTGGTGATCCGGGGATTTACCGGATGCGCGGGCCCGTCATGGGCCGCGACGTCAGTCGGAGCCATTCAGGGATCCTTCCGCGGCAATATAAATCAGAGTACCGATCCCGCAAATTATAGCAAAAACGGCACAATCACTCCGAGGGGCCGCGCCGCTCGGGGTTACGCGCGCAACGCGCTCCTGACGGCCGCCCCCAAGTCCGCCGGGCTCTTCACCACCTGGACGCCAGCCGTGGACAAGGCTGCCATCTTCTCAGCCGCCGTGCCTTTCCCGCCGGAAATGATCGCGCCAGCATGACCCATCCGGCGACCAGGCGGTGCAGTTTGTCCGGCAATGAAACCGACCACTGGCTTCTTGAAACTCTGTGAAATGAACGCCGCCGCTTCTTGCTCGGCGTTCCCTCCAATCTCCCCAATCATCACGACAGCTTCGGTCGCCGGATCGGCTGCAAAAAGCGTCAACGCGTCGATAAAGCTCGTGCCGATCAGCGGATCACCGCCGATGCCGATGCACGTCGTCTGACCAAGCCCGAGTTTGGTGAGCTGATGAATCGCTTCGTAAGTCAGGGTGCCGCTCTTGGACACAATCCCGACCCGACCTTCCTTACAGATGTGTCCAGGAATGATTCCCGCTTTCGCCTGGCCGGCGGTGATGAGCCCAGGACAGTTCGGGCCGATCAGTCGCGTCTTCGACCGGCGAACGACAGTCAACACCCGCATCATGTCGAGGGTTGGAATGCCTTCAGTGATGCAGACGGCGAGCGGCAACTCCGCGTCGACCGCTTCGAGGATCGCATCGGCGGCAAACGGCGGCGGCACGAAGATGACGGTCGCATTTGCGCCGGTCGTCCGTACCGCGTCGGCCACTGTGTTGAACACCGGCCAGCCCTCGTGCGTGGTGCCACCCTTTCCGGGCGTCACGCCGCCGACGACTTTGGTGCCATAGGCTGCGGCCTGCTTCGCGTGAAAGGTGCCTTCCCGGCCAGTAATCCCCTGAACGATCAGCCGCGTGTTTCGATCGATGAGTACGGCCATGGTTATCTGGCGAGCGCCACCACGCGCTCGGCGGCTTCCGACATCGTGTCGGCCGTCGTGAAATTGAGTCCGCTCTGACGAAGCATTTGTTTACCCTGTTCCACGTTCGTGCCTTCCATCCGAATCACGATCGGAACCTTCACGCCGAGGTCGGTGACGGCAGCGATCACGCCTTCCGCCAGAACGTCACAGCGCAGGATGCCGCCAAAGATATTGATCAGCACCGCCTTCACGTTCTTGTCGGACATCAGGATCCGGAACGCATTCCTGATCTGCTCCGCGTTGGCGCCGCCGCCGACGTCAAGAAAGTTCGCGGGTTCGCCCCCGGCAAGTTTGATGATATCCATGGTGGCCATCGCCAGGCCGGCACCGTTGACCATGCAGCCGATCGTCCCATCGAGCTTGATGTAATTCAGCGAGAACTTCGACGCTTCCACCTCCAACGGCTCTTCCTCACTCGCATCGCGAAGTTCCTTGATGTCCGGATGGCGATACAAGGCGTTGTCGTCGAAGTTCATCTTCGCATCGAGCGCCAGCAGGTTGCCCTCTTCGGTGACGATCAACGGGTTAATTTCAATCAGAGACGCGTCGGTATTCTTGAACGTCTCGTAGACTGCGGTCATCAGCTTGGCGGCCTGCGAGATCTGGGTACCTTCGAGTCCAAGGGCAAAGGCAAGTTTTCGTGTTTGATAACTGGCAAGACCGATACCCGGATCGATGTACTCCTTGAAGATTCGCTCCGGTGTTTGCTCGGCAACCTTCTCGATCTCGACGCCACCGTCGGGACTCACCATCAGCACCGGTTTCTCAGTCGAGCGATCGATGACGATGCCGAGATACAGCTCGCGTTTGATTTTGACCCCTTGCTCCACCAGCACGCGCTGCACGACTTGCCCGGAAGGTCCCGTCTGGTGGGTCACGAGGCGCATTCCGATAATCTCTGCTGCTGCACGGGCGGCTTCCTCGGGTCCTTTGACCACTTTGACGCCACCGCCCTTGCCGCGTCCTCCGGCATGAATCTGCGCCTTCACGACGACGACGCCGCCGCCGAGTTGTTTGGCCGCTACGTCTGCGTCAGCGGCAGCAAACACCACTTCTCCGTGCGGCACCGGCACGCCATGCCGTGCGAGGATCGCTTTCGCCTGATACTCGTGGATTTTCATGCGTCGAATCACACTCCGAGGGGCTATCGCGGGGACCCCGCGATCTCCGCTCCGCTCGCGTGGGCTCACGCGCGCGCTCGTTCGCCAGCCGTACTCGAAAACCAATGGTAATCATGTGCCGCGCGGGGCGCCTCAATCAAGGTCGCGTGCGCGTAGTACAATCGATCGGATCGCGGAGCTTCGTTGATGTCCACCTTCCGGCGTGCGTTTTCCTCATCGGTCGGAACCAAATTACTTATGGGTCTGACCGGTCTCGCGCTGTTCGCCTACCTCATACTTCACCTCATTGGTAACGCGCTGATCTTCGCTGGCCCCGAGACGTTCAACGAGTACTCGCACCGACTTGTCTCCAATCCACTGGTCATCCCTGCCGAAATCGGGCTGCTCGCAATTTTTCTTCTCCATATCTACAAGGCCTTCACCAACTATTTCGCCAACCGCCGGGCGCGGCCGGTTGGCTACACGATGAAGAAATTTGCCGGCTACACGAGCCGCAAGAGTGTGGCGTCGTCGACGATGATCTGGTCGGGGATCGTGATTGCGGTGTTCGTGCTCGTGCACGTCAAGCAGTTCAAGTACGGCGCGTGGTATCAGACGGTCAGCGACCATCCGGTTCGTGATCTCGCGCGCACGGAATTCGAAGTCTTCAGTCACCCTGTCTGGGTGGCCTTCTACGTCGTGGCAACACTGATCGTCGGACTGCACTTGCGACATGGGATCGCCAGCAGTTTTCAGTCTCTGGGAATCGATCATCCACTTTACACACGGCGATTGACGATCTGGGGGATCGTCTTCGCGGTAATCATCGGCGGAGGGCTCGCGTGCATACCCGTGTGGGTGTATCTAACGCACTGAGCGGCGCGACACTCGACAGCAGAGTGCCGAGTGGGCCACTTGCGGAAAAGTGGGACCGTCACCGCTTTGAATCAAAGCTGGTGAATCCCGCCAACCGGCGCAAGTACACCATCATCATCGTCGGGACGGGACTGGCGGGCGCCTCGGCGGCGGCGTCGCTCGGCGAACTGGGCTACAACGTCCTGAGCTTCTGTATTCAGGACAGTCCGCGACGCGCGCACAGTATCGCGGCGCAAGGCGGAATCAACGCGGCAAAGAACTACCAGAACGACGGCGACAGCATCTATCGGCTGTTCTACGACACGATCAAGGGGGGTGACTATCGCTCGCGCGAAGCGAACGTCTATCGCCTGGCACAGCTCAGCGTGAACATCATCGATCAATGTGTCGCGCAGGGTGTTCCATTTGCCCGTGAATACGGCGGACTCCTCGACAACCGATCGTTTGGCGGCGCGCAGGTTTCGCGCACGTTCTATGCGCGCGGCCAGACGGGTCAGCAACTGCTTCTTGGCGCCTATCAGTCGATGATGCGTCAGGTCGAGAAAGGGACCGTCAAGAGCGTCCCCAATCGCGAGATGCTCGACCTGGTGCTGGTCAACGGACAGGCGCGCGGGATCATCGTTCGGAACCTGGTGACCGGCGCGATCGAGCGCTACGCTGGACACGCCGTGCTCCTGTGCACCGGCGGTTATGGAACGGCCTACTACCTGTCGACGAACGCCGTCAACTCCAACGTAACCGCCGCGTGGCGCGCACACAAGCGCGGAGCGTTCTTCGCCAATCCGTGCTACACGCAAATCCATCCCACATGCATCCCAGTATCTGGCACGCATCAATCGAAGCTGACACTGATGAGCGAGAGCCTCCGGAATGACGGCCGGGTGTGGGTTCCGAAAGCTCCCGGGGACACTCGATCACCAGAACAGATTCCTGAATCCGAGCGCGACTACTATCTCGAACGACGATATCCCAGCTTCGGGAACCTCGTCCCTCGCGATGTCGCCTCGCGGAACGCGAAGGGGGTTTGCGATGAAGGCCGTGGCGTTGGCGAGAGCGGCCTGGCCGTCTATCTCGATTTCGCTGACGCGATCAAGCGTCTCGGCGTGAATGTCATTCGCAGCCGCTACGGCAACCTCTTCGACATGTACAAGAAGATCACCGACGAGGATCCGTACCAGGGTCCGATGCGAATCTATCCAGCGATCCATTACACGATGGGCGGGCTTTGGGTTGATTACAACCTGATGAGCACGATTCCCGGACTGCACGTCCTCGGTGAGGCGAATTTTTCTGATCATGGCGCCAACCGTCTCGGCGCCAGCGCGCTGATGCAGGGTCTCGCCGATGGATATTTCGTCATTCCCTACACGCTGGCTCACTACCTGGGGAACGCGTCATTCCCGGCGGTCACCGCTGATCACGACGCTTTCAAGGAAGCTGAATCCTGCGTTCGAGCCAACATCGAGCGACTGCTGTCCGTCAAAGGCGCGAAGACGCCGCGGCAATTGCACCGCGAGCTTGGCGCTGTGCTCTGGGACGATGTGGGAATGGCGAGGAACGAGGCAGGGCTCCGCAAGGCACTGGCGCGAATCCCTGAACTGCGCGAAGAGTTCTGGCAAACCGTATCGGTCCCTGGACCGAACAACATGCTCAACAAAAACCTCGAGTACGCGGGACGTGTCGCCGACTACCTGGAATTTGCCGAACTTCTCGCCATCGATGCGTTGCATCGCACGGAGTCATGCGGCGGGCACTTCCGTGAGGAGAGTCAGACACCCGACGGCGAAGCCAAGCGCGACGACGAACGGTTCTCATACGTCGCGGCATGGGAGTTTCAAGGCGTCGGCGCGGCCGCCCGCCTCTATAAAGAACCGCTGACGTTCGAATACGTGAAGCCGACGCAGCGGAGTTACAAGTAACGCTGACATGCGAATCAATCTAAGAGTCTGGCGGCAGGCCGGCGCCGACGAGCCAGGTCGTCTGGTCGATTACGTAGCGAACGACGTTCATCCCGACATGTCTTTTCTGGAAATGCTCGACGTCGTCAACGAAGCGTTGATCGTGAAGGGTGAGGACCCGATTGCCTTTGATTCCGACTGCCGCGAAGGGATTTGCGGCGCCTGTGGATTTCTCGTCGGCGGAATTCCCCATGGACCGGACCCCGGCACCACCGTGTGTCAACTGCACATGCGGCGATTCAAGGATGGCGACACGCTCACGCTCGAGCCATGGCGCGCGAAGGCCTTCCCCGTGATCAAGGATCTCGTCGTCGATCGCAGCGCGTTCGACCGAATCATTCAGGCCGGAGGTTACACGTCGGTCAATGTCGGCGGCGCCCAGGATGCGAACGCGATTCTGATCCCGAAGCCCGTCACCGATGGGGCGATGGACTCGGCTGCGTGCATCGCCTGCGGCGCATGCGTCGCCGCGTGCAAGAACGCGTCTGCCGCGCTGTTCACGTCTGCGAAGATCAGCCATCTCGGGCTGCTGCCACAAGGCCAGGTCGAGCGGCACACTCGGGTCGTGAAAATGGTCGAGCGGCACGACGCCGAAGGGTTCGGCAGCTGCTCGAACGAAGGCGAGTGCGAGGCCGTCTGTCCGAAGGAGATTTCCATCACCAACATCGCCCGTATGAATCGCGATTATTTGCGGGCGATGTTGGTGACACGGGATGAAATTAAAAGGTAAAAGGTAGAAGGTAAAAGGTAGAAAGTAAAAGGCCGAGGGCTCCGTTGCCTCTCTTTACCTTTTACCTTTTACCCTTTTCCTTTGCCGATCACCGAGTGAACGTCACTCCCGTGCTGACTGACGACCCTCCCGTCCCGACTGCCGCGACGGCAGCCACATAATTCCCGACTGTGAGTGCACTGAAGAAGGTCGCCTGATTGACCGTGATGTCGTTGTTCGAGGCAGGTGTCGGCTTGCCCAGATTGGAAGTCGCAATCGGCGTCGCCGTGTTCGGATTCGCGCCCGGCGCGTAAATCCTCAACTCGTAATACGTGACCAGCGTCGCGTGATCGGGAGACGCCGTGAAGATGACGCCCGTCGGCGGAGTTGTAGTCGACGTGCTAACTGTAATTGTGCTCGTGGCCGACGAGGTGCTCGCGCCGGTATTGTCGTACGCGATCGCCTTGACGGTGTAGGTTCCGGCCGCGACGGACAGCCACGCAAAGCTGTACGGCGCCGAGGTGTCTGTGTTTAGTAGGGTCGTGCCGTTGTAGAACTCCACTTTTGCGATCGTTCCGTCGGAGTCGCTCGCGTTCGCGCCGAGCGTCACGCTCGCTGGAGCGGTAAAGGTGGAGCCATTGGCTGGCGATGTGAGGGTAACGGCGGGTGCCTGGTTAGCACCCACCACGGTAACTGTCGCAGTCGTGGACGTGGCGTTCGCACCGCTGTTGTCGTAGGCGACAGCACGTAGCGAGTAAGTTCCCGCGGCAACCGATGACCATGTGAAGGAGTACGTTGCGGTCGTGTCCGTATTGAGCAGGGTTGTCCCGTTGTAAAACTCGACGCGCGCAATCGTTCCGTCGCTATCGCTCGCCGAGGCAGTCAATACAACGCTCGCGGGCGCGGTAAACGACGCGCCGTTGGCTGGTGACGTCAGCGTCACCGTTGGTGCCTTGTTCCCGCTCGTGCCGCTGATCGGACTGTTCATGTCTGTCTGAATCTCGGCCGCGGTCAACACACGACTATAGAGGCGCACCTCATCCACCAGCCCATCGAAGTATTCGGTCGCGCCAGTGTACCAATGCCCGAACAGAAGGGGGTTATTGTTCGTCGTGTGGGCCCCGGTTGTGCTGTTCACCAGGGTGCCGTCGAAATACATACGTACGGTGCTGCCGTCATATGTAAGGGCCACATGTCTCCACACGTTCAGGTCCGAGGTGGTCAGCGTCCTGGCGACCCTCCCGGTCCAGGCACCGTTGGCGCCTACCTCCCCGTACAGCTGACCGCCACAAATCTCGAAGCCATAGTCGCGCATCTTCATTACGAACGAACCGCACGTTCCGCCGTAGAGACTGCGCGTCTGGAGCCAGCCCATTACCGTAAACGAACCGGTCAAGTCGACGTCTCCGAAGTTGACTTCACCACTTCCGGCAAAGGACAACGCTTGGCCGTAGCGGCCGTTCGTCCACGTCGCATTCGTGATGGTCCCTGCCGGTCCGGTCCCCGAGGTGTCGCCGACGACCGAACCAGCGCCTTCATTGAGCGCATACGAGGCGACCAACCCATTCGCACTCGCGGTCGAGACAGTGATTGTGACTGTCGTCGAATTTGCATTCGCGCCCGCATTGTCATAGGCGGCCGCCCGCAGGCTGTATGTGCCTGCCGCGACATTCGTCCAACTGTACGAATAGGGCGATGTCGTGTCGGTAGTCAGCAGGTTGGTCCCGTTGTAGAACTCCACCTTCGAAATCGTGCCGTCGGTATCATTCGCCGACGCGGTCAACGAGATGTTCGCCGGTGCCGGATAGCTTGCACCGTTCGCCGGAGCCGTCAACGACACCGTCGGTGGCTGATTGGCCGCGGCATTGACTTGGACGCTGACAGCGAGTGACGTCGTGCTCGCGCCGTCGTTATCGACAGCCTTTGCCGTCAACGTATACGTGCCGGCAGCCACGTTCGACCACGTCGCCGAATATGGGGCAGTCGTATCCGAACCGATCTGAGTCGTGCCCGTGAAGAAGTCGACCCGGCTCACCGTTCCATCCGAGTCGTTCGCTGCAGCCGTCACCGTGACGTTGTTTCCGGCGGTGAAGGTGCTTCCGCCCGTCGGCGAAGTAATCGCAACAGTTGGCGGTGAATTTGTGGTCGTTCCCTGCGTGACCTTGAAATTATCGAGCACAGCATCGGTCGCAACGCTCGTGCTGTGGCTTGTCGTCGCGATGCCGACGTAAACGTTGTTAGCCATCGCGACAGCGTCGGACCCGATTAAAGTCCACGTCGTCCCGTTGATGGACTGATACGCATCAATTCGCGAGCCCGTGCGAACGAGCCGGACCCACCCGGGCGCAATGCCGGCCGTGCCCGCCGTGCTCTGAGTAATCCCCGCGGCATCGATGCGGCGCTGAAAAGCGTATCCGTTGCCAGCAGAGAGCAGCGCAAACGCGTTTCGAGAGTCGGCAGACAGCGTCTCACGAATCATCACGCCCGTCTTTGCCCACGTGTTCGAGTTCGTGATCGACTGCACGCGCGCGATGACCTCGCCATCTCCGCTCAGCGGTTGATAGACGAAGTGGAACTGATCCGACGTTCCCCAGATGTCCGCACCGCCGGCGTGGACGCGATACACACCTTGACTGTATGAAGTCGAACCTTGAATCGTCGGCGCGCCAATGTCTGCCGCCTGCTGCGGTGCCGGTAATGAGAGCGTGTTCACCGATACCTGCGAAACGGTCGCGGTGGTCGAGGCTGACGTGTTATGACTCGTCGTCGCGATGCCGACGTAAGCCGTGGCCCCGAGGCTAATCGTCTTGCTCGAGATTGTCGTCCATGTCGTTCCATTCGGTGACGAGTACGCCGTAACCGTTGTGCCTTTTCGAACAAGTCGAACCCAGTACGGCGCGGACACAGACGGTCCGAACGTATTACCGCTGGCGCCTCCATTATTCAGTCGCCGCTGGAACGCAACACCTCGGCCGGCCGAAACCAGCGCGTAACCGTGAGCGGCGTCGGCAGCAAGCGAGCTGCGAATCATGACGCCGCTCTTTGACCACCGATCAGCCGCACTGACAGAGTCCACCCGGGCGATCACTTCAACGTCGCCGGTGACCTGCTGATAAACAAAATTGAATTGGTCCCACTGGCCGCCGATGTCCGATCCTTCGGCAGTGATCGTGAACGTGCCTTGATCAAATGACCCAGTACTGAGAATCGCCGGATTGCCAATGTCCCGCGCCGACCATGGCGCCGGAAGGCTCCAGGTTTGCTGAGCGGCTGCGGTCTGTCTATGAAGAAGCGAGAAACCGACGAGAAAAGCTATGAGGACAAAGCGGTATCCAACGCGTGTAAAACGCGATCGTGAAAGCATCTACTGAATCCTGTATTCGCTCTCGCAGGGAGTGCCGCAGGTACCAACAGCAAGATGGTTGCCCCTTCGAGCTCATCTGGAGAGAACGCAATACAGTTGCGAACAATGCGCATGAGCTACGAGGCGGATCCGGCCGGCTCGACGAGATTGCGGGACGGCATCGTGTAAAGCTTCCGCGTTCTTTGATCTACATCAACTTCAAGCGGGTAAACATTCCACGATCGCAGTGACGAGATACGAAGGAGCCCGTAGAAAAAATCTACGCCTCAGCCATTAGACGCCAATAACGTCGGTGAGCTCCTTCACAGCGGCTGCGGATTTTTTGAGTGCAGCATCTTCATCCGCGGTGAGTTGGATCTGGATAATCTGCTCGACCCCGCGGGCGCCCAGCTTCACCGGTACGCCCACGAACAGGTCGTGAATGCCGTACTCCCCTTGCAGAAAAACCGAGCACGGCACAATCTTCTTCTTGTCTTTGAGAATGATCTCGACCATTTCCGCTGCGGCAGACCCAGGCGCATACCATGCACTCGTGCCCACCAGTTTGGTGATCTCCGCCCCGCCATCCGCCGTGCGCTTGCTAATCGCCGCGATCCGCTGCGCGGTCATGCCCGGATAATCGGGTAACGGAATCCCGGCGATCGTCGAATAGCGCGGAAGCGGCACCATTGTGTCGCCATGGCCGCCGAGTACGAACGCGTGGATGTTCTCGACCGACACGCCTGTTTCCATTGCAATGAACGTCCGCATGCGTGCCGAATCGAGCACGCCGGCCATACCGATGATTCGCTCTCGCGGAAACTTGCTGAGACGGTACACGGCCTGGCACATCGCGTCGAGCGGGTTCGCGACCGGCACGATGATCGTGTTTGCCGAGTACTTCACGATCTGCTCGGTGACCGACTGCATGATCCTGTAATTCACATTCAACAGATCATCTCGGCTCATCCCCGGTTTGCGCGGCACACCAGATGTGATCACCACGACGTCTGAATTGGCCGTGGCCGTCCAGCCCTCGTCGTTCGCCCCGTAGCCGACGACGCGAGAGTCCGATCCTTCAATCGGACAGGCCTCCAGCATGTCGAGCCCGACTCCCGCAGCCTTTGTATCCGCGATGTCGATGATGACGACGTCTGCGAGTTCCTTGTTTGCGATGGCGCGCGCGACCGTGGCCCCGACAGCACCTGCTCCCCCGACGACCGTAACTTTGCGATTCATAATTATTGCGAGGGGCTTCGCCCTCGGACTCCCCTGCACGCTCTCTCGCGAGCCGCTTCGTCGGCTCACTCCGGTTCGGCCTGCGCTAAAGCTACGGCGAGACCTCGCCGAAGCACCTTCGGCGCGAAGGCGGGCGCGTGGCTCGCTCGCCTCTCTCCTCGCACCGCGTTGCTTCGCCGCAGGCTCTACATGTTATCGATTATGCGGTCGGCGAACTCGGACGTCTTCGCTTCGTGCGCGCCTTCCATCAAGCGCGCAAAGTCGTAGGTGACGTATTTCGCCGATATCGCGCGGTCCATGCCCTTGACGACGAGATCGGCGGCTTCTGGCCAGCCCAGGTGCCGCAGCATCATCTCACCAGAAAGAATGACGGATCCTGGATTTACTTTGTCCTGATTCGCGTACTTCGGCGCCGTGCCGTGGGTCGCCTCAAAGATGGCGTGGCCGGTGATGTAGTTGATGTTCCCACCCGGCGCGATCCCGATCCCGCCAACCTGTGCCGCCAATGCGTCCGACAGGTAGTCGCCGTTCAGATTCGGCGTCGCAATCACGTCGAATTCGTCAGGCCGCGTGAGCACTTGCTGCAGCGTGATATCGGCGATCGCGTCTTTGATAACGATGCCCGCTCCAGGTTTCCCCTCCGGAATCCGGCACCACGGTCCACCATCGATCTCGACCGCTCCGAAGAACTGCTTCGCGATCTGGTATCCCCAGTCGCGAAACGCGCCCTCGGTGAATTTCATGATGTTCCCTTTGTGAACCAGGGTGACGCTTCGCCGTTTGTTGTTGACGGCGTAGCTAATCGCGCTATGGATGAGTCGCTCCGATCCGAGATAGCTGATTGGCTTGATGCCGACACCCACCTGCACCGGCACCTCGCGGTGTGGTGCCCCGATCCCTTCAAGCATCGCCTGCCAGTCGCGCGACGCCTCGGTGCTCCCGAACCGGATCTTCTTGAACTCCTTCGGGAACTCTTTGGCAAAGAAATCGAGGATCTTCTGAGACTCGGGGGAGCCGGCGGCGTACTCGATCCCGGCATAGATGTCTTCCGTGTTTTCCCGGAAGATCACCATATCCACCTTTTCCGGATGTTTCACCGGCGACGGCACGCCCTTGTACCAGCGGACCGGACGCAGGCAGACGAACAGGTCGAGCAATTGACGGAGGGCGACGTTCAGCGATCGAATTCCTCCGCCGACCGGCGTAGTGAGGGGCCCTTTGATGCCGACGTAATACTCCCGGAACGCCTCGATCGTGTCGTCGGGCAACCAGTTGTCATGCAGCTTGAAACTCTTCTCGCCGGCGTAGACCTCCATCCAGGCGAGCTTGCGTTTGCCCTCGTACGCCTTGGCGACCGCGGCGTCGAGAACGCGCACGCTCGCGCGCCAGATGTCGGGGCCGGTGCCGTCTCCTTCAATAAAAGGAATAATAGGGTTGTCAGGAACGACGAGCCTCCCGCTCTTCCGCGAGATGGCCGTGCCCGTGGACGGCGGTTTGACAGTTGTAAAAGTAGCCATAAGCTTTAGGTCACATCACCCGGCACACGTTACCCGATCTTCACAGAAACTGTGGAAAAGTTTGTGGAAATCGAGAACAGCTGTGCATGACGTCCCGCGCCAATCCGCAATTTTGAGCGGTTTGCACCATCGTAGTGCGCGCACTACGTGCCCGTGGTGCGCTTTCGAATGAACGAAACACGACATTATACTGACAGACTGAATCATGCACATCGTCATCGCCGATCAATTGCCTTCTTCCGCCGTTGAATTACTCCGAAGCGTACCAGGATGGAGCGTCGACGCTCGTAGCGGCCGCACCGCCGACGAACTGACGCGTGATCTCGCCACAGCCGACGCGCTCGTGGTTCGCAGCGCGACCAAAGTGACGGCGCCGATTATCGCCGCTGCTCCCACCTTGAAAGCTATCGCTCGCGCCGGGACCGGAGTCGATAACGTCGACGTCTCGGCAGCGACCGACCGCGGCATCGTGGTCATGAACGCTCCGGGGGCGAACAGTATCAGCGTCGCTGAACTGTCGGTGGCATTCATGCTCTCGCTCGCGCGCATGATTCCAACGGCTGACGCGGCGATGAAACGCGGCGTCTGGGAAAAAAAGAAGCTGACCGGCGAAGAACTCCGCGGCAAGACCCTCGGCATTGTCGGCCTCGGACGAATCGGGCAGGAAGTCGGCGTCCGCGCCAAGTCCTTTGGCATGAATCTGGTAGCGCACGATCCCTTTATTTCGGAGCAAATCGCCGGAACGCTCGGCATTCACCTTCTGTCGCTCGACGATCTGTGCGGCACCTCCGACTACATCACGCTGCATCTTCCGGCAACGCCGGAGACTCGTCACTTGTTCAATGCAGCGCGCCTGGCAAACTGCAAGGCTGGTGTTCGAATCGTGAACACGGCTCGCGGTGAGTTGATCGATGAGGCGGCATTGGCGGACGCCATCGAGTCACGACATGTCGCTGGTGCCGGGCTTGATGTGTTCGAAAGTGAGCCACCGGCGGAATGGCGACTCGCGAAGTTGCCCCAGGTCATCGCCACACCTCATATCGCCGCGTCGACGGCCGAAGCGCAGGAGCAGGTTGGCATCGAGACAGCAGTCGCACTCCGAGACTTCCTTCGAGATGGGGTGATTCGGAACGCGGTGAATTTCAGAGGAATCCGTCCCGACGAGTTCGCGCGCGTGCGGCCGTTCACGGTCCTTGCCGAGCGCGTCGGCATGCTCGTGTCGCAAATTGCCGAAGGACGGACGCAGGCGATTGGGATTCGCTATTACGGGCCATTGGTGTCGGAACACGCCGACCTTATCGCCAGCTCTGTTGTGGTCGGCGTCCTTCGACCGATCCTGTCATCGAACGTCACAGTGGTAAATGCGCGAGCGATTGCGGCCGAACGCGGTATCGAAGTCATCGAGTCGCGCAGTTCCAGGCCACGCGCGCTGGCGAACATTCTCTCGGTCAAACTGCACACGACCGGCGGCGAACGATGGGTCGAGGGAACCGTTTTCGAAGGAGACAGTCCTCGCCTGACGATGCTCGACGGCGTCGATGTCGAAGTTCCACTCGATGCGCTCGGGACGGTGTTGGTGATTCGCAACGACGATCGGCCTGGCGTGATCGGCGAGGTCGGCACGATCCTGGGCCGTCATGGCATCAACATCGGCGCGTTCGCCCTCGGCCGCGCCAAGGGCGGAGCGGTCGGCGTGATCAACCTGGATCAACGACCTGGTGAGGATTCTCGGAACGCAGCCGCGATTGAGGAACTGCGTGCGGCAAAAGCGATCAGAGAAGTGAAGCTTGTGTCCTTAGGAACAGCCGCCGGGTAGTGCCGGTCACCAGATCGACCAGCTCGATCGCGTCGGCGCCCACCTTGACAACACGATACCGGTTGACGATCGTCTGACCTTCGGTCGCCATCACCAATTCGTCGCCAGATTCGATCATCGCAGTCCGCGTCGATCCGTCTTCCGCCAATCCAATGAGCACCAGATTGGGCTCAGGAGGAGCATCAACAATCGGGCGTGCAGCGACAGGGGGGGTTCTGATGCTCACCGCCGGGGGTGGCTGCAGCGTGACGAACTCGAACGGATTGCGAATGGTCGCACGAGGTGCGGGTGCCACGGCGAGACGTTGCCGAAGACGCGACGCCTGCGACTGGACGTCGGAAGCGAGGGCATCCAGCTGCACCGCCTCGGGTGAGAGGCTCGCGACAGGGGGAATCGACGGACGACCCACTCCGGCCGCCGACGCAAGCCACGCCGCCAGAAGCATCCCGCCCCCGAGATACGCCGCCGCTCGTGTGGGGCTCATGAACGTGTTCTTGGACTCGATCGGTCGCGACTCGATCTCGACTCTATCCTACTACTATTCGTCTGTTCGATCACGGTGCAAGCGCCTGACGACGCGTGCAGTTGTGGTAATATTTGCCGTGCCCCCGGTTTCCAGCTTCGGGCCTCCTCTCAATTCCCCTTTCGTCTCCGCAATCGCCGTCATCCCAGCCCGTTACGCATCGTCGCGGTTGCCCGGCAAGGCGCTCGCCGACATCGGCGGAAAGCCGATGATCGAACACGTCTACCGGCGCGCCGCCTCGGCGCGATCCATTGAATCGGTCATCGTGGTGACCGACGACGAGCGAATCTACCGATCGGTCCAGGGGTTCGGAGGTCTCGTCCGAATGACGTCGCCGTCACATCAAAGCGGAACCGATCGGATTGCGGAAATCGCGGCCGATGTGTCCGCCTCGCTCCTCGTCAATGTTCAGGGAGACGAACCGCTGATTGAACCGGCCATGATCGACGAGGCTGTTGCACCGTTCTCGAGCGATCCGACGCTGATGATGAGCACACTGCGTCGTCGCATCGATGACGACGCCGAAAAACAGAATCCAAACGTCACCAAGGTCGTCGTCGATCAGGATGGCTTCGCCTTGTATTTCTCGCGCGCGCCCATACCGTTTGTGCGGCCTGGTTCTCCCCCAGCGTCGGCGTGGCGACACGTCGGCCTGTATGTCTACCGCCGCGAATGCCTTATGAAGCTCGCGGCGCTTCCACCGACTCAGATGGAAAAGTCGGAAGCCCTGGAGCAACTGCGCGCGCTCGAACACGGCATCAAAATCAAAGTGGTCGAAACACGTTTTGACTCAATCGGAGTAGACACCGCCGAAGATCTCGCCCGCGTGCGAGCCTCGATCGACAAAGAATCGACAAAGGCCCGCGCGGGTGTAGCCTCGGACTAGCCGACGGACCAACAGACACACGAAAACTTGAGCCAAGAAAGAACGTTCAACACGATGCAGCAGAACATGGATGCGACTCAAAAACCCGGCGGCGAATCCAAGCGGCCGGTCAAATACATCCTCGTCACTGGCGGGGTGGTTTCCTCCCTTGGCAAGGGACTCGCGGCGGCATCCATCGGCGCGCTGCTCGAAGGACACGGATACCGGGTCGCCTTACAGAAGTTCGACCCGTACATCAACGTCGACCCGGGCACGATGAGTCCGTACCAGCACGGCGAAGTCTACGTCACCGACGATGGTGCCGAGACCGATCTGGATCTCGGCCACTACGAACGGTTTACCAGTAACGTCACCGGACGGAACAACAACTGGACCACCGGCAAGATTTATCTGTCTGTCATTCAGAAGGAGCGGCGCGGCGACTACCTCGGCCGAACCGTGCAGGTCATCCCGCACATCACCAACGAAATCAAGGACAGCATCCGGGCAGTGGCGAAGGACGTAGACATCGTCCTCGTTGAGATCGGCGGCACGGTTGGCGACATCGAATCGCTTCCTTTCGTGGAGGCGATTCGGCAACTGCGTCAGGATGTCGGGCGAGAGAACACGCTGTACATTCATCTGACGCTGGTCCCGTTCATCGGTGCAGCAGGAGAATTGAAGACCAAGCCAACCCAGCACAGCGTCCGCGATCTCCGGGCCATTGGTATTCAGCCGGACATCCTGCTCTGCCGGACCGACCGCTTTCTCGACCAGGACATCAAGCAGAAGATCGCGTTGTTCTGCGATGTCGACGAGGAAGCCGTCATTACCGCGAAAGACGTCTCGAGCATCTACGAAGTGCCGCTCGTGCTGGCCGCCGAAGGGCTCGACCGCATCGTGCTCAATCGTCTCAATCTGCCGCAGACTGAAGCGCGCATGGGCGCCTGGATCGACCTCGTCGATCGCATCAAGAACCCGTCGGACGAAGTCACGATTCATGTCGTCGGAAAGTACGTCGGCTACGAAGACTCGTACAAGAGCTTGAACGAGGCGCTCTACCATGGCGGCTTCAAGCACCGGCTGCGCGTGAACATCCGATGGGTTGAAGCGGAAGCGCTCGAGCAACCGGGAGGCGAGCAACTGCTCGACGGTGCAAATGGCATCCTGGTCCCAGGGGGATTTGGCGACCGCGGCACGCGCGGCATGATGCGCGCCGCGGAAATCGCGCGCGACCGTGGAATTCCCTACTTTGGGATCTGTTACGGATTCCAGTGGGCCGCCGTCGAGTTCGCGCGTCACGTCTGCGGAATGCCAGAAGCCGATTCAACCGAGTGCGCGCCCGATGCCCCGCAAAAAGTCATCTACAAGCTGCGCGATCTCCTCGGTGTTGACGACCTTGGCGGAACAATGCGGCTGGGATCGTATGCCTGCGAACTGAAGCCTGGATCACGAGCCCAGCAGCTCTATGGCCAGACGCTGATCCACGAGCGCCACCGTCATCGCTACGAATTCAATTGCCTGTACGAAAAGGCGTTGACCGATCACGGTCTGCAAATCGTCGGGCGATCGCTCGACGGTAAGTTCGTCGAGATCATCGAACTGCCATCCCATCCGTGGTACGTCGCGGTGCAATTCCACCCGGAGTTCAAATCGAAACCGCTCGATCCCCATCCGCTCTTCGCTGGTTTTGTTCACGCCAGTCATGCGCGAAAGCTTGCCGCGCAGCAGCACGACACCGCCTCCGTGGTAGGGTAGTCGGCGTGAAGCCGATCCAGGTCGGAGGGATCACGATCGGAGCCGGAGCTCCGCTGGTCCTCCTTGCCGGACCCTGCGTGATCGAAAGCGAGAACCATGCGGTCGAAACGGCGCTAGCCGTCCGCGACATCACGCAACGCACCGGGGTGCCGTTCGTGTTCAAAGCGTCGTACGACAAAGCGAATCGAACCTCTGGCGGGTCGTTCCGCGGACCGGGGCTTCGCGACGGTATCCGGGTGCTGGCACGTGTTCGCGAGGCCGCAGGTATCCCCATCCTCACCGACATACACGAGCCGTCACATGCCGAGCCCGTGGCGACGGTCGCGGATATTCTGCAAATCCCCGCGTTCCTCTCGCGACAGACCGATCTGCTGGTTGCCGCCGCCGCGACCGGGCGCGTCGTCAATATCAAGAAAGGACAGTTCCTCGCGCCCGATGATATGCGGCACGCGATCGCAAAGGTTACCGCCACAGGCAATTCGCGCGTCATCGTCACCGAACGTGGATTCACCTTTGGCTATCACAATCTCGTCGTCGACATGCGCGCGTTTCCCATTCTGCGTAGACTCGGGTATCCGGTTGTCTACGACGTCACCCACAGTCTCCAGTTGCCTGGTGCCGGCGATGGCGTGACGGCCGGGCAGGCCGAGTTTATTGAGCCGCTCGCGTCGGCAGGTGTAGCAGCTGGAATCGACGGGATCTTCATGGAAGTGCACGAACGTCCGGAGCGGGCCAAGAGCGATGCGCAGAATGCCTTGCGGCTGTCGCTCCTCGAGCCGCTGCTGACGCGGCTCGTTCGCATCCACGCGATCGCGCGCGAGGCCCGGGACGTGGCGAACGAGCGCGCGAGTGCGCCCACGCGAGCGGAGTGGGAATCTCGGGGCTCCGCGAGCGAGCGTGTGGGGAGTCCGAGGGGAGAAGCCCCTCGGAGTGATGTATGACGGACACGCTGACCGGCCTGGAGCTGGCGCGCAAGGTGCTGCGAATCGAGGCGGCGGCAATCCTCGCGCTTGTGGATCGAGTCAACGGCGACTTCGAACGCGCTGTCCAATT
This sequence comes from Vicinamibacterales bacterium, assembly GCA_035758845.1. Lineage (GTDB taxonomy): Bacteria > Acidobacteriota > Vicinamibacteria > Vicinamibacterales > 2-12-FULL-66-21 > JALZOC01. The sequence goes on from DASTVZ010000021.1 coordinate 24,179, forward strand.
GCTCTTTGACTGCCAGGGACGTGTCATCGTCACCGGCATGGGCAAGTCGGGCCTTATCTGCCGAAAAATCGCGGCGACTTTTTCAAGCACCGGCACCTCCGCCTGGTTTCTTCATCCGGCAGAGGCGATTCACGGCGACCTCGGGGCGATTCGTGACGACGACGTCGTTCTTGCCGTCTCTTACAGCGGCGAGACGGAGGAATTGATCCGACTGCTCGAATCAATCCGTCGAATTGGCGCGCGGCTGATCGCCCTGACTGGGGATCCGTCGTCGACGCTCGCTCGGGCGGCGGACGTGACGCTTGATTGCGGCATCCGAAAAGAAGCCTGCCCGATGAATCTGGTTCCGACCGCGAGCACAACGGCGGCGCTGGCGATGGGAGATGCACTGGCGATGACGCTGCTCGTTCGCAAAGGCTTCCGCGAGGATCAGTTCGCGTCGCTCCACCCGGGGGGCAAGCTGGGCCGCCGGTTGATGCGAGTCGAACACGTTATGCACGCTGGCGAGGCAGCACCCGTGGTGCGAACCGCGACGCGGATGGCCGATGTGTTTCACGAGATGTCGAGCAAGCGCCTCGGCATGACCTGTGTCGTTGACGACGACTGCCGGCTGGTCGGTGTGTTCACCGATGGGGACCTCCGCCGGCTCTTCAGCCGCGTGCCGAATGTGCTGGCGCTGACTGCCGGCGAGGCGATGACGCCGCGGCCCATCACCATCGCACGCGGCCTCCTGGCGGTTGAAGCGCTGAAGATCATGGAGACGCATAAAATTACGGCAGTTGTGGTCGTCAATGCGGAAAAGTCCGTCGAAGGGGTGGTGCACCTGCACGATCTCTGGCGGACGCAGATGGTCTGATCGGTGTAGCTGCCGCCGCGCGGGAAAAGACGCGAGCGAGCGCAGCGAAGCGAGCCACGCGAACGGAGCGAGCCGACGAAGCGGCTCGCGAGAGGGCGTGTAACGGGAGTCCGAGGGGCGAAGCCCCTCGGAGTAAATATGACTGTTGCCGAACGAGTCGCCGACATTCGGCTGCTGTTGTTCGATGTCGACGGCGTCCTCACCGACGGCGTCGTGCTGATGCATGCGGACGGCTCGGAAGCGAAGGGCTTTCACATCCGCGACGGCGCAGCCATGGTGTGGGCTCAGCGCGCCGGCCTCACCGTCGGTTGGCTGTCGGCGAGAACCTCGGGAGCGACCACTCATCGCGCGGCGCAGTTGGCAATCAGGCTCGTGGTTCAAGGAGCCAACAGCAAGCTTGCCGCGTACGAACGAATCCTCCGAGACACCGGCTTCAGCGACAATGCTGTCGCCTACATGGGCGACGATCTTCTCGATTTGCCGGTGCTTACGCGTGCCGGGCTCTCCGCTGCGCCCGCCGACGCGGCCGCCGAAGTTCTTTCGCGTGTGCACTGGGTCAGCACGGCTCCGGGCGGGCGCGGTGCCGTCCGGCAATTCATTGAAATGGTGCTCCGAGCGCAGAACCGCTGGGACACTGTCCTTCGCGAGTACGTCGCGACTGACTAAATGGGGCCCTACACCACGCTTTTCGTTCTGCTCGCCCTTCTTGCCGGTCTCACCGTCGGCAAAGCATGGGAGCGCTACAAGCTCAAGGACGGGCGGTGGATCGATCGTCGTCGCGCGCGCGAATCGCCGCATTACATGCTCGGGCTGAATTTCCTGGTTGCAAATCAGATTGACCCCGCGATTGAAGAATTGAGTACGGCGGCGGAAGCGGCCGGCGACCCATTGGAGATTCACCTCATTTTGGGGAATCTTTATCGCGAAAAGGGTCAGGTGGGCCGCGCCATCCAGGAGCACCAGGCGCTGCTGCAGCGGCCGCACCTTCGAAAACTCGAGCACGCAAACGTTCTGCTCTGCCTCGGACTCGATTACAAACACGGCGGATTCGTGGATCGGGCGCTGGAGGCGTTCAGCGAGGTCGTCCGGCTGGATCCGGGCAACCGTTACGCGATGTCGAACCTCGAAAAGCTCTACGAGGAACAACATCAGTGGACCGATGCGTACGCGATGCGACAGAAACTCGCCGCCCGCGACACTGCGGATCAGCAACCGCGCCACCAGGAAATCCTCGCCTTCCTCGAGAATGAGATTGGGGTTGAGGCTCTCAAGCACGGCCAACATGGAGAAGCGAGCAAGCGCTTCGAGGCCGCTATTGAGCTCGACGGCAAGAATGCGCCTGCATACCTGAATCTTGGCGACGTCCAACTCGCGCAGGGCAACGTGCCTGGCGCGGTGGGCACATGGGAACGGCTGGTCGGGACTTCGCCCGAACGCGCGTATCTCGCCTTCGCGCGGCTCGAGAGTGTCTACCTGAAATTGAACGAGTCGGGAAGATTTCCCGCGCTCTGCCGTCGGCTCATTGCCGGTGGCGCGCAGGAATGGCGCGCTCGCCTTGCACTGGCACGGTACCTGACGGCGCACGGCCAGGCAAGCGAAGGACTGGAACTGCTATTTGAAGCGCTGGTAATCAATCCGCACGCATTGGCGCTGCACCAGGCGATCTGGCAGACGCTCTCGCAGTTGAAGCTCCCGCCGTCACTTGTCGAGCGGTATATGGATCTCGCGCACGACGCAATCTTCTACGTCGATCCACACATCTGCGTCCGCTGCCGCTACCGCAGCACGGAACTGCTCTGGCAATGTCCACACTGCCATGAGTGGAACACGTTCGTGGAGGAACGGATCGCGCCGGCCAAGGACACCGAGGCGACGCTTACGAGCTAGCGGTGCAATTGCTGATTGTTGATTGCTGATTGTTGATTGAGTTTTCCTGCTCTAGGATCAGCGATTCGATCGCTCGGTGGCTCGCCGACGCAGCAGGCGCATGCTCTTCTCGCGCGCATAATTTGCCCGGGCGGTCTTTTGCGACGTCGTGAATATCGCGACCAACTGATTGGACTCGGCATGCAACCTTGTAACTGGAGCTGACTGAACGAGCTCAGTAGCGACCATGTATTCAAGCCAGAAGCATGACTCGTCCGACTCCTCGATGACGGTACCCAGTTTGGCAATGAAATCCCTCTTTGATTTCGCACGGCAGCTTGCGCGGTAATTCGACGCGACAGCGGCTGGAGCGGACTAACTGGCCAGTCGGAACGCGCGCCTCGGGTGTTCGCATCAGCGGTCTACAGACGCGAAATACAGCGACAGCAAATTCGAACGTTCGCTTCTTGAGAGCTTCTGCTTTTCGTCATGCAGTCATGAGAATGCATGACTGCTGCCGATAATAACTTTTAAGGAAGTCTCGGCAACCGCTGCAGATCCGAATAAGGGTGGTCAATTTTTGCCATCACGACCTGATCATCGGTTAACAGTTCTTGCAATGTCGCCATCAATCAGCAATCAACAATCGACAATCGCCAATTTCAGTATCACCAATCACTCCGCACTCAACAGCTCATACACCGTCCGCACCTGCGAGTCCGTATCAGCCACGGTACCATCCGTCTTGATCACGTAGTCCGCCCGCGCCTCTTTCTCCTCGATCGGCCATTGTGAATCGAGGCGGGCGCGGGCTTCGCGCTCGCTCAGACCGTCGCGCGCGATGATTCTGCGCAGCTGTTCTCTGGGGTCGCATGCAGCGACTACGACGCGATCGAAATCGTGCGTGTGGCCGGTTTCGAAGAGCAATGGAATGTCGGCGATGGCCACGCGGGTGCGCGGCGGAAGCGTCGCCAGCCATTCGTTGATGCGGCGATAGACTTCCGGGTGGACGATCGCTTCCAGGTCAGCGCGCGCGGCCCGATCGTTGAACACAATTCGGCCGAGCGCCGACCGGTCGAGTGAACCGTCTGGCTTGAGAATGACCGCGCCAAATCGGGCGGCAACCTCCTCGAGTGCTTGCGAGCCGGGCGCAACCGCATCGCGCGCGAGTTGATCGGCGTCGATGACAGGGACGCCGAACGAGGCAAAGCGGGCGAGACAATACGATTTTCCTGTCGCGATACCGCCGGTTAACGCGACGCGCAGCATGAACTCACACCGGAAGGCGAGCCTGCGCGGCGGCGACGGTATTCTTCAACAACATCGCGATCGTCAGTGGACCGACGCCTCCAGGCACCGGCGTGAGCGCGCCCGCGACTTCGGCGACGGAGGGATGCACGTCGCCAACGACGATCGATCCGCGTCGCTTGAAATCGGCAAGTCGGGGAGATCCCGAATCGAACAATTTCTCGGCCGTCGCGACATCGGTGATGGAACTGATGCCAACGTCAATCACGGTCGCGCCAGGTTTGACGAACGCAGGCGTGACCAGGCCGGGACGCCCGATCGCCGCCACCAGAATGTCCGCCGTCCGAGCCATCGCCGGGAGATCGGGCGTTTTCGAGTGACAGATGGTCACCGTCGCATCGCGCTGCAGCAGCAGCATCGCCATCGGCTTGCCGACGATCTCGCTGCGGCCGATCACGACGGCATGTGTCCCGGCGATGCGGATGTCGCTGCGCTCGAGCATCTCGATGACGCCCGAGGGCGTGCACGGCACGAGGTGCGGCCGTCCTTGCACGAGCCGGCCGACATTGACCGGGTGGAAGCCGTCGACGTCCTTCGATGGGTCGATCGTGTCGAAGACTTTCTGGGCGGCCCCCTTCCCCATGGCCGCCGGCAATGGCGACTGGACAAGGATGCCGTCGTGCACATCGCTCGCATTCAGCCGCGCGACCAGCGAAATCAGCTCGTCCAGCGTCGCGGTGGCGGCCAGCCGATTGAGATCCACTCGCAAGCCGGACTCGGTGCCGGCCCGTACTTTGTTGCGCACGTAGATCTCCGACGACGGATCCTCACCGACGAGCACGATACCGAGTCCGGGCGGCCGGCCGGCGCGGGCGGTGAACGCGTGCACGTCGGGGAGCACTGATTCACGAATCGACGCCGCAATCGCGCGGCCGTCGAGGAGACGAGCCGTCATGGGATCACCTCTCGACACCCGCCTGTCGCGCCGCGGCTTCGAGGTCGCGCAGGTTCTTGGCCTGGCCGAGGACGACGAGATAGTCGCCGACACCCATGATGCTTTCCGGAGACGGATTGAACTCCATCGTCCCGCTCGCGCGCTGGATGCCGACGACGACCACGCCAAATCGCTGGCGGAGGTTCGCTTCGAGAATGCTGCGCCCCGCGAGCGGCGCGCCTTGCTCTATCTGTACTTGCTCCATGTTGAGATCGAGGTTGTCGGAGCTGGTGGCCAATTGAACGAAGTCGACGACCGCGGGCCGCAACGCCGTCTGCGCCAGTTGCAGGCCGCCGATCTGATATGGCGAGAGCACGCGGTCCGCCCCGGCCCTGACCAGCTTCGCTTTGGCATCCTCGGTTTCAGCGCGGCCGATGATGAACAGATCCGGCCGTAACAGGCGGGCGGTGAGAATCGCGAAGACATTGTCGGCATCGGTGCTGACCGCGGCGATGAACCCGCGCGCGCGGCCGATTCCGAGCCGCCGCAGAACGTCTTCGCTGCTGGCATCGGCTTCAACCGCGAGATACCCCATGTCGATTGCCGACTGCATCCGTTCGAGATCCCGCTCGATGATGACGAACGGCACTCGCTGGCGCGCGAACTCTCGCGCCACGATTTGACCGATCCGTCCGAAGCCGCAAATGATGAAGTGATTGGTGAGATCGTTGAGCATGCGTTCCCGGCGTCGCCGGGCCCAACGCGCCTGGAGGTCGCCCTCGACCAGACGCGCCATGAGAAACGAAAACGTGTACAGAACCGTTGCGGCACCAAGAATGATGACGCCGCTGTTGAAGGCGCGACCGATGCGCGACAGCGGGTGGATCTCGCCGTACCCGACAGTCGTGACGGTTGTGATCGTCATGTAGAAGGCATCGAATACATCCCACCCTTCGATGATGACGTAGCCCGCTGTGCCGATACACACGACGCTGAGGAGGAGAACGACCGAAAGCCGCCATCCCGCCCACCAGGGGGACAGCTGAGCCACCTGACCTATCGGTCTGCCCGTCCGTTCCGGGATCGCCAACTATTTGTAACCCCGAATCCAACAAACGCAAACGCGCTTATCGCTTCGCAGACGACCTGCCGAGCACGTGGCCGATCACCGCGACGATTGCGCCGAGCAGCAGAATCTTCCATCCGAAGGCGTCGGCAATTTCCGGGTTGACGTGCATGCCGACGTGCGCCAGCACGCCATCCAGTTCACCCCACTTCGCCAGCGTTTCGTTGGTGACATTCAGAATCGTGAGATAGGCCAGCAGGGTGATGCAGAACCCGTTGAAGAGAAGCATGTAGCCGCCCATCCGCAAAAAGTTCGCCAGGTTCTCCGTGCCCGAGCGGGCGGCCGCCTCGGTCTTGTTCACCAGCGGGCTGTGCGTCCGGCCGTAGAACCAGTAGATGATCATCCCGATATCCAGCCAGCCAAGAAAACGCACCCAGGTCATGACCGACAAGCTGACCATCAGGTAGATGCAGGCGAGCACGCCGAGTACTGGAATGAGATGGCCGCCTGGGACACGAAACGGTCGCCGGGCTTCAGGCCGTCGAATCCGAAGCACGATCACAGCAAGCGACACGACCACGAATGCGAAGAGGGTCCCAATGCTGGTCATTTCACCGAGGACGGTTATCGGGACAAAGCCCGCGACCGCAGCCACGATGACGCAGGTAATGATCGTGGTGATGTAGGGTGTGCGGAATCTCGGGTGCACGCGGCTCACGCCGGCGGGCAGGAGTTGATCGCGGCTCATCGCGAAGAAAATCCTGGGCTGACTCATGAGCATGACGAGCAGCACGCTCGTAATGCCCGCGACCGCTCCGGCCGAGACGAGGCCGGCAGCCCAGTCCTTGTTGATGACCGCGAGCGCGTAACCGACCGGCGCATTCAGGAACTGCGGATCGGTTTTGAACTGCACGACCGGAACGATTCCGGTCAGGATTCCGGCGACAATGAGATAGAGAAGGGTGCAGATGACCAGCGACGCGATAATCCCAATCGGCAGATCGCGGCTGGGATTCTTGGCTTCTTCCGCCGTGGTCGAAACAGCATCAAACCCGATGTAGGCGAAGAACACGACGGCCGCACCGGTCATCACGCCCGAGAACCCATACGGCATGAAAGGTGACCAGTTCTCAGGCTTGACGTATGAGAAGCCGATCAGGATGAAGAATGCGACTGCGGCAAGCTTGACCGCAACCATCGCGGCGTTGAACCGGGCGCTTTCGCGGACGCCGATGACCAGTAGCACCATGATACCGATCACGATCAGCATTGCCGGCAGATTGACCAGCGTGCCGACCGCCGGATCGGGAGACGCAGACATCCAGGCAGGCAGGTGCAAGCCGAAGCCGGCGAGGATCCGCTGGAAGTAGCCGCTCCACCCGACCGCAACGGTCATCGAGCCGACCGCGTATTCGAGAATAAGATCCCACCCGATCATCCACGCGAAGATCTCGCCAAGCGTCGCATAGGCGTAGGTGTAGGCACTGCCGGAGATCGGAATCATCGAGGAGAACTCGGCGTAGCAAAGGGCGGCGAACCCGCAGGCCAGGCCAGCGATGGTGTACGACAGCACGATCGCAGGACCGGCTTGGTTCGCGGCGGCGGTGCCGGTCAGGACGAAAATGCCGGTGCCGATGATTGCGCCAATGCCGAGCAGCGTCAGGTCGAGGGCCGAGAGCGTCCGTCTCAGCGCCTTCCCGCCGTGCTCGACGTCTCCCACCAGTTGCTCGATAGACTTCGTTCTCAATAAATTCGAATCCATTCACCCTCCGGTGACGAGGCCTGGCTCAAGTGGCGGCATTATTCCACAAAGTTCACGAAACCAAAGGTTCTACAAGGTTCTACGAGGTTCTGCGGGGTTCTACGAGGTTCTACCAGGTTTCAGCAAGTCGCGCGATGAAGTCGCGCGTGCGAACCTGCGGATCGCCGTTGAGAAGATCGCTGATGACGGCAATCCCCAAGGCGCCGGCACGCACGACATCGCGTACGTTGTCCAGCGTCACGCCGCCGATGGCGACGAGCGGCATGCCGCGTCCAGCTGCGCAACGCACGAGATCCAGTCCCCGTGCAGAGTAGCCTGTGTCTTTCGTCGAGGTCTCGAAAACAGGCCCGACGGCGACATACGTGGGCTGCTGTTCGATCGCGCGGTCGATTTGACCTTCGTCGTGCGTAGAGAGGCCGACGATCGCTGGTGTCGGAAGAAGTTTCCGCACGTCGGCGACGGTCGGGTCATCCTGCCCGACGTGCACCCCGGCGGCGCCGCTCAGCCGCGCAATGTCGGCACGATCGTTGACGATGAGCAGCGCTCCCGCCTGGCGCGTACGCTCCACCAGAACGTCTGCAAGCTGTAGGAACTCGCCGCTCGATCGCTCTTTCTCACGCAGTTGCACCACGCGCGCGCCACCACCGAGGTACGCATCGCAGAGCGCGACCGGATCAATCCCGCGCCTGCGACACAACCCGGTGTCGACGATTGGATAGAGAAATGGTTTCTTCGGGAGTTCAGCTGTCAACTAGACGGCTTCAGCGAGTCCCGCCCCCGGGGCCTTTTTTTCGATCAGGAAGCGGTCCATGAATCCCGTGCCGAGCCTGCCGGCAATGAAATCGGGATCGGCCAGTATTTTCAGATGAAGAGGAATCGACGTCTTGATTCCTTCGATCACGCTCATCTCGAGAGTCCGGCGCATGCGCGCGATGGCCTCCTGCCGATCGCGGCCGTGGACGATGATCTTGGCAATCATCGAGTCGTAGTACGGAGACACCGTGCATTCGGAATGCAGGAACGTGTCGATCCGAACCCCCGGTCCGCCCGGAACGCTGAACGCGTGGACGGTACCCGGCGATGGAGCGAAGGTCTCCGGATCTTCGGCGTTGACTCGACACTCGATGGAATGGCCGTTGAACGTGACATCTCCCTGCTTGAACGAGAGCCGCTCTCCCGCAGCAATCCTGATCTGCTCCTTCACGATGTCGACGCCGGTGATGAATTCGGTCACCGGATGCTCGACCTGCACCCGTGTATTGACTTCGAGGAAATAAAAGTTGCCCTTGTCGTCGAGGAGAAACTCGAAGGTTCCAGCGTTGGTGTATTGAACCGCGCGCGCCGCATCGACGACGGTACTGCCAAGTTTGCGGCGCATTTTTTCGGTGACCGCCACCGATGGCCCTTCTTCGAGCAGTTTCTGATGACGCCGCTGGATGGAACACTCGCGTTCGCCGAGATGAACGACCGCGCCATGATGATCGCCGAGGACCTGGAACTCGATGTGACGAGGATTCTCGACGTACTTCTCGAGATACACGTCGCCAACGCCGAAGGCCGCTTCCGCCTCACGCTGCGCGGTCTTCAGCGACTTTGACAAGTCGCCAGCAACCCGGATCACGCGCATTCCGCGGCCGCCGCCGCCGGCCACCGCCTTGATGATCACCGGGTATCCGAGATCCCTGGCAACCTTGTGAGCCTTCTCCTCGCTGTCGACGGGCCCATCACTGCCGGGAAGGACTGGCACACCGGCCTTTTTCATCGCGCGTCGCGCCCGGGCTTTGTCGCCGAGCAGCCGAATCACGTTCGGAGCCGGCCCGATGAACTTGATATGGCAGGCTTCGCAGACTTCCGCCAGGTATGCGCTCTCGGAGAGAAACCCGTAGCCCGGGTGAATCGCGTCCGCCCCGGTGATCTCCGCCGCGCTGATGACCGCCGGCACGCTGAGATAACTGTCGCTGCTGCGGGCCGGACCAATGCACACATCCTCGTCGGCAAACCGGACGTGGAGCGAATTCTCGTCCGCCTCCGAGTAGACCGCAACGGTTTTGATCCCCAGCTCGCGGCAGGCGCAAATCACGCGGAGAGCAATTTCGCCGCGGTTGGCGATGAGGATTTTCTTGAACATGAATGCTGGCCCGGTTCTGTCAGATGTTTGTTTCAGGCGACCCTAAAACCCGCTCGTCTTTATCGCAAACAACCGCTCGCCATACTGTACCGGCTTGCCATTCTCGACATATGCGCTGACGATCTCGCCGTCGTACTCCGACGTGATCTCGTTCATCAATTTCATCGCCTCGATGATGCAGAGAACCTGGTCTTTCTTGACCCGCTGACCAACCTCAACGAACGCCGCAGCACCTGGCTCGGAGGATCGATAGAACGTCCCGACAATTGGAGACTTCACGACCGCAAGCTCCACCGACTCTTCATCCTCAATCGTGGCGGGCAACGCGGGCGCGGCAGTGACCGTGGTTGCCGACACCTGCGGAATCGTCGGGGGCGCAACCGGCAGTTGAGGCAGAGCCGGCGGCATAGGAAACGCCGCAGATGCCTTCCGGACCCGGAGCTTCATCCCGTCACTCTCGACCTCGAATTCCGCGAGGTCGTGCTGCCGGACCAGCTCCAAGATCCGCTCGATATCCTCGAATTCCATCATCCTCCGGGGATAGGTCCTTCGCCTAACGGCAGAAGCTCCGGTGCTCACAATTGCCCATCACTGCGATCAGCTGCCGGCGTTTACAGTACACCTATCGGCACGTCCGTCAACACTTCGCAGCCGCTCTCGACCACCAGGACATCGTCCTCGATACGGACCCCACCTACCCCAGGAACGTAGGCTCCGGGCTCTATGGTGAACACCATCCCGGGCACGACCGGTTCGTCCGGCAGGGCTCCAGGAAGCTTGGAAATCCTTGGATCTTCATGTACTTCCAACCCAAGCCCGTGCCCGGTTCCATGTCCGAACGCGTCGGCCAACCCATGCCGCGCAAGCACAGCCCTCGCCGCGTGATCGATTTCACTAGGTCGAACACCCGGCCTAACTGCTGCGATCGCTGCGTCGTGCGCCTCCCGCACGGCGGCACCAAGTCGCGCCAAATCCGACGGAACCGCGCCAACGGGCAGCGTCCGCGTCAGATCCACGGAGTATCCGTCGTAGACACCCCCGAAGTCCAGCACCACCCCATCACCGTGAACTAGTCGTCGTCGACTTGGACGTGCGTGCGGGCGCGAACTGTTCTCGCCAGACGCCACGATGGTATCGAAGGCAGGCCGTTCAAAACCTTCCTCGCGGATCGCCGCATCGATGGCGGCCGCTATCTCCAGTTCGGTGCGGCCCTCGGTGACGAACTCGGGAGCTTTCCGCGCGACGCGCGACAACCGCCGCGCCGCTTCACGGAAAATTTCGATCTCCTCTGCGTCCTTCACCGCGCGGCGTCGCTCGATCACCCGTTCGGTCGGCACGAGCACCGCCGTGGCACCGGAATCCGTTGAGCCGCCAGGTGCGCTCAGACCCCTTGCCAACCGATTGAAACTTCCAACCGTCATCGAAGCGGCCTCGACTCCAATTCGCGCCGGGCGCGGCAAGACCCTTAGCAACGCCGACAGCGTTTCGTCGTAGGTGTGCTCGACGACCGAGATGTTAAAAGGCCTGCCGGCCGTCTCCTCGAGGAGCCTGCTCGCAGCTGTCTGATACCGAAAATCGACGACGAGCGTGCAGCTATCCTGGTGCAGCACGACGGCTCCGGCCGTTGCCGTCAGGCCGGTGAGATAGCGCAGGTTTGGAAGGTGAGTCACGACGAGCGCATTGAGATTCAAGGTCCGGAGATCGGCCTGCAAGATGGATATACGCCTGCCAGATGCCGAAACCGGCGCCGCAGTCATGAGATTAACGGGTTTAGCGGGCCGCAGCTCGCTGGGTTCGCGCGCGGATGATGGCGTTCAGGAACTCTTCTAGTCCTGCCAACGCCGGATCAACGGGACGAGGATACGTCACATGGGCCTCGGCGCGAGCCGCCGCCTCCTCCACCGCGTGAGTGGCGACCGCCGTCAGCACTGGAGTTGATACCGGAGGTTCAGGCCTTTCTTCGGGTGGACTGACTGTCAGAGGTGCGGAAGGCTCTGCTTGGGATGTTTCCGCCTCCGCCGTCACATCCGCCGGCTGGACCTCGGGCTTGTCGTCGACGCGTATCTTCAGCGCAATCCGCGACATCAGTGCCGGCGCGGGCGGCGATTCAACATGCTCGACGGTCGGAGCAGGTTCTGCGGACATTCCAGCCGGTTCAACATGCTCAACGTGCTCCTCACCGATCCGATGATGGATCTCCGCCAGCCCGCGAATCGCCGCGAGATTTTCCGGCGCGAGTTTCAGAACGTATTCCAGTTCGGTGCGAGCTTCCGGAAGGCGGCCGACCTCGATGAGTGCCCGGCCCAATGTGACGTGAGCGGAAAGGTAGGATGGATGTCGAACGAGACCGGTCGTGCACGTCTCGATCGCTTCGTCGAATCTGCCGGCGCGGCGATATTCCTCGGCCAGCGCCGCAAAGGCAATCGACGCCGGGTCCGACTGGACCCGGCGTTTCAATTCCTCGATGCGCGGACTGTCAGCCACGGGGGAAGGTTACTGCACCTGCACCGTCTTGGTCACTCGTCCGACCTTCCCGGTGCTGTCGGTGACTGTAAGGGTGACGTTATAGCTGGCCGCTGCGCCGTACGCGTGCGTGGGCGAGGCCAACGTACTGCTGCTCCCATCGCCGAAGTCCCAGGAGTAAGACGCGATGGTGCGTCCGGGCGCCGCCTGCGATCCTGACGAATTGAACTGCATCGTATGCGCCGTGCTCGGCGGCAGCTGCGAGAACGTGAAGTCGGCCGTTGGCGCATCGGTGGTGACGGTGACCGAGGCGGTCGTCACGCCTTGCCGTCCGACGTCGTCAGTCACCACAAGGGTGACCGTGTAGACACCGGCCTTCACGAAGTCGTGGGTCGTGATCGGAGTCGTCGTCGTCTTCTGCGTGCCGTCGCCGAAGTCCCACGCATACGAGCGGATCGTCCGGCCCGGCGCAGCCACACTGGCCGATGCGTTGAAGTTGACAAAATCACCGACCAGCGGTGTTGACGGTGATGTCAGGAAGCTCGCCGTCGGCGCCGTCCCGCCGGCCACATCTATGGTCTGTGACGTCGACGCGCTCCGGTTGTACTGGTCGGTGACGGTCAGCGTCACTACGTAAGTGCCGGGCGCGTTGAACGCGTGCGTCGCCGTCCGGCCGCTGCCGGTCGCGCCATCACCGAAGTTCCACGAGAACGACACGATCGGATTGTTCGGCGCCGCGGTGCTGGTCGAGGCATCGAACAGCACGTTCTGGTGGTCGGTCGGTGAGCTCGGCGTGAATGTGAACGCCGGCTGGAGACCATCCGGCGGGACGACGATTCCGGGCGGGATGAGCCGGATCGACGCGAACCGCGTCGTGCTGTTGCCAAAGCCGCCGGTCCCGTTCCGGTCGAGCGGCGTCACCCCGATCTCCACGATGGTGCCATTGTCGACCGCCGGTCCCGACGGAAGCGCTGGCGCCGTATACATCAATCGTGCTTCACCGTTTGCATCGGTCACGAGGTTGCGCGCAGAGACTGAGCCGAAGTCGGCGCGAACGCCGTCGACGAAGATCCCGGTGATGACCGACACGTCCCGCTTCGGTGCTCCGTTCGAGTCGCGCGCTGTGATTGTGACCAGCGACTGAGAGGATCCGTCTTGCACCAGAATCTCGGGCTGGGTCCTCAACGTGATCGAGACGCCAAGCTCAGACGGCCCGGTGAGCGCAGGCGTCTCCTGGCTCTTCATCGTACAGCCGAGCGAGGTCGCCGCGATCGCGGCCACAAACGTGACTATCCACCGCCTCAATGCTGGTTTCTTCATATCTGAATCACCGGCGCCCGGCGACGCCCCGATTGGGAACTCGACAGGTCATTTGGGATCCCCAAAATTCGCGAAGGTGACGTCGACATTGCCTGTCACGCTGACTTCCCGGCCGGTCTGGTCGTGTCCGTAGAAGGTCACTCTGGCAATCGTCGAGAGAACGATCGGATTTGTTGCCAGTGCCGCGAGAGGCGCTTCCATTTTTGCCTGGTTGCGCACGAGCGTGAAGCCAAGGGTCGTGTCGCCCGACACCGTTCCTGCAAGGCCGCCATCGAACGCGTAGGGGACGTCGATGCCTTCGATGTTGTGGCCGTCCGAACGCACATACTGCACGTGATACTGCGTCACAGTTATCCAATTGTTCTGCGTCGGCGTGAGCGGCGATGAGGCCGGTCCGGGATCCTTGAGGCCAAGCTTGAACGTCACCCGGGCAGGATCGTTGAAGATGGTCGCGATGTCGTCTTTGACTGTGATCACGTCGGACGCGAGCCCTGAGCCAAACGTGGTCGGGTCCGCGCCGGAGGCTGCTTCGATTCCTGCAACGATCAAGTAAGACGAGGCCGTGCCCTGCCGCGTCTGATCACCGCATGAGGAAACAGCTGCAGCAAGGGCGACAGCACCGGCCAGGCGGATTCCAGAACCCCAGACCACTTTCGTCATCTCGTCAGCCTCTGATGATGCGAGGTGTGATGAAAATCAACAGCTCGCGGCTTTCATCCGACGTCGTGTCACGTTTGAAGAGCCACCCGAGAAGCGGCAGTCGGTACAACCCGGGCGTGCGCTCGTTGGAAACCTGTTCGCGGGTCACGAAGATTCCACCAATGATCGTGGTCGCGCCATCATCGACCTGCACCTGTGTGCGCGCGCGCTGGGTGTCGATCGGAGGAATACCATTCACCTGGCGACTGAAGTCCGGTGTGGCGTTTTCCAGCGTGATCTGCATGATCACCGTGTTCGCTGACGTGATCTGCGGCGTCACCTGCAGCGTCAGCGCCGCATCCTTGAAGCTGACGGTGACCGTGTTATTCGCGACGGTCTGAATCGGAATCTGGAGACCCTGCGTCACCTCTGCGGCGACGTTGTTCTGAGTGGTCAGGCGCGGCGTCGAGAGGATCCGTCCTTTACCACTGCGCTCGAGTGCGGAGAGCGCAACATCAATATTGAACGCGCCGTTCACGGCGCCGACCGCCAGACCGATTGCGGAGCTCGCTCCTGGAACCGGCAGGTTCACCACGGTCCCGGTCGAATCGTTTGCCGTCGCGCGATTATCGGCCGGAGAGTTGACAGCACCGGTCCGTCCATTGAGCGTGCCGTTGTTCGGGAAGGCGAGGCCAGTGGTATTGCCAACGCCCGGTGTGACACGGCCGTTCAATCCCCACTGCACGCCGATCGCCTTGGCAAACTCGCGCGTCGTCTGAACGACGCGGGCTTCAACCTCGACTTGCGGTTCAGGACGATCGAGTGCGCCGAGGAGCGCCGACACGGTCTGCAGACGATCCGGCAGGTCAGTGACGATGATCGTGTTCGTGCGCGCGTCGACCTGAATCTGCCCGCGCTGCGACAGCGCCGACTTCACGAGCAGCGGCGACACGTCTCCGGCTTTCGCGTAACTCAAAGAGAATGTCTGCACGCGAAGATCGCCGGCGAGTGCTTTCGCCTCCGCCAGCTTTCGGCGATCACCCTCTTCTTCGGCGAGCACCGAAAGCGGCGCGATTCGGACGATGGTGCCCTCGGCCACATATCCCAGCTTGTGGGTCTTCAAGAGCGTCTCGAACGCTTGATCCCATGGAACGTCGCGCAACACAACGTCAATTGGTGTCGCCGGCACCGATGGATCGATGATGATGTTCAGACCACTGATCTCGTTGAAGTAGCGAAGAACGGAACGCAGATCCGCACCAGAAAAGTCGAGTGTGATCGGCGTGCCTTTGTACTGTTTCTCGCCTGTGCCGGTGATCACCTGCTGAGTGGGCCGAGGCGCAGCCTGCGGCGGCACGCTGAGCGGTGGCGCACTTGGCGGTACTGGAGCCTGCGGGGTGACCGTCTGCGCCGCTACGGCCTGCGGCGGTGCGGTCGGCGGCGCTGCCGGCGCCGTCTGCTGACGCGCCGCAGCCGCTGGTGGCGCCTGCGGACGGGCCTGACCCGGCGCCTGGGGCGTCTGCACCTTCGCCGCTGCAGGAGCGGCGGCAGGCGGCGTACTGACCGGAGTATCTTGCGGAGTGATCGCTGCCGCATTCGCAATCGCCTGCTCGAGAGGAATGTCTGGCTCGGGATCAGCAGGCTTCCCGCTTGACGCCGGCGTGGTCAGCAGCACCGTGCTCGATTTCTGCGGCGGCTCGAACACGACTGCGAGATCGCTCCCTGTAGTCCCGGCTCGCTCGACGTGGTACGTGGCGCCGTCGGCGACGTCCATGACAACGCGCGTGATGAGCGGAGTGCGGCTGTTGACCGACACGCGCACGCGCTTCACAAGCGGCCCCTCGACGTTCATCTGCGGAGATGCATTCGACGTGACGTTTGGAAAGTCCAGCACCAGCCGGCGCGGTGCTCCCTCTGCTTCCGAAACATCCGCCGGGGTCAGCCGACCGTTGCCACCAAGCGTGATCGTCGTCCCCGCAGGCGTGTACCGGGAACGGACGCGATCGAGGATGGTCGCGGCCGGCGCGTCGACGGAAGCCTTGACCACATCGATCGAACCGCGTTTCGGCGCAAGCGCGATGGGTAATTGCGGCGCAGGCTGTGCGGCCGCGGCGCGCGCGGGTGCGGTCAGTTCAAGTCGAATGGTGTTCCGGGCGCTGCGAACGGCGTACTCGAGCGGCCGCGACAGCGCTACTCGCACGCGCGCCACGGTCTGACCGGTATCATTGGTGCCCTCTTCGAGCGTGACGCTCGTGATCGCATCGCGCGGGTCGGCCGCGACGTTTGCGCGGGCGTTCGTGTCAAGAGATACATTGCGCAATTCCACGACAACAGTCAGCGGGTCCGGACGCTTCACAACGTACGCGGCCGGTTCGGTTGACTCGATCAAGACGGCGTTTCCCTGGGCCGACACGCCCAGCAAACGAACCGGCGTGGCGCCTGCCGAGAGCAACAGGCTGCTGCCGAGCGCCAGCGATACGACGATCGCCAGATGCCACGCACCGGCGGGCGAGAAGACGGTCGATCGCAACTGCTGCCTCATCCACGCCCCCCCTCGGCGGATCTCAGGGCTTTCCGAATCTCTTTCTGCTTCACGAGAGAGAGCGGATCGTTGACATCCTGCGAGAACACCACCGCGTCCTGGACGATGGATTTCACCGAACCGTCCATCAACCGGTCTCCCGGTTTCACGACGTACGTCTTGTTGTCCGGCCCCTGAATCAGCGCGACGAATCCAGTGCTGTTGCGCACGATGCCCTTCACACTCACCTCATTAATGAGAAGTCCGGGGACACCGGGCGGTCGCGCTCCCTGTGTCTTGGGATCGTTACCGCGTCCGATTAAGCTCACGAACGGATCGCGACGTCCCTCGGGGTTGTAGGTGAAGGGAGCTCCCGCTTCAGCCGGCTGCGCGTTCTGTTCCGCCGGCGCGGAGGCTGACGCGGGCACCCCGCTTGGCGGCGCTGGAGTCTGGCCGCGCTGCTGTGCGAACGCGCGGCCACACACCGTCGCACCCATCACGAGACTCACGAGCAGCACCGGAACGAAACGCATCCTGGGCCTCATTTCGTTGACGGCTGCTTCGGCACGATGCCGCGCCCACCGCGACCCGTTGCTGGAGCCTTGCTTTCCTGGAGCACAAACGTCGTCGCGACGCACTCGGCTTCAATGCTCGCCGTGGGATCCTGGGCCTGGCGCGGCTTGATCACGATTTCGCCGACGTTGATGATCCGTGGGAACTTGCTGATGCGATCGAAGAACAAACCGAGGTTGTGGTAGGTGCCCTCGGCGCGCAGCTTGAACGGCAGCGCGGCGTACATCGCCTCCTGCTTGGGTTCCTGCGGTGTGAATCGCTGAATCGTCAGGCTTGATTGCGTTGCGAGGCCCTGGACTCGACGCAGAATGTCGGCGACGTCTTTCTGCTCCGGCAGCACGGCGCGCAGGTTCTCCAGACGCCGTTCGAGTTCGGCGACCTCTGATTGGAACTGCGGCAAACGTCGCGCGGTGGCGACGCCCCTGGCGATGTCCGCTTTCAGCGCCGTCAACCGCGTTTGTCGCGCGTTGATATCGGCCTGCATCTCGGATACATAAAACTTCCAGAAGCCAAACACCGCGAGGCCCGACACGACGACGAAGGCGCCGATCTGCGCGTACCACGGGAGTTTGCTGAGCGAAATATCCATGTAATCCCTGTTCGTATCGGAGATGCCAGACTCTGCCTTTAGCTGCCTATTTCTTCAGCGGAGGCACGCCGCGGCCACGACCGGTCGGCGCCGGTGGTGGCGGTGGCGCCTCCGGGTTGTTGAACACCGCTTTGACCGAGAACTTGAAAATGTCCCCCGACTTCGGGTCCGACATGACCTGGCTGTCAACGATGTCGACCGGCTTTTTGAACCACGTACTGCCTTCCAGGCTTGCGACAAAATCGGAGAGGCCGGTCAGAGATGTGGTCATCCCGGCGAGCACGATGTTGTCCCCTTTCTGATTCATCTCGGTGAGCCAGAGCCGCTCGGGGACCGCCTTACTGATCTCGTCGAGGATGTGGACGGGGCCGCTCTGGCCGCGGCGAAGTTGCTCGATGAGCGTCACGCGCTGCTGGAGCTGCGCTTTGCTCGCTTCGAACTTCTGCACCTGCGCGAGAACCGATCGCAGCTGCTGCATCTCCCGCTCCCCCTTCGCGAGTTCCTGGTCGACTCTCGTCGATGCGCGATGCAGCGACCAGAACCACCAGCCAACGAAGAGGGCCGTGCCAAGCAGAATCAGACTCGCGGCGATCGTCACCCGCTGCGCCGCAGGAATCACCACACCGGTACTGCGTTTTCGCTCACGATCGACGGCGAGGAGGTTGATGCGGATCATCGATCGCCCACCCGACGCAAGGCGAGGCCAACCGCAACCGCCGCCGTCGGCGCGATCTCGGCCGCTGATTCAATCTGGAATTTCTTGGCGTCGAACCCGACACGCTTGAATGGATCGAGCCCTTCCACCGGGGCGTCGAAGCGATCGCTCAGTATCTCGGTGAAGCCTTCGGCCCGCGACGCCCCGCCGCTCAGCATGATTCGATCGATTCGGTCGGAGGAGGCGGTGGTCTTGAAGAAATCGAACGTCTTCTGAATCTCGAGCATCACGTTTTCGGTGACGGCACGAAGGACCGGCTTCGCGTCCTCGTACGTGACGCCATCGACGGGCATCCCGCGCTTCAACTGGTCCGCCAGATCGAACGGCAGGTTGAGTTCTTTCTGGAGCGCCTCGGTGTAAGCGTTGCCGCCGATGGAGATGTCGCGCGTGAATACCGACTGGTCGCCGTTGAGGATATTGATGTTCGTGGCGCTGGCGCCGGCATTGAGGAGCGCGACGATGGCGCCCGGCTCGATGCCGTAGTTCACCTCGTACGCGTTCTGAAGCGCGAACGCGTCGACATCGACGACCACCGCCGACCGGCCGGCCTGCGCGATCACACCGGTGTAGTCGGCAATCTTTTCTTTCTTGGCGGCCACCAGCAGCACGTCCATGGTCGCCTTGCCGCCGTCCCCCCCTTTATCGAGGATCTGATAATCGAGATTGACGTCCTGAATGTCGAACGGGATGTACTGCTCGGCCTCCCAATAGATCGACTCGGCGAGCTCCCCCTCGGACATCTGAGGAAGCGTGATCTTCTTGACGATCACGGCGTTGCCTGAGAGAGACGCCGCAACGTCCTTGGTCTTGATGGCGCCACTGGTGAACAGGCGCCGAATGGCGTCGGCGACTGCGCCGCCGTCAATGATGGCGCCGTCGACGATACTGTCGGGAGGGACAGCCTCGGAACCAAAGGCTGACACCTTGAAGGCTTTGCCAGCCGGCTTGAGTTCAACCGCTTTGACGGCGCTCGAACCGATATCCAGACCGACCAGAGATTTCGCTCTGCGAAACACCGGCTATGTCCAATCCTGTGATCGACCCAACTGGTTATTGGAGAATCAGTTGCCGCTTTGAACCCGGGGGTGTGCCCCTTCGTTGAGGGTCACACGGATCCACGAATTCCAGCTCGTCTGGCTGATTTATCGGCACTTGAGGCGGCAAGCGCGATGCCACGGCGTCGCAGGTGATCAATTTCGGCAGAAACGGGCAATTCTGATATCAGGGCGCCCTCGCGCGAGGCGTCAGCGTGCCGATTTTTGTATGTGAGTAACAGAAATGTAATGCAGAATCTGCACACGTTGGCGTCAACCAGACTACTGCCCCGCTACCTTGACAACGACGCCAAACGCCGGTATCCTTTTGGTTTGCCGTCCTTCGAACGAGGCTGACAGCCTCCATCTTGCTTCGGTGAGTCCGCCGGAGCCCCGGTGAAGGCCGCCGAAAGGGATCTGAATGGGTTCGTTTGTCCCCACTGCCGGAAGTGTGCAGCGGCAGTGGCATGTTATCGACGCCGAGGAAATGGTGCTCGGCCGGGTGGCGACCGAAGCAGCGCGACTCCTCCAGGGAAAGCACAAGGCGATCTATACCCCTCATCTCGACACCGGGGATCACGTCGTCATCGTGAACGCCGCCAAGGTGCGGCTGACGGGCCGGAAGGAAGAACAAAAGATCTACCGCTATCACAGCGGTTACGAGGGTGGTCTGCGCGAGGAGCGCGCCAAGGATGTTCGCCAGAAGAATCCGGTCCGCCTCGTCGAGGAGGCCGTCCGCGGCATGTTGCCGAAAACCAAGCTCGGCGAAGCGATGTGGCGAAAGCTGAAGGTGTACGCGGCTGGCGATCATCCGCACGCGGCGCAGAAACCTACGGCGGTGAAGGTCAAGACAAACAAGCGCGAGGGCGTATAGACGTGGCAGGGATTCAGTATTACGGCACTGGCCGACGCAAGACTTCAACCGCGCGCGTGTTCCTCCGGCCAGGTTCCGGTGGAATGGTGGTCAACAGGAAACCGATCGAACAGGCCTTTCCGACCGAAGCGCTCCGCACCCAGATCAAGCAACCGTTGGCGGTGACCGAAACGGCCGATAAGTTCGATGTGCTCGCCACGATTAGCGGCGGCGGCATCGCCGGCCAGGCCGGTGCGCTGCGCCTGGGTATCGCGCGGGCGCTTGTCGAATACAACGTCGAGCTGCGGCAGCGGCTCAAGAAGTCTGGCTTTTTGACCCGCGATGCGCGGATCAAAGAGCGGAAAAAGTACGGACAAAAGGGAGCGCGTAAACGCTTCCAGTTCAGTAAGCGTTAGTTCTTGCAGCATCAGCCGTCAGCCGTCAGCCGTGAGAGCTGGGCTGAACGCTGGTAGCTGACAGCTGAAGGTTCTTTATGGAGGCAATTTGACCGGCATCGCGTTGAAGGATCTGCTCGAAGCGGGGGTGCACTTCGGACACCAGACGAAGCGCTGGAACCCGAAGATGAAGCCATTCATCTTTGGCGAGCGAAACGGAATCTACATCATCGACCTCGCAAAGACCGCAAAGCTGTTCCGCGATGCCGAGCAGTTCGTCTCGAACCTGGCGGCGGATGGACGGACGGTACTTTTCGTTGGAACGAAGCGCCAGGCGCAGGATGCCATTGCCGAGGAGGCGGCGCGAAGCCAGATGTTCTTCGTCAACCAGCGCTGGCTCGGCGGGCTGCTGACCAACTTCTCCACTATCCAGCGTAGCCTCGCGCGACTCCGTGATCTTGAAGCGATGGAGACCGACGGCCGGTACGAATCGCTTTCGAAGAAGGAGATCGCGCAGCTCGAGAAAGAGAAGCGGAAGCTTCAGAAGAACCTCGAGGGCATCCGGCACATGGCGCGGCTGCCCGACGCGCTCTTCGTCGTGGACACGCGGAAGGAAAAGATTGCCGTTGACGAGGCGCGCAAGCTGAAGATCCCGGTCATCGGCGTCGTCGACACCAATTGTGATCCGGACGAAGTCGACTACGTGATCCCAGGCAACGACGATGCGCTGCGCGCGATTCGGCTGTTCGCCTCTCGCATTGCTGACGCGATCGTCGCCGGCAGGAGCATTCGTGAGTCTGCTCAGGCTGACGAAGGCGGCGACGGCGAAGGCGACGACCGTGCCCGGCGCGGCCGCGGCAACCGTCTGACTCGCCCTGAGCAGGCGACGTCCCCGGCGTCGGTGTAAGAAACCCGTCTCGGTTTTTTTTGCGCCGGCCCGCTTTGAGGCCGGCGTTGTTATGTACGGTTTCAGTTCTACATTCGGAGAGTGAGCCATGACGGAGACTCAGCAAATGCCAGAGATTAACGCCGCCCTCGTGAAGAAGCTCCGCGACGCCACAGGCGCCGGGATGATGGAATGCAAGGCCGCCCTGACCGAAGCGAAAGGCGA
Source organism: Vicinamibacterales bacterium (assembly GCA_035758845.1). Taxonomy (GTDB): domain Bacteria; phylum Acidobacteriota; class Vicinamibacteria; order Vicinamibacterales; family 2-12-FULL-66-21; genus JALZOC01. Next base: position 46,252 of record DASTVZ010000021.1, read on the forward strand.
TCTCGAAGCGGCCACGACAATTCTCCGCAAGCGGGGTCTTGCGCAGGCGACCAAGAAGGCGGGACGTTCCACCAACGAAGGGCTGATCGGCAGCTACATTCATATGGGCGGCAAGATCGGCGTGCTGGTGGAAGTGAACTGCGAATCTGATTTCGTCGCGCGCACTGACGACTTCCAGGCGCTGGCGCGAGAGATCGCCATGCACATCGCGGCCGCGAGCCCGCAGTACGTGCGTCGCGAGGAAGTCCCGGCGGGCGTGCTCGATAGCGAGCGCGGGATCTATCGCGGGCAGATGGAAGGACAAAACAAGCCCGCCGCGGTGATCGACAAGATCGTCGAAGGTAAACTGAGTAGCTTCTTCGAGCAGGTGTGCCTGCTCGATCAGCCCTCTATTCGTGATCCGAAGATGACGATTGGCCAGGTCGTGCAAGCGGCAATCGCGAAGCTCGGGGAGAACATCTCGATTGCGCGGTTCGTGCGATTCAAGCTTGGGGAAAGCGCGTAATACTTGTCGGTTTTTGGTTTTCGGTTTTTAGTTTTGCGTTTTGGGTTTTGGGTTTTGGTTCGGTGTTTGTGGTTGTCGGTTGTTCGTAATTCGGTTCCGACGACGCAGACAACCAAGAACCAAGAACCGCGGAACCAGAACTGAGAAGCAAAAACTGAGAACCAAAGACCAGAAACCAAAAACCGACAAGAAATGCAACCCGTTCCCATTGCTATAATCGGCGGAATATGTCTCCCGCCTACCGCCGTGTCCTGCTGAAGCTCTCCGGCGAGGCCCTGATGGGCGAACAGCAGTTCGGGATTGATCCCAATGTCACGACGCAGATCGCCAAGGACATTTTCGAAATCCAGCAGCTGGGCGTGCAGACCGGGATCGTGATTGGCGGGGGAAATCTCTTTCGCGGATTGGCCGCAAGCGCGCGCGGAATGGATCGGGCGACGGCCGACTACATGGGCATGCTCGCGACGGTGATCAACGCGCTGGCGCTGCAGGACGCGCTCGAGCATGCCGGCGTCAACACCCGTGTCGCAACCGCGATTGAGATGCGAGCCGTCGCCGAACCATTCATCCGCCGGCGCGCCGTCCGCCACATGGAAAAGGGGCGCGTCGTCGTGTTTGCAGCCGGCACCGGCAATCCCTACTTCACCACGGATACCGCGGCGGCTCTTCGCGCGATGGAGATGAAAGCCGACGTCATTCTGAAGGGAACAAAAGTCGACGGCATCTATACTGCCGACCCGATGCTCGATCCCAACGCGACGAAGTTCAGCGAAATTTCCTATCTCAAGGTGCTCGAGCGCGGCCTGAAGGTCATGGATGCGACGGCGATCTCTCTCTGCATGGATAACAAGTTGCCGATTGTCGTGTTCAATCTTCGAACCGCTGGAAACCTTCGCCGCGTGATTGCCGGCGAACCGGTCGGAACCACCGTCACGGCATAGAGGGACTGTTATGGACGTGAAGGATCTGAAAGGCCTTTTCGCAGAAGCCAAAAAGCGGATGGACGCGCAGATCGAGCATGTGAAGCGCGAACTTGGCGGCGTCCGTACGGGACGTGCGTCGGTGACGATTCTCGATAGTGTTCACGTCGAGGCCTACGGCTCGTCGATGCCGTTGAATCAGGTCGCTTCGCTCTCGATTCCAGAGCCGACCCTCATCGTCGCCCAGCCGTTCGACCCGTCGCTCATGGGCGCGGTGGAGAAAGCTATTCGATCCTCAAACCTTGGGTTGAATCCCACCAACGACGGAAAGGTCGTCCGCATCCCGATTCCGACATTGACCGACGAGCGCCGGAAGGAACTCTCAAAACTCGTGCACAAGCACGCCGAAGACGGCCGCAATGGCGTGCGCCAGGTCCGCCGCGACGCCAATGATCGGTTGAAGAAACTGCTCAAGGATCACAGCATCTCCGAGGACGATGAACGGCGAGGACTTGACGAGGTCCAGAAGATGACCGATCAGCACATCGCCGTCATCGACGATCTGCAGAAGAAGAAAGACGGGGAACTGTTAAACCGGTGATATTGGATTGTTGATTGTGGATTGCAGATTCGAGGGATTGTTGATTTGTGATTGAGATTTGGGAATGTTGATTGCGGCAGCTGCCTCAATCCGCAACCCGGCACTCTCAATCTCACATCGACACGCTCCAAAATCTGCAATCGGCAATCGGCAATCAACAATGCTGCTCCGTGTCATTTTTCTCTCATCTCGAATGCAGCGTCCCCTGTGGCGCTGGCCCGCTCGATCCCCGCCGCGAGCATCATCTCTGTCAATGCGGCGCGCCATTGCTCGTCCGCTACGATCTCGATCGTGCGCGTCGCTGGACGCGCGACACGCTCGCGGGACGCGCAGCCAACATGTGGCGCTACCGGGAACTGATGCCGCTCTTCGACGGCGAGGAGCCGCTGACACTTGGCGAAGGGTGGACGCCGCTTATTCACGCGTCGCGTCTCGGCGCGGATCTTGGGCTCGAGCGTTTGTTCGTCAAAGACGAATCCCTCAACCCCACGAATTCATTCAAGGCGCGGGGACTCTCGGCCGCAGTGACCCGTGCGAAATACCTCGGGGCGACGATTCTCTCGGTGCCGTCTGCCGGCAACGCCGCCAATGCGATGGCTGCGTACGCGGCGGCCGCGGGAATCGAGGCGAAGGTCTTCATGCCGCGGGACGTCAAGCGGCCGTTCGTCCAGGAATGCGAGTTGTACGGCGCGGAAGTGAATCTGGTCGATGGCTTGATCACCGACGCCGGCAGAATCGCCGCCGAGCGTGGAAAACCCCTGGGGTGGTACGACGTCTCAACGTTGAAGGAGCCGTACCGCATCGAAGGAAAAAAGACGATGGCGTACGAGCTGGGGGAACAGCTCGGATGGAATTTCCCCGACTGGATCGTTTATCCGACCGGCGGCGGCACCGGAATGGTCGGCATGTGGAAAGCCTTTGACGAGATGGAACGGCTCGGATGGAAACCGATCGGGAGTCGTCCCAAAATGGTTTCGGTTCAGGCCGAGCACTGCGCGCCGATCGTGCGCGCGTTCGAGCAGGGAGACGAGCGGTCCGAAATGTGGGTGAACGCGAAAACGATCGCCGACGGGCTACGTGTGCCGAAGGCGGTGGGCGACTTTCTCGTATTGCGGGCGGTGCGCGAAAGCGGTGGCACTGCGATCGCGGTTTCAGATCCGGACATGGTCTCGGGGATGCGCGCGCTTGGACGTCGCGAAGGGATTAGCGCTGCGCCCGAAGGTGGCGCCGCTCTTCACGCCGTCAGAGTGCTGATCACGGAAGGACGCATCAAGCCCACGGATACGATCGTCGTGTTCAATACGGGCGGCGCGTTGAAGTATCTCGACGTGCTATGAGATTCCGCCGACATGGTAGAATTGAGATTCGTGTCCAGTCGCAAGGTCTTCGCCAAGCGGTTGCGTGCGAAACCATCATCAAATCAGGGCGCGTAGCTCAGCTGGGAGAGCGCTGCGTTCGCAATGCAGAGGTCGCGAGTTCGATCCTCGCCGTGTCCACCAATTTCCCTCACGCTTGACAACGATGCGTGAGCTACGGTTGGCAAGCCAAGCGAAGGTTTGTCCGCCGCACTGTGAAGCAGCGAAGGCGGACTACTAATACGCTTCACCTCGCCGAGTAGCCCCGGCTCTCATCCGCCTCCACGGCGCAGACGCATCGCTTCAACCAGTCCACGCAGCGCCTGCGCTGCGACAGCATGCGCGAGCGCGAGTCGTCCGAGCTCCTCGAGATCGTCGGTGGCGATGTCAGAGTCCGGCTCAATGTCCATCACCTTCGACTGGATCCCCTCCAGCGCCCGCGCGGTCTCCAGCGTCCCGAGAAGCGACGCCTGCAAGGCTCGGATTTCGTTGCTGGCCGTCATGATCACTCAATTTACCGCAATTACAGGAGTGCAATCCGGCGTTACATTTTCGTGCACATTGACAGAACTCGTCGTTTGACGACAGCAAACGTGTGCTGTTTGCCGCCCGATTCGAGCCGGGACGCCGCACACATTGCTGTGGAGCGGAGGTTGCACGCCCGTGGTCTGTTCCGAAAATGTCAGAGCCATCGACTGCGACTGCTGCCTCGTTGTCCGCCTCGGGATACGAAGACGGTCTCGGTCGTCGCTCGCTCGAGATCGACCGTGAATCCGGAGCGATGCTCGAGCGGCTGCACCTGCGGCCGGAACTCGGGGCGTTTGAAGCGTTCCTTCGTGAACGAGTCGCCTTCACGACCTCGTTTGACGACGATCGATTTGCCAAAGTCAAAGGGATCGAGCGCGATCCGCGCAGTGGACTGACCATAATTTCACAGTTCGTCGCTGGCACCCGGTTATCGGATTTGTTGGAGGCGGCAACCGGGCTTCCGGCGGACGAAGCGACCTGCCCGAGCGTCGATGCGGCGCTCGGATTCCTGCTGGAAATCCTCCCCGCCCTGGGCTCGCTGCATGAACACGGTGGCCACGCCCACGGCACGCTCGCGACCGGCCGTGTCGTCCTCACGCCCGCCAGTCAGGTCGTCGTGCTTGACTGGCTGTATGGCCCGACCATCCAGCGTCTACAGTTCAACAAACGACGGCTGTGGTCTGAGTTCGGAGTCGCGGCTCCTCTTGCCGCGGGACCGCTGAAGCTGGACATCCCGGGCGATGTCTCGCAGGCATCGCTGATGGCGATGATGATCGTGCTCTGTAGACCGCTTCGCGAAAACGAATATCCCGACGCACTCGGCACCCTGGTCAGTGAAGTGATCGAGATCGCACAGATTCGAGGGAGCAGCGCCTTCGGAGCGGCACTCCAGGCGTTTCTCGAACGAACGCTGCCTCTCGCCAGTCGAACGCCGCACGCAAACGCGGCCGAAGCAGCAGCCGAAGTCCGGCACATCGCGCGTGAAATCGGTGTTAGTCGCTGTCGAACAGCATTGACGGCATTCGTCGACGACATGAATCGTGTGCTTGCGGAGGAACGCGCGCAGGCAGAACGTGAGTCCCAGGAGTCGGACCTTCTCGGGATTGACGCCGCGGTTGATGAACTGACGGCCGCGATGATTCCCGATCTCTCGAGCCCGCAAGAAGACTACGGTATCGCGGATTCCTCCAATGCGATCGAGTCTGCGCTCGAGTCTGCTCCTGTGTCCTTCGATGAATTCGATCCATCGATTGGCGCGGACCTGTTCGAAGATCCACCCACGGTTGCGGCGGAAACAGATCGCGACCCGGTGCCGGAGCTCTCGCCGTCGTTCGAATACGCTCAACCAGTCGAGATCGAGTCGGCATCGGCGGCTCTCACCCCGGTTGTTGTCGAGAGAATCGTTCCTCCTGAACCATCTCATCGCGCGGAACCCGAGCCGATCTGGCCCCCCGTCGCCATCGAACCAGAGCCTGTGGTCGTGCCGATGCCTGTCCCGGCTGCGCCGCCATCGTTGCCGGCGCCGCAGCCGCTGCTCGAGACGGCCAAACCCGAGGCGGCAAGTACCCCAACCACTCACGTCGAGGCCGCCGTGCCCGTGGTGCGGGAACCTGTGCCGGCCAGTGTTGCGCCGGCCGCCGCGGCACCAGCGCCAGTGCCAACACCACCACCTGCGCCGGCGCCTCAGCCCGCCGCCGAGCAGACGAAGGCACAATCAAAGCGGAAGAAGCGGAGCAAAGGTCGTCGCGACAAGCTACGCTCGAATGCGGCGCCGCCCCCGCCGAAGCCGGCACCCGCGCCACCCGCACCGCCGCCCGCTCCGCCGGTCGCGATCCCGATGCCGACGTTCAATCCGCTGCCTGATCCGTTCAGGAACGCGCCGGCAGCTATCCCTGTCGCCCGGCAACAACCGGTGCCACCGAGCCCGCCTGCCCCGCTCCGATTGAAGTCCGATGCACCGGCGAATGCGCCAATACGCTTGAAGTCCGATTCAGCGTCAACCTTTAATCCCGCGCCTCCGCGAATGGAGCGGCGCGAGTCACCCACCTTTGGCGTGCCTTCGTTCGGGTACGGGCAATCCGAAGCACCGAGCAACTTCCCGTGGCGCCTTGCTGCGGTCGCGATTGTTGGCGTCATCGCGCTCATTGGCGTTGGCCGCTACTATCTTGCGAACCAGAAGGAACCGACCGAAGCCGTCGAAACTGCACCCGCCAAGGAACCGGCCGCGCCGGAAAAAGTCGACGCCGGCAAACCAGGTACGGTGGCGATCACGACGCAGCCCGCTGGAGCGCACGTGTTCCTGGATGGAAAACCGGTGGGCGACTCTCCGGTCACGTTACAAAACGTGCCCGCTGGCAAGCACACGTTGACGTTTGTGACCTCCAGTGGAACCGTCAAGAAGCCAATCCGCGTTGAAGCGGGCAAGGGTTTGTCGCTCGAAGTGCCGATCTATTCAGGCTGGCTCGCGGTGTTCTCACCGGTGACGCTCGATATCGCGGAGAACGGCAAATCGATTGGGACGACCGAACAAGGGCGTCTCATGCTCTCACCGGGCCGCCATACGCTGACGTTCAGCAACCGGGATATGGGCTACAAAACAACACAGGCGGTCGACGTGGAACCGGGTGAAGAGTCGTCGGTCACGATACCCGCAACCGGTGAACTGAACGCGAATGCAACGCCATGGGCGGAAGTGTGGATGAACGGCAAGAAGGTGGGTGAAACGCCGGTCGCGGCTCTTCGTGTTCCGCTCGGGACGCACGAAGTCGTCTTCAAGAATCCGACGTTCCCCGACCGTCAGGTCACCGTGACGGTGAGAGCGACGGCGCCCGCTATCGCCTTCGTGGATTTTACGAAGTAAAGCTTCCCGCTGCCGGCTTCCAGCTTAGTTCGATTTCCACTGCACGAGAGCGCCGGATCCCGGATCCCGGAACAACGGATCCCGACGTTCATTCGATCGCGAGGCGAATGCCAACCTTCGGTTGTGAAACCCCATTTCGAAAGCGTAATTCCCCGTGCAACTTCGACGCCGCTATCGGCCGATCAAATCCTCGAACAAATCAACGGCTTCCGATTCTGCGCAGGTTTTCATGTAGGTCAAGAGCCCGTGCACATGGCATTGCCCTTGCCACTCGGCGGCCATCGGTGTTCTGAAAGGTGACTTATGTGGAGCTGGATCTATTGTTACGTGACCGGGCACGACTACACCGTCTCGTGCGATAGCGGCGCGATGTTTCTGCGCTGCATCGTCTGCGGCCGGCGTTCGCAGGGGTGGATCGTGCATGCGAACGCGGATCACGCGCACTCGCATTCGACCAGAGTGTAGGACGGCGGCCCGTGACTCCGTGGCCGGGCCAACGGTTCATTCCGTTCCCTCTCAGTCGGATCTCCCTCGCGAGTTGACACGTCGCCGAGCGGCTGACGAGAATATTCAGATGGCCGTTCCCTGTCAGGCGTAGCCGCGGAGTGAGCGGACCTTCGGCGATCGCACGGGCTCTCAACACGCTGGCGGACCTCGCCGACGTGCGGGGCGAGGCATCCGAGGCCGCCGACTGCCGTCAGGCTGCGTCCTTCATCGCGACTCTCACCCCCGCCGCAACCACCTCCCTCCTTCAGCGCGCCCGTCAGGATCGGTTGCACGACGACTCAGCTATCCCTCGTCGGATCCATCGCCGGATGCGCGAACTTGCGGTGGTTGGCGAGGAGCCACTCCTCGCTGCGACTCATGGAACGCTACCAGGTCTTTACAAGTCGCTCCTCGGTCTGTCTGTTGTCGACAGCAACGAGGCGGCGCTGCTCGTAAGAGGTCTAGGAATACTCACGCTGGGAGACCTGCAGCACGCTCTCGAGATGGGACGCATCCTGCAGACGTTCGATGAGAGTCTCGATGCACGTCTTCGTCAGGCCGCTCCCGCGATCGGCAATGACACGGGGATGGTGCCGCTCGGGCGGGCTCGCGATCTGCTCGAGTCGCTCTCGGCGGCAATCACCGCAGCGTCGCCGGGGCTCGAGGCACTGACGCCATCGGGCGACGTGCGACGGTACGAATCGCTCGTATCGGAATTGATTCTTGTCGCCCGTTCGCTCGATCCGCGGAGGGCCACCGAACAATTGTGCGCGGCCCGCGGCGTCGACGCGGTGCTTCACTGTAGTCCAAAACGAGTCGTGGTCACGACGCAAGGCTCCGAAGTCGACATCCGCGTCACAGCCATCGACGAATACGGCACGGTGCTCTTCTCGACGACCGGATCACGCGCCCATCTTCAGGCGATGCGCGCGCGCGGTGGACATCTACAGCTCGCCGCGCGCGAAGAGGATCTCTATTCGCTTGCCGGTCTGCCCTACATTCCACCTGAGATCCGTCAGGGAACTGGTGAACTGGAAGCCGCAGCCGCGGGTACGCTTCCCCGCCTCGTCTCCACGGATCAGATCCGAGGAGACCTGCACATGCACACCATTTACAGCGACGGCGCCGATACGCTGGATGCCATGGTCGCGGCGTGTTGCTCGCTCGGGTATGAGTACATCGCGATTACCGATCACTCGGAACGCGCACGGTCGGCGCGCACTGTGTCGCGGCGGGACCTCTCGCGTCAGCGCGCGGAGATCGAGACCGCGCGGGAACGCTATCCGCAGATCACCATCCTTCACGGCATCGAAGTCGACATCATGGTCGACGGCGGCCTCGACTTTCCTGACCGCGTTCTCGAGTCCCTTGATATCGTCCTCGCCTCGTTGCACGAGTCCGAGCGTCACGACGGCAAGACGCTGACCAAGCGGTGCCTCAAGGCAATCTGGCATCCACTGGTCAACATCATTTCCCATCCGGCGAATCGGCTCGTCGGACGCCGCGCCGGATATCCGCTGGATTACGATGCGGTCTTTGCCGCGGCGGCGGAAACCGGAACGGCGCTTGAAGTGGACGGTGCGCCGGCACATCTCGATCTCGAAGGGGAACGCGCACGCGAGGCGATCGCGGCCGGGGTCACCCTGACGATCGACAGCGACTGCCACCGGGCGCGGTGGCTCGAGCGTCAGATGAACATGGGGGTTGGGACAGCGCGCCGCGGCTGGGTTGAGCCGCGGCATGTGCTGAATACGAGATCGATAAAGGATGTGCGCGCGTTCATCGCCGCCAAGCGACGTGGCCGTTAGTTACTTCTTCGCACTGTTCACCGTCAGCTTGTCGACCACCTGACTCACCCCTTCGATTGACCGCGCATCAGCGATCGCCTTCTGACGCGTGGCGTCGGTCGCGACCGTGCCAGTCAATGTCACGACGCCACCCTTGGTCGTGACGTCGATGTTCATGCCCTTCACATCGCGATCGAGAAAGTACATCGCCTGCACTTTTGTCGTGATCCACGTATCAGAGACTTCCTTGCCCACCCGATCGGCCACAGACCTGGCGTGAGCCTTCACCTGCTCGGCATTCGTCGATTCCGAACTCTTTTCAGGAGTATTCGAGGGCAACGGCTTTTCGGCCGGTGCGAGCGACAGTTTGTCGACGACCTGTTTTACGCCGTCGGTGGTTTTTGCCTTCGCGACAGCCTGATTCCGTTGCGCACTACTTTGAACCGTTCCGGTCAACGTCACCACGCCGGACATTGTCTCCACCTTGATGTTGCGTCCCTTGATGTCCGGATCCATGAAGAACTTGGCGTACACCTGGGTTGTAACCCACGCGTCGTTCACCACCGTGCCTGTATCGCGAGTGGACTGACTGAACGCGTCGGCGGGCGAGGCCAGCACAGCGGCAACTAGTGTAAGTGCGCGGATGAGCTTGGGCATCCGAGAGTCCCTCCGATAGCCACAGTGTAGCGCAGCCATTTTGTGCAATTTCTCCGACGGACTCCGAACCCCGCGATCTGGTAAACGGCCGTGCGCCGCGGTGCTACCATGGATGAGCATTCTCAAATCTCTCATGCGTATTGCTCTCCTCGTTCAGACCGTCGGTTTCAGCCTGTTGTTGACTGGGCAGGCACAAACACCTCCGCCGGCCCAGGACGTCGCTGCAGCCCTGCAGAAGAAATACGATGCGGTCCGGGATTTCACCGCAGACTTTGTGCACGAATCTGAAGGAGGCCTGCTGGGAAAGAAACAGGTCGAACGCGGCCTCGTGCAGGTGAAGAAGCCGGGAAAGATGCGCTGGGACTACAAGTCTCCAGAGCAAAAGCTGTTTTTGTCGGACGGCCGCCGAATCTATCTGCACGTGCCAGCCGACAATCAGGTCATTATCAGTCCCGTCCCCGAACAGGATCAGGCAACGACGGCCGTCCTGTTCCTGGTCGGCAAGGGGAACCTGACGCGCGATTTCACGGTGAGCTACGTCGATGGCGGGGGGCCCGACACCTATGCTCTGCGCCTCCAGCCGAAGCTCCCCGAACGGGATTACGATTGGCTGCAACTGGTCGTCGATCGGCAGACATTGCAGATCCGATCGCTGACCGCGGCGGACAGTCAGGGCGGGCGGTCGACGTTCCAGTTCTCGAATTTCAAGGAAAACAGCGGTTTGTCCGATAAGACGTTCACGTTCAAGATCCCGCGTGGAGCAGAAGTCACCAACAATGGCGCACCATCGCGTTGAGGCGGTCCGTCTCCGAACGGCTGTCGTCTGCCTTGTGTCGGCGCTGCTGGCCGGCTGCGCGACCACCTCGTCATATACCCTCGGACAGCGCGCCGAGCGTGAACAAGATTACGACCGTGCGGTGGTCGAGTACACGAAGGCGGTTCGAGCGAAGCCTAACGACCGCAACGCGCACCTTGCGCTCGACCGCGCACGCCTGCGTGCGGGCCAAGAGCATTTTTTTCGCGGACGACGGCTTGCTGCGACGGAGCGGTACGAGGATGCGTTGATCGAGTTACAGGTTGCGTCGGAGCTCAACCCGACTTCGGGCGAGGTCGACGCGGCACTGCGAGACGTGCGAGCGAAGGTGCGGGCCAAGCTGGCGGTGTCGCGAGAAGGAAAAACCGAGCTCCAGTCTCTCATCGAGCGGACACGCACGCTCGCCCCGCCCGGACTCGATCTCCCCACCGACGTCAAGCTGCCAGACTCACTCTTGTTTACCAGTGCAAGCAGCCGAATGGTATTCATGGCGCTTGCCCGCTTCGCCAATCTCAGCGTCGTCTTCGATCCGGCGTTTCGGGATCAGCCGATTACAGTCGATCTGAGAAAGAACTCGCTGGAAGATGCGCTGGCGTCGTTGACCGCGAGTACCCACACGTTCTATCGAGTCACCGCTCAGCGCACGATTACGATCGTGCCAGACACCCCAGCCAAACGACGCGAGTACGAAGAGTCGGTCGTCCGGACGTTTTATTTGAGCAACGCGGACGTCAAGGAAGTGATCGATCTGCTGCGTGTGGTCGTCGACGTGCGCCAGATTTCTCCAATCACGGCGACCAATGCGATCTCCTTGAAGGACACGCCGGAGCGGATTGCAGCAGCGGGACAACTGATCAGCGCAATCGACAAGGCGCGGCCCGAGGTGGTCATCGACGTCGAGCTGCTCGAGGTGAATCGAAACAAGCTGTCTGAGTACGGGATGCAGTTTGTGAGCGTGGGTTCTGCCGGAGTCAATGGGTCAGTCCAGCTTCCGGCAGATTTGACACTGCAAACGCTCACCAACTTGACGCAGGCGGATGTGTTGCTGGCAGGATTTCCCGCGCTCGCCTATCGACTGCTCAAGACCGATCTCAGCACTCGCGTACTGGCGAATCCACACATCCGCACGTCCGACGGCCTCTCGGGGCAGGCGCGGTTCGGCGAGCGCGTGCCCGTGCCGACCACCGTGTTCGCGCCGATCGCTGCCGGGGGAGTCAACCAGCAGCCGATCACCTCGTTCGCCTACGAGAACATCGGCGTGAACATCGACATCACGCCCAGAACACATCACGACGACGATCTCACGTTAGCGCTCAAAGTGTCGGTGACGAGTCAGACCGGCACTGGTTTCGGGGGGCTGCCAACCTTCGGCAATCGTGAAGTCAACACGACGATTCGACTGAAGGACGGCGAGACGAACATCCTCGCCGGGCTGATCCGTGATGACGAACGCACCGAACTGTCAGGGACGCCGGGTTTGAGCGATCTTCCGCTCATCGGGCGTCTGTTCGCTGTTCACCACAAGGAAGCCGCCCAGACCGACATCATCCTCACCCTAACGCCGCACATCGTTCGGGTGCTCGACCTGACCGAGAACGACCTTCGCCCGTTCAGACTCAGTCGGGACTCGGGCAGCAGCGGCGCCGCGGAGTTGCCGACCATCCAGCTACCACCGCGCGATCGCGACGAACCACTCGCGCCTTCGCCAACCGCTCAACCGTCGCTTCCGACTCCACAGCCGCTGTTTGGATTGCCCGGGACGATCTCGCCGCTACCGGGAACGACTACGACGCCTAAGAAGCCCGGCGGCGGATCGAATCCATGACTTCCGGCTAAGCCGGAAGCGACAAAAGTTACTCGAGTCTCTCCACCTGCGCCCCTAACGAACGCAGACGTTCGACCAGCGACCCATATCCGCGCTCGACGGTCTCGAGCGGCGTCACCGTGCTTTCGCCGTCGGCGGCGAGACCGGCGGCGATCAGCGCCATCCCCGAACGCAGATCGCGGGCATCCAGCAAGCGGCCACGGAGTTTGGTAGGACCGCTGACGATGATTCGATGCGGATCGCAGAGGAAAAGATCCGCGCGCATTGCGCTCAACTGCTCGAGCGCAAACAAGCGGAGTTCGTACATCCAGTCGTGCACCAGCGTACGACCGTCTGCCTGGGTCGCCAGGACTGTGACCAGACTCACCATGTCGCTGGGAAAGCCCGGCCAGAGCCCGGTCGTGACGCGCCCGCACGCCGTCAACGAAGAAGACGACTCAACGAGCAGCCGGTCATCGTCGTAACGGCAGCGCAAGCCCATTCGCACGAGGGGCGACATGACCACCTCGAGATCGACCGTGCGCGCGCCCAGGACTTCGATGTCGCCGCCGGTGATCGCAGCCGTCACCCCCCAACTGCCTGCTTCGATATAGTCGCCATCCAGTCGGTGTTCAGCGCCTCGAAAGCGCGCCGGCGCTTCGACGGAGATGGTCGACGTTCCCTCCCCCTCAATCGACGTTCCCATCGCGCGCAGGAACCTGCACAGTTCGACTACGTGTGGTTCCATCGCGGCGTGCCGGATCTCCGTCCGGCCTTTGGCACCAGCGGCCGCGAGCAGCGCCGTCTCAGTTCCAGTGACCGATGCCTCATCGAGATAAAACGACGCGGCCGATAATCCGTCGGGCGCATCGAGCGAGTGTCCAGGTTCGTCGACCTGAACCGCGCCCAGTTCCACGAGCGCTTGCAAGTGGGTGGCGATCGTTCGTCGCGTCGGGAAATCTCCTCCAGGCTGCGCGAGCCTGGCCGATCCGTAGCGTGCGAGCAATGGGCCGAGCAACAATACCGATCCGCGTAGCTTTCCGACGAGCAAGGGATCCGGCCGGTTACTGCTGATCGTTCCACATTGAATTCGTAATGTGCTGGTTCCGCCGCCGCTCACCTTCGCCCCGAGGCCTTTCAACAGCTCCAGCAGGACGTCCACGTCACGAATTCGCGGAACGTTGCTCAACACGCATTCCTGATCGGTGAGCAGGCATGCAGCAATCAGTGGCAGTGCCGCATTCTTGTTTCCTTCCACGACAATTCGGCCGGAGAGACGCTTCCCACCCTGAATCCTGAGCGTCGCCATCAGTTCCCTTCACCCAGACAGACGATTTCTTCGCGTAGGACGACGCCGAATTGCGCCTGCACCTCGGATTTGCAGCGATCGATCAGCGCCCGGATGTCCCGTGCCGTGGCGCCCCCCTCATTGACGATGAAGTTTGCGTGAGTGGTCGACACGCGTGCCGATCCCTCCCGCGCCCCCTTCAGGCCGGCTCGATCGACAAGGGCACCCGCGGATGGCGGAATGCCGTCGGGCACACGCTCGCGGCGCGGGTCTGGGTTCTGAAAGATGCATCCCGCGCTCGGAGATTCGAGCGGCTGCGTGCGCTTTCTGAACGCGAGCGACTCGCGAGCAATCGCACGCAGCGCGGATGGCTCGCCGGCTGAGACGATGAAGTCCGCTGAGATCACGACCTCATGAGTGCGATGCAGTCGGCTGTAGTCGTAGGCGAATTCCATTTCTGCTCGTGGAACGTCCTGCAGATTCCCGTCGAGTGCTACGAGCCGCACGGCAACAAGGCATTCACTGATTAGACGCCCTCTGAAATGCGCATTGCCATAGACGGCGCCGCCCACGGTGCCCGGCGTACCCGCCCAGGCTTCGATTCCGGCGAGCCCACGATTCACTGTCCATCGTACGAGGCCGTTGATCGTCACGCCGGCGTCCGCCCTGATGGTCGACGCATCGACCTGACGAACGTCGCCGCCATGGACTCGAACGACAATTCCGCGCACCCCTCGGTCGGATACGAGCACATTCGAACCGCCACCCAGAACCGTAAGCGGAATGCGCGCGTCGCGTGCGATGGCGATCGTTTTCTCGAGATCGGCACTCTGCTCGACATCGAGAAGCCAGTCGGCCGGACCTCCCACCTTGAACGTCGTCAGGGGGGCGAGCGGCGCGTTGCGACGGACGCGATCGGCCCCGAATGCAGCGGTAAGGCGAGCGTGGGTGTCGATCACGTGTCGGTTCCCAGCAAGGCGGCTTCCTGCTCTCTCGAGGCAGCAACCGCTTCGGCGCGCGTGCATTCGCGGAACTCGATCCAGTCACCAGGTGCGAGTTGTCCCGCGATCGGCAAGTCGGCAGTGATGACGGTGCCGATCTTTGGATACCCGCCGGTTGTCTGGCGATCGGCCATCAGCAGAATGGGTTGACCCGACGCAGGCACCTGCACCGACCCGATGGGCGTTGCGTCGGAGAGAATGTCCGCGGCTCCGGAGTGAAGCAGTGATTCACCGTCGAGGCGATATCCCATCCGATTCGATTGGGGAGTGATGATGAAGCGGCCGCTGAAGAACTGTTCCAGCGCGAGGGGAGTGAAGTACGCATCGTGCGGGCCTCGAATCGCGCGCAGGACGGCACCACCTTCCGGCATCTTCAACGGTCGACCGTTCGACGCAACAGCGGATCGCGGTTGACGGCCAATTTGCAACACATCTCCGGCGTGCAAGTGTCGTCCGTTGAACGGGCCGATGCCGCTCACGAGGCTCGTCGATCGGCTCCCGAAGTCCTCAGGGACATCCACACCACCCAGAACGGCGAGTGTCGCTCGTGCACCGCTCAACCGGGCCCCGAATCGCAATCGTTGTCCGGCCGGAATGACGAACGGCCGCCGAACATCCACCGGGTTGCCGTCCACAGCCGCCTCGAATCGAGCGCCCTGGACGACGCAGGTCGTTGGTTCCGACGCCTCCAGTTCAGGACCAATCAACGTGATCTCCAATGCCGCCGCGCCACTCTCGTTGCCGACCAGTTGATTCGCCAGCCGATGAGAATACGAATCCATCGGTCCTGCGACGGGCACTCCACTATGCTGATGTCCCCAGCGCCCGAGATCCTGGACCGTCGTCAACATCCCGGGACGAATCACCCGCAGCGACATTCACGACATTCCTTCGAACTGGGCAGGATCGACTGGATGGAATCGCACTCGATCGCCGGGCTTGAACAGAAATGCCGGCGCGCGCGCGCGATCGTACGGCTTGACGCGTGTCCGACCGATCAGATGCCAGCCACCCGGTGTCTCGCGAGGATAAATTCCGGTCTGGCCAGCGGCAATAGCTACCGATCCGGCGGGCACGCGCATTCGCGGGGTGGCACGCCGCGGCAGCGCGAGCCTCTCGTCGACACTGGCCATGTACGGAAAACCGGGAATGAAGCCGACGACATAGACACGATATGTGCGGCCGGCGTGAATCGCAATCACCTCGGCCTCGCTGAGTCCTGCGCGTGCTGCGACGTCAGTAAGGTCAGGCCCGAACTCACCGCCATAACAGACGTCGACGTCGATCTCCGCACCGGCCGCCTCTCCGACGTCGGCAAGATTCGTCGCCAGCCGGCGAAGTTGTGACGCGAGATCGTCCCCGTCGACACGAAGCGGATCGAAATAAACGGTGACCGAACAATACCCGACGACCACATCGCGGATTGCCGGGTCGAGGTGTCTTGCTTCGCGGGCAAACGCCACGGCACGTCCGCTGATCGAGGGATCGATTCGAGTTGCCCACTCGACCAGCCACGCAGCGTCCCCGGCCGGAGCGATCCGGAAATGGACCATTGATCAGGTCGCGCGCGCTTCGAGCGCTGTCAGCAGCTTCTGATGAATGTCGTCAAACCCGCCGTTCGACATGACGATGACGAGATCACCGCTGCGCGCCTCCTTGGTGACGGTGCGAACAATCTCTCGGACCTCGGGGATATAGTGCGCGTCCACGCCTGCCGCTTTGAGGTCGCCGGTCAACGCTTCAGGCGAAAGCCGCTCGTTTTCGGGAAGAGTTGATCGAAAGACGGCAGGCAACACGACGCGATCGGCTTTGGCCAAGGCTTTGGCGAAATCAGACTGAAAGACTCGCCGACACGATGTCGCCGAACGCGGCTCGAAGATCGCCCAGATGCGCCGATTCGGATACGCCGAGCGAACACCCTCGAGCGTTTCCGCAATCGCAGTCGGGTGATGCGCAAAATCGTCGTACACCGCCACGCCGTCCGCTGTGCCGCGGTGCTGCAGTCGCCGGCGCACGCCTTTGAACGTTCGCAATCCTTCCGCCATCGAATCAGTGTTCAGGCCGGCAGCCGCACCGACGGCAAGCGCTGCCAGCGCATTTCTCACGTTGTACGCGCCAAGAAGAGGCAGGTCAAACACTCCGACGGTCGTTCCCGCGCGGCGGACGCCAAATCGCGTCGACGCCGATGTCACCTGGAGATCGTGCGCCTGCCAATCACAGCCGTTCGAGAGACCGAACGTCTCCACCTTGCAACGCGCGTTGGCCTTCAGCGCGAGCGCGTCAGCATTGTCTGCGCCGAGCACAAGCAGACCACGTCGCGGCACGAGGTTGACGAGCCGCCTGAACGCCAGTCTGATCGCGTCGAGATCCGGGTAGATATCGGCGTGGTCGAATTCGATGTTGTTGACGACCACGATGTCGGGCAGATACTTCAGAAACTTCGCCGTCTTATCGAAGAACGCGCTGTCGTACTCGTCACCCTCAATCACGAAATCACGGCCACCGCCAACGCGATAACTGCTTTCAAAATTCTCGGCGATGCCGCCGATGAATACGTTGGGATCAGCGCCACCGTGCGCCAGCAACCAACCGGTGAGGGACGTCGTCGTCGTCTTTCCATGGGTGCCGGCGATGACGATCGATCGCGATGCCCACAGAAAGTGATCGCGGATGGCTTCCGGCAGCGAGCAGTACCGGATCTTTCGATCGAGAACCTCTTCGAGCTCGGGATTGCCGCGCGAGATGGCGTTACCGACGACGACCAGATCCAGGTCGGCGGTGATGTGATCCCCGCTGTACCCCTGGAGCGTGACGATCCCCTGCTGCACGAGGAAATCACTCATGGGCGGATACATGTTCTGGTCGGATCCGCGCACGTCGTAGCCGCGACTCTTCAGCAGCGCGGCCAGCGTCGCCATCGCCGTGCCACACACGCCAATCAAATGAACCCGCTTCGTGCTCACGCGGTAACCGCCGCCTCCTCGATGATGAGCGATGGCCGCGGACTTGTCAGCACGCGCGCGCGAACGCCGAATGGCAGTGTCAATGTCGGCCCAGCAGTGTGTCCTGAGGGCAATCCGTACAGAATTGGACCCCGGAACCCTCGGGTCAGTTCCTCGACCACTTCGCGAGCCGTCGGAGCACCACTCGGCTCGTCGCATCGTGGAAGTTCCCCAAAGACAAGCGCCGACGCTCGAGACAGGATGCCGCTGAGATACAGCTGTGTCAGCATGCGATCGAGACGATACGGCCGCTCCGCCACTTCGTCGAGAAACAGGACACATCCTGCCGGAGGGTCGAACGCGTACGGGGTGCCAAGCGACGAGCACAGCTGCGTCAGCGTACCGCCGATGAGAATCCCGGCGGCCTCGCCGGAGTGCAGCACTTCGACCTGTGGATGAGAGATCTCGTCAGCGGGTTCCGGCCGGCACAAACAGCGGATGAACGTTGCGCGATCGTATCCGCTCTCGCCACGGGCGAGGCGGCCCTCCAGCATCGGCCCGTGAAACGACACAATGCCGCCGATTAACGTGAGCCACGACAGTAACGAGGTGTTGTCGCTGTAGCCGATGAAGGCTTTTGGTTCCCCGAGCAGCAGCGACTCGCCGAGCAGCGGCAGGAGATGCACGCTACCGTAACCACCGCGAACGGCAATTAGCGCGGCGATGCTGGGGTCACGCCATGCTCTCGCAAATGCCGCGGCACGCGTTGTGGCTGAACCGGCGGCATAGGCCCGGCGCTCGAAGACACTCTCCTCGTAGATTGGCTCGAAGCCGAGGGCGCGGAGTTCTGCGACACCGGCATCGAACTCGACACGCGCGAAGGCGCTCGCGGGCGCAACCACAGCGATGCGATCCCCCGACCTGAGAGCGCGAGGTTTACGCATGCCTTATGCGAACCTCGCCATTTCGGCGGCAATGGCTTGGTGCTCATCGCGGCCGAGCAGCGTGCGTAACGCAGCGCCGCTGAGTGGCAGCGGACGCGGCGGAGTGAGAAATCGTTCCTTCACCCGCCGCTGGCGAGCGAGAGCATCCTCGACCCGCTTCAGCGGCAGCACACCATCTTCAACCGCGTGAATCACTGCCTCCAGCGCCCCGACCTGCGCGCCCTGATCGGCACCGCAGAGCAGAACCACATCACAGCCGGCGGCAAGCGCGGCAACCGCCGCCTGCGCCAGTCCGTACTTGCCACTGATCGCCTTCATCTCCAGGTCGTCGGTGAAGACGAGCCCGTGAAAATTCAATCCCTCTTTCGCCATGCTCATGATGCGCGGAGACAACGTCGCAGGCCGCTCCTCGTCGAGCGAGGGAATCAGTATGTGCGCGGTCATGATGCCGGCAACGTCCGCCGCGACCGCGGCGCGGAATGGCACCAGTTCTACGCGCTCGATTCGATCCGGCGGATGATCGACGACCGGCAGCTCGTGGTGCGAATCGACGCTGGTGTCGCCATGTCCGGGAAAGTGTTTGCCGCAGGCCGCGATCCCTTCACCTTGCAATGTCCGGATGATAGCGGCGCCAAGACGCGCGACGTCTTCAGCTCGTTCGGCGAGGGCCCGGTCTCCAATAACCGGGTTCGCCGGGTTTGTGAGGATATCGAGCACGGGCGTGAAGTCGAGCGAGATACCGACGGCGCGCAATTCCGCGGCAAGCGCGCGGGCAAAGCGCTCCGCGAGACGTTCGTCGCCGCTTCGGCCAAGGGTCAACATTGGCGGCCATACCGTAAAAGGAGTCTTCAGCCTGGCGACCCGCCCGCCTTCCTGATCGACGCTCACCCATAGCGGCAACTCGGCTGCGAGCGCCTGCGCGTCGCGCGACATCTCCGCCACCTGCTCGGGGGCTTCGACGTTGCGTCCGAAAAAGACAACGCCTCCCAGATCGAACTCGCGCGCCAGCAGACGCAGGTCCTGCGGAATCGATCGTCCTGCGAAACCGGTTATCGCGAGCTGTCCAATATGCCGCCGAATATCCCTGATGGACATCCGAACAATTATAAATTGAGGCGGCACATTCTTCGCCGCATTGCCGCAGGAGGTCAACGAGGCGATGGAGGGAACAGAGATTTCTTACAAAAGAGGAGCTCCGCGACTTCGATCCCACTCCGTTGACTCAGTCAGCAGCGATAGCTGCTGACCTATAATGAGCCGCGTGTACATTGAAGCGTCCGCCCCGACGCGCATCGATCTGGCGGGCGGCGTGCTCGATTTCCAAATCGAACGCGATGGGCTGCGCGTCAAGAGCCGCGACGCGCCCGCCTTCGCGCCCGAAGGCGCTTCGGCCAGGTCTCGCCGTAGCTTTAGCGAAGGCGGAAACGGAGCGAGCCGACGAAAGCGGCTCGCGAGAGAGCGTGTTGGGGAGTCCGAGGGGCGAAGCGCCTCGGAGTAATGAATCGACGTGGACAACCTCGCGATCGCCCGCGTCCTCACCGAAATAGGCGATTTGCTCGAGATCAAGAGCGAGAACCCGTTCAAGATCCGCGCCTACCGCAACGCCGCCGAGACCATCGCACATCTCGGCGAACCGGTCGCGGCTTTGTCGGCCGCCGATCGTCTCGGCTTGCCGGGGGTCGGAAAGGATCTCGCGGGGAAGATTGGCGAACTGGTCGACAGCGGCACCTGCCAGTACCATCAGGACTTGCTGCAGGAATTCCCGCCAACGGTCCTCGATCTACTTCGACTGCAGGGTGTCGGACCGAAGACTGTCGCCCTGCTCTACCGCAGTCTCGACATCAAATCGCTCGACGATCTCGAACGCGCCGCACGTGACGGTCGCATCCGCGAGCTGAAAGGCATGGGCGCCAAGAAGGAGGCCTTGATCCTGAAGGCGCTCGAGGATCGGCAGCGCTTCACAGGGCGGAGGCTGATGCCCGAAGCGTACGACACCGCCGCGGCGCTGGTAGCGGACTTACGATCGCACGCCCCTGACGCGGACATCTCCATCGTCGGCAGCCTGCGACGGGGATGCGAGACGTGCGGAGACCTGGATATTCTCGCGGCTGGTGGCCCTCCCTCACTCATGGATGCATTCACCGGGTATCGCTTGGTGCAGCGCGTGCTCGCGCGCGGCGACACGAAATCGAGCGTCCTTTTGTGGGACGGTTTCCAAGCCGATTTGAGGCTCGTGCCAGGCGATAGTCTCGGCGCGGCACAGCAGTACTTCACCGGATCCAAAGCCCACAACATTGCGCTGCGTGACCGCGCGATCCAGCGCGGCCTCAAGCTGAACGAGTACGGGCTGTTTCGCGTCGATGACGACGGGAAGATCGCCGGCGAGACCGAGGAACGCATCTATGAGGCGCTCGGGCTCGAGTTCATCCCACCCGAGCTTCGCGAAAATCGCGGGGAAATTTGGGCCGCCGAGCAGCACGCACTGCCGCGACTCGTGACGCTGCAGCACCTGCGGGGCGATCTGCACATGCATACCACCAGGACTGATGGCCGCGCTGATGCCGTCGCCATGGCCAGAGCCGCTCTGGCGTCTGGCCTCGAGTACATCGCGATCACCGACCATAGCCGGGCTGTCGCCATGGCCAATGGACTTGACGAGGCGGCCGCCCTCGAACACGCGCGCGCGATCCGGGAGTTGAACGAGCGTCTCGACGGCATCACGGTCCTTGCCGGAATCGAGTGCGACATTCGGCCGGATGGATCGATGGATCTTGCAGACGACTGCCTCGCTCAACTCGACATCGTCATCGCGTCAGTGCATTCCGCGTTTGCTTTGGATTCAGGTCGAATGACGGACCGTTTGCTCCGCGCGCTGTCGTGTCCATGGGTCGACGTACTGGCCCATCCCACCGGCCGGCTGATTCTCAAACGCGAACCATATAGCTTCGATACCGATCGGGTTTTCGCTGCCGCGGCAGCGGCTGGCGTGGCGATCGAGATCAATAGTCAGATCGATCGCCTCGATCTTGACGAAGTACACGCACGTGCCGCGCGCGATCGCGGCGTCAAGATCGTCATCGATTCCGACGCGCACTCGCCAACAGCCCTCGGCGGCTTGCGATGGGGCGTATCGGTGGCGCGGCGCGCCTGGCTGACGCCGGACGACATCCTGAACACGCGCCCGCTCGAGACCTTTCGATCGATGCTCCGCCGCCGTCGTAACTGAGCGCTGATGTCTCTGAATCATCTCGAGGAAATCCGGCGGCTCTACTTCAAGGCGACAAAGGCGTCGATCGATCGCGACTTCGATCGAGCGGTTGATTTACTGAAAGCGATGCCGGAATCGGAGCGGCCGCGGGCAACGGTCTTCATGCAGGGGCTCGCGGAAATGCGCAAGGAATTCAAGAAGGGGAAGAAAGAGAATTGAGCGCGCTAGACCTCTTTCGGTCCCTTCCGCAAGAACTTGCGCGCGGCAAGCCTGACCGCCTCCGGGACATTGCGGTCCGTCGTCAGCATCTTCAAATCTTTCTCGTTCAATCGCTGCACGAGATGCATGGAAATGCCTGGCGGCGTCTTGGGATTTCGCGTCAACCCGGCAACGACGCCGTAGTTTTTCATCCAGGTGCGATTGATGGAAATCGCCCGCAGGACCTCCTCTGACACGTTGGCCATTTTCGCGAACGCTTCGACTTCGGTTTCGGTCAGCTTCGGGCTGCTGAGAACGGCCGCGGCGACCAGCTTGTTCGAATCGCGAATGAGCTGTGCCCGCTGCGATCGCGTGCCCTTCATAGCCAGCTTCATGCGCTCCACAATCGGGAGTGATGCGAGAACTTTCGGATCCTCCTCCGCATCCTCCTCGTCGTCCTCGGCGGGAGCTGCGTGGTCGCCATTGCCGGAAGCGGTCGCAGCCGGTCGAATGCCGACACGCGTCACAAAGAAATCGCGCATTTCCCTGGGCACCTCGGCACGTGCCAGGAACGCACGAAGCGGCTCGATCGGCAGAGTGTCCAGCGTCGCATTCGCGGCGCCAGCAATCTCCGGATCGGAATCGTCGCAGAGGATCAGAAGCAGCGCGAGCTGATCGATCTCTCGCGGGGCGAGCGCGCCCCTCGCCGCGAGCAGACGAACGTCGCGAGCCGCTTCTCCTCGCCGGAACAGATCGATTAGAGGCGAACGGATGCCCGGATCCATCGAATGTTATTGAAGGTACGAGGCGAGCGTGTCCTTCGTGATGATCGCGGTCCTGACCGCGCCAGCGGGTCCGAGCGGCTTGGCCGGGCGGCCATTGATTGAAAATGCAAATGCGCCGGCCTCCCCCACCACAATAACGGCCTTTTCGCGCACCTCCTGCTTCTCCTTGTCACCCGCATGCATCAGACGGGCGACGGTCACTTTGCCGTCGGCGGTGATCTTGACCCAACAATCGCCTGTCGTTGTCAGCTCCAAGGTCAATGCGCTGTCAACACCCTGCGGCCGCGTCGCCCCGCTGGTCGCAACCGGCGCGGGAGCTGGCGTGGCACTCGAAGGGGTGGTCGCGTGTCCCGAGGGTGTATTGGCCGCCGCCGGCGGCGGTGACGGTGGACTGCTGGTCTCAGAAGTTGGTAGTCGCACGCGCATCGTGAAGTAGAGGATCAACACGATCAACGGGACGGTAATGAGCGCCACCTTCAGGACAGCACTGGCGAACCGCTGTTGTTCCTCGAACGCCGATTCAGCAGCAGAGGCGGTTGCCGGCGTCGGAATGGCTGTGACAGGGGTCCCCTGGAATCGATCGAGGAATTCGTGAACGGTCTCGTCCGGGTTCAGACCGACCTCGACGGCGTAGGAACGAACGAAGGAGCGGCTAAAAATACCGCCGGGCAGCTTGGAAATGTCATTGCGCTCGAGCGCCTCGAGCGCGCCAATCGAGATCTTGGTGGCCGCCGAAATCTGGCGAAGCGAAATCCCACGCCGCTCTCGCTCCAGGCGCAGTTTTCCGCCAAAATCGTTCATGACCCAAGGACCGCCTTAAGGTGCCAATAGACAATAGTTTAGGCGACCCGCGGTTAGGTGTCAAACCGCTGGCGCAACCTTGACACTGTTGAGCTAAGCGGTTCGCCCTCTCGGAAAAGGCTGATTGCCGCGACTCCCTTCGCCCCCGCCGCCACGACCTCGGCGACATTACCGAGCGAAATCCCGCCGACGGCAATTACCGGCAGGGCGGTCGCGCGGCAGACTTCCCGCAAAACAGCCAGCCCGGCAACGGGATGGCCAGCCGCCTTACTTCGCGACCGAAAGACGGTGCCAAAAATCAGGTAGTCGCAGCCGCCCTGCTTAGTGACGGCGGCGGCCTCCGCTGCGCTGTGGACGGATCGGCCGATGACGAATCCGGCAGGGGCCAGGCTCCTGACACGCACGGCTGGAAACGAATCTCCACGCAGATGGACGCCGGCGGCCGTAGCGGCGATCGCGATGTCGAGCCGATCGTTGATGAGCACGCGACACGATGTGTGACCGCTCTCGCCCACTGCCTGGCGCGCATACGATAGGAGGGCTCCACCTTGCAGTTGCGGTTCGCGGATTTGGACCACGTCGACTCCGGCGGACGCGGCCTCGCGAACCAGTCCAGGCACTCCACCTTCGCCGCCGGTGATGAGGCAGATGACTGGAAACTGCACGTTCAGTTCAGATCGCGTCCCGGCGACGTGTCAGGATTGAGGTTTGCTCGCGGGTTCGTTGGCTTGGCTTTGACTCGGACTTGAACTAACGAACAGCCCGGCGAGCTCGGCAAGCCCAGCCAGCGTCGTCAAACCACCGATCCCCGACACAGCCCCGCGCACAAAGACGTTCGACAGGAGCGATTCGAGCATCGGCAGGCGCTCGATAAAGAAGTTGCGATCCCAGAAGGCCGTCTTCCAGGGAGCAACGATGAGCACGAACCCGGCTTCGAGAAAGTAGGCGGCGAACAGGACGCGGGAAATGACCGAGATGATCAACCTCCGGTCTGCACCCGCGCGAGACGGTCCACCCGTTCGGCCACGTCACGGTACTCGCCGGTGGTGGCCTGTAATTCGAGGAATACCGCGAGAGCCCGCGCGGTCTCGCCAGCATCCTCCAGCGCGAGACCGAGATCGTACAACAGCGCCTGTCCATCTTCCGGCGACGGCACCGTCGCCTCCGCCGCCCGTTCCAACCACTCGATGGCATCAGTGATCTCGCCGTGCTCCTTGTACAAACGTCCGAGCGTTGCTGCCGCTTCGAATCGTTGACGCGGAGAGCGAGCCGCGGTTTTCAGGCATGCCGTCGCTTCCTGAAGCATCCCCATCTCAAGATAGGTTCGCGCCAGCTTCATGTGCTGCGCAGACTGGTCAGCGCCATCCGGCGGAGCCGCGTCCTTCCTGATTCCCTTGAAGATGTCGCCGAGAGTGGGGGAGCGTTGCGGACGCTCCTCCTCGCCGTCCAGTTCGCCGAGTGCATGAGATAAATCGATTTCAGCCAAGCGTTGCTTCTTGACTGGTGGCGCGGCGGCTGCCGCCGTGGGGTTGCGTGGCGCGCCTTGCGCGGGAGCCTCGCGCTGAACAGCTTCGTGAACGGCGATTGTCCGGGGGAGTTCTGTCGCCGGTTCGGGGGGCGTCGCGGGCGCCTCTACGGCGCCAGAAAAATGATCTCTCGCGACGAATGGGGTCGCCCCGCTCAGACGCTCGGCGATCAAAGTGTCCGGCTCAGAAATGCGCAGCATTACGAGCGCGCGCCTGAACCGATCGATATGCGCACCTTCCCAGGGTTCGCGGGCAACGAGATCCTCCGCGATCGCCCGTGCTTCGGACGCCTGCCCGGCCGCGAGGTACGCGTCGGCGAGTTGCGTCTGCGCATCGCACATCGTGGATTCGAGTCCGCCGTCGACGCACACCTCGACCAGCTTGAGGAGGGCGGCGATGTGCGCAGGCCGCCGTGTCACGAACTCCTGAAGCAGCGATGCGGCATCATCGAACTCACGCGCCTGAATTTCGGCGTCCACGGCTGCGTCGACGCAGACAAAACCGGCATCGGGCGATACATCCAGGAACGTCCAGGCGAGATTGATGACGCTTTGCCGTGCTCCACGATCGATGGAAAGCAACTTCTGCAGGATCTCCCGCACCGCGTCGAGGTGCCCGCTGCGCAGCTCGATGTCCGCCAGGGCCAGGAGCAGCCCGGGATCGTCGCCGGCGCTCTTGCGATCGAGGTAACCGCGCGCGGTCTCGAGATCCCCTGAAGCCAGTGCGTTTCTGGCGAGAATGTTTCGTCCTTCGAGATCCGATGGATTCAGGCGGACGGCCTCGCGCAACGCGGCCACCGCCTCGGTGTCGCGGCGCTTTTCGATCAAATCGGCGTGCAGGTCTCGAAAAAGGGTCGCCGCGCGCTTCTCCTCGCCGCCAAGCGCCAGCACCCGCGCGCCAGCAATTCGCGCGTCGATGTCGGATGGATCGATCGTGCCAAGCCGCACGACGATCTCATCGGCGCCTTTCCGGTCTCCGCGTGCGCGGCGACGCGCGACCAGCGCGTTGAAGTACGACTTCGCGTCGACGAGCAAACCCTGCTTGGCGGAGATCTCAGCCAGATACAGCTGCGCCTGCTCATCATTCGGTGAAATCTTCAGGATCTTTTTGTAAAGCGCGGCGGCCTTTGGATAGAAGCCGTCGTGAACGAAATGTTCGGCAATCCGCGCATACTGCTCGACGGCTTTGGCCGGCTGATTCGCGCGAACGTAAAGATCGCCGAGCGTGTTCGCCGTATTCCAGTCGCGCGGCTGCTCTTCTGTGACCCGCGCGTACTCGGCGATGGCCGCGTCGAGCTTCCCCTGGCGGAGGAGCTTCTCGGCTTTTTTCAGCGTATCTTCCCGGTCAAGTGCCAACGATCACTCCACCAGCGGCTCAGTTTGTGAGGTTTACGCGTCCATCCTATCAAACAGCGTGGGCGGCCGGAACGAGCGACGGTGCACTTCCGAGTACCCGAAGCGGGAAACAGCATCCAGATGATCGCGTGTGGCGTATCCCTTGTGACGATCGAACCCATAGCGCGGATCGCGAGCATGCAGCTCGAGCATGATCCGATCGCGAGTGACCTTGGCGACGATCGAGGCGGCCGCGATCGCGGTGCAGCGCGCATCGCCGTGGACAACCGGGCGCTGCGCCATCATCAGATCGGGTACCCGAAACGCGTCGACGAGGACGAAATCGGGGAGCGGGACGAGGCTCAGGATGGCCCGTTGCATGGCGCGCAGAGACGCCTGATGAATATTGATCGTGTCGATCTCGCCAGGATCCGCCGCAGCAACTCCCCACGTGATCGAGCCGCGAGTGATCTTCTCGTAGAGCCGCGCGCGTTCGAGCGCGGTCACGGTTTTCGAGTCGCAGATTCGGGGGATGTATCGCTCCGGATCGAGCACCACCGCCGCCGCGACGACTGGTCCGGCCAGACAGCCGCGGCCGACCTCGTCGACACCGGCGACGAGGTTGAAGCCCAGCCGCCGGATCGTATTCTCCAGCGTCCTGAAAGCGCGGACTTTGACCACGGGTCAGTGGCCCCGCGTTTAGACCGTTTGCTTCTTGGCCGCGTCCTTCATGCGCGCGGCCTTTCCCTTCAGTTCGCGCAGGAAATAGAGCTTGGCGCGACGGACCCGGGCGGTGCGGACGACGTCGATCTTGTCGATAATCGGCGAGTGCAGCGGAAAGATTCGCTCGACGCCCTGGCCGAACGACACCTTACGCACCGTGAATGTCGCACGCGCCCCGCCGCGGTGCATCCCGATCACCATGCCCTCGAACACCTGAATACGCTCCTTGTCGCCTTCGCGAACTTTGACATGAACGCGAACGGTGTCCCCCGGCTTGATCGCCGGGCGCTTGACCATGTTGGCACGCTCGACGGTCTCTACGGCACTCATTTCTCTATCTCCTTCTTCTGACGCAGTTCCTCTAACAGCGTCTGATCCGTTGCGTCCAGCGATGCCGTCTCCAGCATCTCCGGACGCGCGGCGAGCGTGCGGGCCAGCGCCTCCCGGCGACGCCACCGCTCGATCTCCGCATGGTGCCCGGATAACAACACCGGCGGCACCGCCATTCCATGAAACTCCGCAGGCCGCGTGTACTGCGGATAATCGAGCAGGCCGCGCGCGAAGGTATCGTGCGCAACTGACGCCTCGTCGCCTACCACACCGGGCACGAGCCGTCCGACCGAGTCGACAATCACGAGCGCCGCCAACTCCCCGCCCGAGAGCACGTAGTCACCAATCGATAACGTCTCGGTCGCGAGTCCCGTCCGCACCCGCTCGTCCACTCCCTCGTATCGCCCGCACAGGATCACGATGTGATCGAGTGCCCTCAGGCGCTCGGCCGTCGCCTGAGTGAATCGCTCACCATCCGGCGACGTCAGGACCACCGCGCCGGGTGTTCCGCGCGTCCTGCGAATGTCGTCGACCGCTCGATACAGAGGCTCCGGCTTCAGCACCATGCCGGGCCCGCCCCCGAACGGCAAATCGTCCACCACGCGATGGCGGTCCGACGCGTAGTCTCTCAGATTGTGCACCCGCACATCGAGGACGCCGCCAACGATTGCGCGGCCTACCACCCCGTCTGCCAGCGCACTCTCAATCATTTTCGGGAAGATCGTGACGATGTCGATCTTCACCGCGGCCGTCCCGACGGCCGGTTCAACTCGATCAATCCTTCCGGAGGATCAATCGTCACGCGGCGCGCTGCAATGTCGATCGCGACGCAAATGTCGCCGACGAGCGGAATCAACGTGTGCCCGTCAACCACGAGATAACTCCGATCGATCGACCCTTCGACGCCGGTCACCCTGCCGAGCGGCGTCCCCTGCTTATCGACGACCTCGCATCCAACAAGGTCGTGCCGATAAAACGTTCCCTCGGGCAACGGCTCCAGATCCTGCTCACGGAGCCACAGATCCGCGCCCGCCAGTGTCTCCGCGGCATTCATCGTGTCGAATCCCGCAAACCGCACGATGGGTCGCCCCTGGTGAATGCGGCTCTCGACAATCTCGTACGCCTGCACCCGATCCGCAGGACCAGCCAGGATCACCTGCCCTGGCCGAAAACGGGCTTCCATGAAGTCCGTTTCAGGATTGACGATCACGTGACCGCGGATGCCATGCGCGCGCGCCACACGCCCTACGAGCAGCAGGTCGTCTGCCGCCGCCTCGCGCGATTCAGGATCCACAAATCACCGCACTTTACTCAGATCCGGGGGCTTCGCCCGGCGGACCTCCCACGCGCCCGTGGCGCGCTTACTGCTCGTCGCGGAACTCCAGCGTCGCCTTCGTTCCTTCCAAATCCGCGGTCGCGTTCACCAGCGAGCGCATGGCCGACGCCGTGCGGCCTTGCCGGCCGATGACGCGGCCCAGATCGCCCGGCGCCATGAACAGCTCCACGAGCGTTTGCCCGCGATGCTGCCGTTCGGTGACACGAACGGCGTCAGGCTTATCGGCCAGCGCCCGTGCGATCACCTCGACGACGTCACGACAGCGGCTCACGACGCAGGCTGGGTAGTCGGCGGTGCGGATGCTTCGACGGTGGGCATCCGCGCGACGAGTGTCCGGACGGTGTCCGTTGGAACGGCGCCCGCCTTGATCCAGTAATCGAGCCGCTCCCGTTTCAGATCGAGCGTCTCCGGGTTAGTGCGCGGATTGTAGTGTCCAAGCACCTCCACGAAACTGCTGTCGCGCGCGGCACGCGAGTCGGTCACGACAACGCGAAAGAACGGCCGCTTCTTGGACCCCGTGCGTCTCAGACGAATTGCTAACATTTCTTCTTCGCTCCAGTTACCAGTTATCTGTTCATCAACGACTTCATCATGCCGAGGCCGCCCTTTTTCTTGCCCAGCCCCGCCATGCCGCCCATCGCCTTGAGCATCTTCTTCATCTGCACGAACTGCTTCAAGAGGCGATTCACTTCCTCGACTGACGTCCCGCTGCCCTTGGCGATCCGCTTCCGTCGGCTGCCATTAATCAACTGATGGTTCCTGCGTTCCCTTGGAGTCATCGAGTTGATGATCGCTTCCACGCGATTCAGTTGCTTGTCGTCAACCTTCTCGCGATTGGCGGCGAGTTCTTTCATCGCCCCCATGCCGGGCAGCATCCCGATGATTTGATCGAGCGGTCCCATCTTCTTGATGGTGCGCAGCTGGTCGCGGAAATCCTCGAGGGTGAAATCGTCGAGGCGAATCTTCTGCTCGAGTTTTTCGGCGTCTTCGAGCGAGACCGCCTCTTCCGCCTTTTCGATGAGCGAGAGCACATCGCCCATGCCGAGCACTCGAGAGACGACCCGGTCGGGATGAAACGGCTCAAGATCCTGCAACCGCTCACCACTCCCGACGAACGCGATCGGCACGCCGACGACACCGACCACCGAAAGCGCTGCCCCACCCCGTGCGTCGCCGTCCATCTTCGAGAGCACGACGCCGCTGATACCAATGCGCCGATTGAATTCACCGGCGCTCTTGATGGCATCCTGCCCTGTCATCGCATCGGCCACGTACAATCGATCGGTCGACTCGACGGCCGTCTGGATCGCCTGTAGCTCGTTCATCAGCTCGTCGTCGATGTGCAGACGACCCGCTGTATCGACGATCACGGTATCGAAGCCGCTGTTTCGCGCCTCGGTCATCGCGCCAGTGGCGCGGCGCACTGGGTCCAGATCGCCTGCGGGATCGTGTACGCGGACCTCCGCTTGCTTGCCGACGACGTTGAGCTGTTCGATCGCCGCTGGACGACGAACGTCCGTCGACACCAGTATCGGGTGCCGTCCCTGTTTGGCCAGCCATCGCCCGAGCTTTCCTGCCGTCGTTGTCTTGCCGGAGCCCTGCAACCCGAGAAGCAGGATGACGCGCGGGTGTGCCTGCGACGCCGGCAGTCCGCCTGTCGTCTCGCCGAAAAGCGCCAGCATCTCGTCCCGGACGATTCGGACGACTTGCTGCGCCGGCGTCAGGCTCTTGAGCACTTCCTGGTCGACGGCGCGATCGCGAACGCGGTCGATGAACGCCTTGACGACCTTGAAGTTGACGTCCGCCTCGAGGAGCGCCATCCGGATCTCGCGGAGGGCGGCTTCGACGGTAGCTTCCGTGAGCCGCACCTCCCCCCGGAGTGAGCGAAATACTCCCTGGAGGCGGTCGCTGAGCGATTCAAACATGATTGTGAATGAAGACCGTGCGCGGAATCCTTGCCCGCCGCCTCCAACGCGCGGAGGCCCGGGGCCGAAAACCACACCATCCTATGCGCCTAACCGCTTCAGGCGCAAACGTTTATCGTAACTGAACGGCCGGAAACTGTCAAACAGACGTGAGCTTATGACCGAGCTTGTTCTTCTTGGTCGTCAGGTAGCGTCGGGTGACCTCCGATGCCGGAATTTCCAGCGGGAGCCATTCGGCGACCGACAGCTGATACCCCTCGATTCCAACGAGTTTTCTCGGGTTATTGGAGAGGAGCCGCATGGATCGGACGCCCAGATTCTTCAGGATTTGAACACCGATACCATAGTCGCGCTGGTCAGCCTTGAAGCCAAGGCGTTCATTTGCCTCCACCGTATCGAGGCCCTGATCCTGCAGTTCGTAGGCGCGAATCTTGTTAGCCAGCCCGATGCCTCGGCCTTCCTGGTTCAGATACAGGAGTACGCCTCGGCCTTCGGCCGCGATCCGCTCCATCGCTGCATCGAGCTGCGGGCCGCAGTCGCATCGGGCGGAGTGGAACACGTCGCCCGTCAGGCATCGTGAGTGGACCCGTACCATCACATTCTCGCCGTCGCCGATGTCGCCTTTCACCAGCGCCACGTGTGTTTCGCGATCGATCGTGCTCTCGAATGCGTACACGCGGAAGTCACCATGCTCGGTCGGAAGCGCTGCTGTCGCGACCCGCTGGACCAGCGCCTCTGTGCGAAGCCGGTATTGGATCAAATCGGCGACGGTAATCATCAGCAGCTTGTGTCGTTTCGCAAATTTCGTCAGCTCCGGCACGCGCGACATCGTTCCGTCGGGGTTCATGATTTCGCAAATGACTCCAGCGGGGTACAAGCCGGCAATCCGTGCAAGGTCGACAGCAGCTTCGGTCTGGCCGGCACGCACGAGCACACCGCCGTTTCGTGCCTTCAATGGGAACATGTGGCCCGGTCGGACAAGATCTGACGGCCGAGTGCGCCGATCGATCATTGCGAGAACCGTTGCCGCGCGATCGCTCGCAGATACGCCCGTACTCGTTACGCCCTTCGCGTCGATCGAAACGCAAAACGCTGTGCCCAGCCGCGCCGTGTTCTGCCCGACCATTTGCGGTAAGTCGAGTTCCGCGAGTCGATCCTCCGTCATCGCGACGCAAATCAACCCGCACCCATGACGCGCCATGAAGTTGATGGCGTCGGGCGTGACCCTCTCCGCCGCAATCGTGAGATCCCCTTCGTTCTCGCGATCTTCATCGTCGACGACGATGATCATCTGACCGGCGCGGAACGCCTCGACTGCATCTTCGATGCGGGCGAACGGTGACTTTTTCTTTCGAGCCGTCTTAGCCATAACAATCAGCAATCAGCAATGACAATCAGCAATCAGCAATCGGCAATGACAATCAGCAATCGGCAGTCACGAAAATCTGCAATCAGAAATCGGCAATCGGCAATTCATTGATCCCGTTTCGGGACCGTCGACATCCCGGCGAGTTCTGCGACACGGACGACGTACTTACCGAGGATGTCGCATTCCAGGTTGACCGCATCCCCCACCTTGGCGAGATGGAGATTTGTGTGTTCCCACGTATACGGAATGATCTGAATATCGAAACGCCGCTCGTCAAGACCGGCAACCGTCAGACTGATCCCATTGACGGCAATCGAACCCTTGCGAACGATGTACGGAGCAAGCAGTGCCGGATACCGTACCGTAAGCCAGAACGAATCACCGTCGGGACGAATCTCCTCGATGGTTCCTGTTGCGTCGACGTGACCCTGCACGAAATGTCCACCGAGGCGCGCGTCGGCGCGTAGCGGACGCTCGAGATTTACGAGCGCGCCACGGCTAAGCGATCCGAGCGCGGTCACGCGAGCGGTCTCAGGTGAAATATCCGCGTCAACGGCGAGGTCGTCAGACGCTACCGCGGTCAGACAAACGCCATTCACCGCGATGCTGTCCCCCGGTGCGATTTCTGATGCAATCGGCGTCGTCAGACGGAGCCGGAAACCGGACGGTGTCGGCTTCATTTCTGCGACTTCGCCGATCGCTTCAATTAGTCCGGTGAACATAGGCCTCGATCAACCTATCGGTCCCAAGCCGTCGCTCGGTGACCGGGCCAAGCCCGGCCAACGGGGTCGGCAACCAGTCGAGGCCGTCCGCGCCCAGAACGTGGGGCGTCATATACATCTGGACGCGATCGACCAGGCCGGCGTCCCAGACGGCTCGATGAAGGGTCACGCCGCCTTCGACGATGAGCGAAGAAACTCCGCGCGCGGCCAGCCGTTCCATCGCGTCGCGGACCGTCGAACCGGTCTCGAGTGCAAGGATGTCAGCCCCCGCCTCCCGTAGCGCGACCGCGCGGTGCGACGAAGCATCGACGCTCGATTGCCTACTCACGATTATGACGGGGCCGGCGCTCAGCGTCGAGAGCAGCCGAGCAGCCGGCGGCGTCCGTAAGCGGGAATCAAATACAACCCTGACAAGGGGTCTGTATCTGTACGCCCCGCGCGCAGTCAGACTCGGATCGTCGGCCAGGACGGTCTCGGAGCCGACGGCAATGGCGTCAACCTCGGCACGATCGCGATGAATGAGACGCGCGGCGGCCTGGCCGGTCAGCGACGTTCGAACCCCGGGGCGCGCCGCGATGCGATGATCCGCGCTCAAGGCGATTTTCATGGTTATGAACGGACGGTGCCGAGTCATGACCGTGAAGAAGGGAGCGTTGAGCGTTCGCGCCTCGCGGTCGAGAACGCCCGCCGTCACCGAAATGCCGCGGCGGCGAAGCATCTCGAGTCCATTTCCGTTCACGAGCGGATTGGGATCCGCGGTCGCAACAACCACGCGCCTCAGACCAGCATCGGCCACGACCGGCGCGCACGCGCCGGTGCGTCCGACATGGCTGCAGGGCTCGAGCGTGCAGTACAGAGTCGCTCCGCGCGCGCGTTCACCGGCGTCACGAAGCGCGTGCACCTCGGCGTGAGGTCCACCGGCGAACTCGTGCGATCCGCGCCCGACGACCACTCCCTCGCGGTCAACGACGACCGCACCGACCATCGGGTTAGGACTGGTCCGGCCACGCCCACGCTCCGCAATCGCCAGCGCGCGCGCCATGTAATCGGTGTCGGTGAGCAACTACCACTTCTCTTCAAACAACGCATCCACGTATTCGTCCGGCGAGAAGGGAACCAAATCGTCGATTCCCTCGCCTACGCCGACGTAGCGGATTGGCAACTTGAGATCGTGCGCGATGGCCACCGCGATGCCCCCTTTGGCCGTGCCATCCAGTTTCGTGAGAACGATTCCGTTCACGCCTGCAACATTCATGAACTCCCGCGCCTGAGCGAGACCGTTCTGCCCGACCGTGGCATCGAGCACCAGCAGGACCTCATGCGGCGCCCCTTCGACTTCGCGTGCGGCAACCCGTCGTATCTTTTCCAGCTCGTTCATCAGATTTGTCCGCGTGTGCAGACGCCCGGCGGTGTCAACAAGCACCACATCACGCTGGCGTGATTTCCCCGCGGCGATCGCGTCATAGACGACGGCAGCAGGGTCAGCACCGGTTCGCGCCCTGATGATGTCGACGCCTGCCCGCTTGGCCCAAATCTCCAGCTGCTCGACCGCCGCCGCCCTGAACGTGTCGGCAGCGCAGATCAACGGATCCTTCCCCGAATCCTTGATGTATCGGGCCAGCTTTCCAACAGTCGTCGTTTTTCCGGTTCCATTCACACCGACGATGAGCACGACCTGCGGAGGATGGCCGTTGGCGGCAGGTGGATTCGTGTCGCGAAGGATTCCGCGGATCTCTTCCTTCACCAAACCGCGCAGCGAGTTTCCTGCACCGCGTTTCTGTTTGACTGCCTGAACGATCTGCTCTGTGGCGGCGACCCCGACGTCGGCGGAGATCAACGCTTCTTCCAACGCGTCAATAGTCTCGACGTCGATTGGCTGCGCCCGCCTCGTCGGTTCGTCCGCTCGCTTGACGACTTCTTCGAAACGCTCGACGAACTGTTCTTTCGTCCGCGCGAGCGACTGTTTGATTTTGTCAAAGAAACCCATTATTTACTCCGAGGGGCTTCGCCCCTCGGACTCCCCTACATCCGCCTTCGCGCGAAGCGCTACGGCGAGACCTCGCCGAAGCCTTGGCGACGGTGGGCGCTTGCTCGCGTCTTCTTTGCGCAGCCTTGCCTCGCCGTTGCGCCGGTCACAAATCAGAAATCGGCATTCAACAAAATCCGCAATCAAGAATCAGCAATCAGCAATTCTTCATTCCACTTCCGCCCTCTGTCGTCGCCCCATCAGGGTTTCGACTGCTTCGAGAGGTGAGGTTCGTCCTTCGAGCACGGCGGCCATCTGCGCAGTGATGGGGAGCTCGAGACCGTGGCGCGCGCCGAGCGCCAGCGCTGCCCCGGTTGTCCGCACACCTTCGGCGACCATGTGCATCTGCCCCAGAATATCGGCGAGCGGCCGGCCGCGGCCGAGTTCAAGCCCGACGTGACGATTGCGGCTCAAGTCTCCCGTGCACGTGACGACGAGATCGCCGAGACCGCTCAATCCGGCGAGCGTGTCGCGGCGGCCCCCTTCGGCGCACGCCAACCGCGAAATCTCTGCGAGGCCGCGCGTGATTAGCGCGGCCATCGCGTTGTGGCCAAGGCCCAGCCCCTCGACAACGCCTGCGGCAATCGCAATGACGTTTTTCAGGGCGCCGCCGATCTCGACGCCGGCAACATCATCGCTCGCGTACAGGCGCAGTCCTCGGCTTCGGAACTGTTCCTGGACCCGCGCGGCGGCGGGCGCATGTGACGATGCGGCCAGCAGGGCGGCTGGCAGGCCGGCGGCAACCTCGGCGGCAAAACTCGGGCCGGACAGTACGACAACCG
Source organism: Vicinamibacterales bacterium (assembly GCA_035758845.1). Lineage (GTDB taxonomy): Bacteria > Acidobacteriota > Vicinamibacteria > Vicinamibacterales > 2-12-FULL-66-21 > JALZOC01. The sequence continues at coordinate 81,809 of DASTVZ010000021.1, forward strand.
GAAAGCGCGCGGCAGTTTCCTCTTCGATGACTTGCGACATCCGCCGAAGCGATCCCGTTTCCAGTCCCTTGGTCGCGCTCACGATAACGGTGTCTGTTGCAACCGAGGCCGACGCCAGGCGCACGGCAGATCGCAGTCCATGAGATGGCACCGCGACAACAACGAATTGCGCATCATCGACGGCTGCCTCGATGCACGATGTTGGTTCCACGTCGGGCGGAACGGACACGCCACTGAGATATCGCGGATTGTTACGGGTCGCCGCAATTTCCGCGGCAAGTTCCGCATCGCGGGCCCACAGCCTGACGGTTCGTCCGGCTCGCGCCAGGTGGATTGCGAGAGCGGTGCCCCAACTCCCGGCCCCGAGGATGGCAATGCGACTCATGCGCGGGAACCCATTTGACGTTCTGTCCCGAGACGCAGGCGTCGGAAATTCGCTCGGTGCCGGAACAGGATCAGGGCACCTGATCCCGCTGCCGTGAGAACGACAGCGCGGGGGGCGCCCCACCACCACGCGACCGGCGGCAGCGCGAGTGCTGCCGCGATCGAACCGAGCGACACATAACGCGTCAGCCACACGATGACGAGAAACAACGCCGCCGCGATGCTTGTCGCGACGGGAGAAAGGATGCTGAACACTCCGGCTGCCACCGCGACACCTTTCCCGCCGTGGAACCTGAGCCACACCGGGTAGATGTGACCGACGATTGCGGCCGCCCCGGTGAGCGCTGCTATTCCCACTCCTCCAGCAACGAGGTTCGCGATGAGCACGGCGGCGGCCCCTTTTGCAACGTCGAGGCTCATGACCGTCACCGCGCGCCAGGTGCCGGCCGTCCGAAGCACATTGGCGGCACCGACGTTTCCGCTGCCGGCCACACGCACATCGATGCCGGCCCGGCGCGCCAGCAGAAAGGCAAACGGAACAGAACCCGCGAGATAACCAAGCAGAACAGGGAGCATCGCGACCTACGTTAATCGTACTCGCTGCAGCGCCTCGTAGGTCGCCCCTTTTGAGGATACGCGGCTGCGGAACACAGTGACCGCCTCGATACGGCACCCGCCTGCATCAGCCGGCCGCGCCTGCAGCATCGCCCGCAGATCGCGGGGGGAGACACCGCGCGAGATGTCTTTCACGCGAGCAATCGTGAGATGCGCTGAGTACGCGCGCCGCTCCGATGCAAAACCGATCGGTTCCAATCGAGTCGTGAGTTCGGCATGCAATCGAGCGAGCGAGTCCGCACCCGCAGTCACGCCAAGCCAAAATACGCGCGGTGGCCCGGATGGTGGAAACGCGCCGAGGCGGGAAACCTCGACGTCGAATGCGGGTTCGATGAACTGACGATCCAGCGAACCTAAGGCCAACTCCACGCGAGATTCTTCGACCTCGCCAAGAAACCACAACGTGATGTGGAGATTGGCGGCTGGAACCCATCGCGCGTTCACGCCTTGACCGAGATCGCGGCGAAGAGACTCGGCGATCGCTGCAGCCGAATCCTTGACGTGCTGATCGAGCTCTACGCCGACAAAGAGTCGCACGGGTGTAATTGCTGATTGCTGAATGCTGATTGCTGATTGCTGATTGATTTTTCCTCAGTCAGCAATCAGCAATCGTAAATCAGCAATTGCAGATTTCACCGATCACAATTGCAGTAAATGCCTTCTCACCATATCGAGCGCAGTCTGCGTCGCCTGAAACCGCACCATTTGTCGGCCGCCAATCAGCGACACGGTTCGCACGCGAGCAGGATGTCGATTCCCCGTCAGTGCGATCGCCACGGTGCCCACGGGTTTCTCGGGTGTTCCACCGCCGGGACCCGCGATACCCGTAATCCCGATCCCCAGGGATGCACCTGTCCTCACTCGAATCCCGTCGGCCAGCGCCACGGCAACTGGTTCACTCACCGCACCGTACTGTTCGATCAGGTGGGCAGGGACATCGGCAAAAACGGTTTTCAATGAGTTGCTATACGTCACTGCGCCGCCAAGAACATACTCGGAGCTACCGGGCACATCGGTCAGTCGTGACAACAACAGCCCACCGGTGCACGATTCCGCGGCACTGATCGTCAGTCCGCGTTCTCGCAACAACGAGCCGACCACTTCTTCCATCGATCGCCCGTCGACACTGAAGACATCGCTCTTCAACGCCATCAGCAGTGCGTCGCGCGCTGCCAGGAGCCGGCCTTCTGTCTCTTTCGATTGTGCGCTCCGAACGGTGAGGTGCAATTCCACTTGTCCTGGAACGGCGAGGATGGTCGTTTCAATCGGTGGCGTTTCGGCGGTCCAACGCGAATAGATCGGTTGTGCAACCTCTTCAACATGAGACTCGCCGCGGCCCGCGACAAACAGAGTTTGCCGATAGATTCGCCAGCCGCCTGTTCGTTGCGCCAGTAACGACTCACATAGTCGATCGAACATCGGTTTCAGCTCGCGCGGCGGACCAGGCAGGAGAACCACGACCTGGTCGCCGTGTTCGATCATCAGTCCCGGCGCCGTGCCATTCGGATTCTCGAGCACAACGCCACCCTGAGGGACCATCGCCTGACGTCTGTTCACCTCCGGCATCCGCAAACCACGTCGCTGAAATCGCGCCCTTATGTGTTCGACGATCGCAGGATCTTCCGACAGCGGTCGCTCGAGCGCGCCCGCGACCACTTCACGCGTCAGATCATCGTCGGTCGGGCCGAGGCCTCCGGTCAGAATGATGAGATCGGCGCGTGACATCGCTGCCAGAAAAACGCTGCGCAACCGATCCCGATCGTCGGCGACTACGCTCTTGGCACGAAGATCGATCCCAAGATCGCCCAGCCGTCCAGCCAGGAACAACGAATTGGTATCGAGTCGCGACGCACCGAGCATCTCGGTGCCCACCGCGATGATCTCGGCCGTCGCAAGCGGTCGAACGCTTACACGATCCATGCTGGAAGGAGCCACATCAGGAGACGCAGCGACAGGTTGGCATACACGGCGGCCATCGCATCGTCGGCCATCACGCCGAGACCGCCGTGCAATTGCTCGAATCGTCCGGCGGGAAACGGTTTGATCACGTCGAACACGCGGAACAGGAGAAAGCCGGCCAACGCGCCGGACCATCCGACCGGAATGAATGCCAAGGTGATCAGCATTCCCACTACTTCGTCAATCACCACTGGCCCTGGATCGATGCCGCCGAAGTACTGCTCCGCCGTCGTGCCGGCCCACACGCCGGCGACAAAGAGACTGAGGATCAACGCGATCTCGACAATCGGCGAGTGTGTCCACCAGACGAGCAGGTAGACAACGAGACCTGCCGCGGACCCGATCGTGCCTGGCGCAAACGGAAAATATCCACAGTACCCGGCCGTCGCGATAACGACCGCGAGTCGAGTCACGCTTTGACGACGCGCGTCTCGGCGAGCCGATCGTGGATCGCGCGCTTGTCAGTGCCGAAGAGGACGGGGAGAAAGCCGAGACCTGCGGGCATTGCGGATACGACGTAGGCCGTGGCTCGCAGAACTGAATGGCCGAGTGGCACGCGCCCGTGTTCCCGGTCGACGGGAACAACCTTGATGCCTGCGGCCATCTTGCCAATGGTCTGGCCGCCGGCCGCTGTGAAAAGTGTGAAGTATCCGCCAGCAATCAACACCAGAAATCCGCCGAAGGGTACCCAGGGTATGACGGCCACCCGCGACCACGGCACGCCACAAATGCTCAGCGTCAAATAGAGCACGATCCCAGCAATCGCCGTCAAGATGCCCATATCGATAAACGCGGCAAGGATGCGCGGGCCGAACGGCGCGGTGGGGGAAACCCGATCGTTGTCTTCGGTGTGGATCGCCGCCGGTGTGGGCGAACGCATGACCAGCGATGGCGATGCCTCATCCAGGCCAAAACCGAGGATCTGTTCCTCCGGACCTCGGCTTGATGATCGGGGCGGCGTCGGAGCCGATCGCCGGACCGACAGCGGCGGACGCGGTGTGGCAGGGCCTTCGACCCGCGCGCCCGAGCGCTCGCTCGGGGCAGGCCCTTCGACCCGCCGACCCGAGCGCTCGCTCAGGGCAGGCCCTTCGACCCGCCGGCCCGAGCGCTCGCTCAGGGCAGGGGCGCGTGTTGACTCGTCGGGCTGCTGCCGGCGCTCTTTGAAGAGCGGCAAGTCGAACGAGCTCGTAATCGGGCGTGACGGCGGCGACGCCACCGTATCGGCAACCAGTGAAGCCTCGTGCCGACCGGCGGGAGGCGCGACTTCAAGCGCGAAGTCGGCCAGCGGACCGAACGCTTCGTCGCCGGTCTGAATTGGAAGATCCGACGTGGGTACGCTGGGAGTCAGCGAAAACTCATAGCCACAGTTCCGGCAACGCTCACCGTTGTCGAAACTGATGTACTGACATTTCGGGCATCTCATTGGTGCCGAGGATTCGCGACTTTCGTTGGCGGCGGCGTCCGCGCTGCCTCCAAGAGCTTGTTTTGGATGACGCCCTTCAGTTGATCCGCTTCGGCGCTCAACGGATCACCAGGCCCAATTGCATCAAGTGAAAGAAGCGCCTCGCGCAAGTGACCACGCTCATACTGCGCCTGCGCTCGAGCGATGGCGACGTCGGATGCCGTGGGAATGGGCAGCGGTTCCTCGTGTACGCGCGTCGATGACTCGGCGGGCGGAGCGGATTCGAACGGCAGCCACGGCTCGCCCCGGCTCCACAACACGCCGATGACGACAACAGCGGCAGCGAACCCGAGAACAATACCCGTCGCGATCCATCCGAGCCACGTCCGATCGGGTCGGATCGAATCGTGATCCGCCGTCGGCGTTCGCGCCGGTTCACGCCGCTGGATTCTTGAATCAGGAACGCTGGCGGCTTCGAGACGATCGAGTCGCTCGAGAAGCGCGAGTGCTTCCTCGGTCGCGGCGCCGTGCTCCACGGCCGAACGCAAGAGTCTGCGTGCCGTATCAGGATCGCCCTGCTGAAAGGCGGCAGCACCTGAGTGAATCAGTTCCTCGCCTTCGCGCTGGCGCTCCGCAATCGCGCTTCGCGCACGCTCGATGTAGGCGCGCGCCCGAGCGTGACCGCGGTCGATGAACAATGCGCGCGTCCAAACATTGATCGCCAGCTCGTGCTGGCCGGCGAAATAGTGATCGAGCCCGCTCAGCAGCAACTCTTCGAGACGTGCTTCTCGATCCTGCTCCGATTCGAGAGCGGGTGATGCAGACGAGTACGGGTCGACGGTCACGGATTCGGATCCACGCGCAGTCGCAGGCGATTATGAGCCGAACTGTGTATATAAACAAGCACTTACATCAGTTGTTGTCGTCGCTGACGCTCCTCGCTTCTGGCTCCTGGCTCCTCGCTTCTGGCTCCCGGCTTCTGGCTCCTGGCGCTCGCTCGTCGCTTTTGGCTTCTCGCTTCGCGTTCGCTTTGGCTCCAGCAGCCAAAGAGCCGACAGCCAGCAGCCGACCGCTAGGCGTGGTACAACCTTCTTTCATGCAAATCATCGAAGTCGTTCCGAACGTCAGCGAAGGGCGCCGCCCTGAGATCGTCGAGCAGTTGGCTTCAGCGATTCGGGCAACGCCTGGAGTCCGTCTCCTCGATTACTCGTCGGACGCGTCGCACAACCGTTCGGTTCTGACGTTCGTCGGCGATCGCGATGCCGTCAAACACGCCACGCTCGCGTTGTTCGAAGCGGCACTCCCGGTCATCGATCTGCGCACCCATCGCGGTGAACACCCTCGGCTCGGTGCCGTCGATGTCGTTCCGTTCGTACCGATTGAGGGGGTGACCATGGAGGACTGCGTTGCGCTGGCCAAGGAGGTCGGCAAGGCAATCGCGGAGCGGTTCGGCGTGCCCATTTATCTCTATGAAGAAGCGTCCGCCAACCCGCTCCGCAAGAATCTCGAGGACATTCGCCGGGGGGAGTTCGCAGGGCTCGCCGCGAAGATGCGCACGCCGGATTGGGCTCCGGACTTCGGCCCGCTCGAGCCACATGCCACGGCTGGAGCGTCCGTTGTCGGCGCGCGGATGCCGCTCATCGCATACAACATCAACCTGAACACCAACCGGTTAGACGTGGCGAAAAAGATAGCGGCGGCGATCCGCCATAGCAGCGGCGGTCTGAGATACGTCAAGGCCGCCGGTTTCATGCTGGAAGGCCGCAACCTCGCGCAGGTTTCGATGAACCTCACGAATTATCAGAAGACTCCGATCTTCAGAGTGTTCGAGATCGTGAAGCGGGAGGCCGAGCGTTACGGGGCGTCAATTCTGGAGAGCGAAATCGTTGGCCTTGTTCCATCGGCGGCATTAGTTTCGGCTGCCGAGTTTTACTTGCAACTCGAACGGTTCGGGCCCGAGCAAGTCCTGGAAAATAAATTGCGATCGGCCGCTGCGCCAGAAGCCAGCCGCTAGACAGATTCTTCCTCTTTGCGTGCAGGCACAATCCCGAACGCCCGCATCTTGCGATAGAGGTTGCTACGCTCGACGCCGAGAATCTCTGCGGTGCGGGAAATGTTCCCCTGCTGCGCTGCAAGCGCGCGCAGAATGAAATCGCGTTCGAACCGCTCGCGCGCATCGTGCAACGTCAGTGGTGGCGTCCCCTCCGCGTCGGTGGCCGCCATCGAAGCACCCTCGAGAAACTCGAGATCAGCGAGCGTGATGGTGTCCCCAGGCACCATGATCATGAGCCGCTCGATCACATTCCGCAGCTCGCGCACGTTGCCCGGCCAGCGATAGCTGCGGAGTCCTGTTGCTGCTCCCGGATCCAGCCGCTTGGGCCGCCGGCCGTATTCGCGCGCGAGTTCCGCCATGAAGTGTTCGGCAAGCAGCGGAATATCGGTGTCGCGGTCTCTGAGTGGCGGGACAAAGATCGGAATGACATTCAATCGGAAATACAGATCTTCGCGGAATCTGCCGGCGCGGATCTCGGCGGGCAAATCCTTGTTGGTGGCGGCGAGAATTCGCACATCCACTTTCACGCTCGTCGTTCCACCCACCGGCTCGACAATCTGCTCCTGGAGGGCGCGCAGAACCTTCGCCTGTGTTTTCACGCTCATGTCGCCGATTTCGTCGAGGAAGAGTGTCCCGCTATCGGCCGCCTCGAACTTGCCACGACGATCGGAAACCGCGCCGGTGAACGCACCTTTGTAGTGACCGAAAAGTTCGCTTTCGATGAGCTCCTCGGGAATCGCGGCGCAGTTCACTTCCACGAATGGACCGGCGCGGCGCCGGCTCAACGCATGGATGCTGCGCGCGACGAGCTCCTTCCCCGTCCCGTTCTCGCCGAAGATGAGCACCCGGCCATTGGTCGGCGCCGCCATCGCCACTTGCTCGCGCAGTTGAGCCATGACGTAACTCTCACCCACCATCGTCAATCGTTTGTCGACGTGCGCGCGAAGCGCCCGGTTCTCCGCCTCGAGCTGGCGCTGCCGCACGGCGTTGCCAACAACGAGCACGGTCTTCTCGAGTGAGAGTGGTTTTTCGATGAAATCGAACGCGCCCATCTTGATGGCGCGGACCGCCGACTCGATATTCCCGTGGCCCGAGATCATGACGACGGGCGCGTCGACTCGGCGCTCACGGAGCCGGGCAAGGGTCGCAAGCCCGTCGATGCCGGGTAACCAGATGTCGAGGACGATCACGTCGTACGGCGCACGTGAGGCCCTGTCGAGGCAGGCCTCGCCACTATCGACGACATCGACCGCGTACCCTTCGTCGCGGAGGACGCCGCTCAGCGCGCTTCGCACGCCGGCTTCATCGTCAACGACTAGAACGGTGGATTTCATATTTACTCCGAGGGGCTTTGCCCCTCGTCCGCCTTCGCCAAGGCTGCGGCGAGACCTCGCCTAAGCCCGGCTGCAAGTCTGCCGGGCGACGGCGGGGACTCCCCTACAGGCTCTCTCGCGCCTTTCCTCGCGCCGGCCTTGCCTCGCCGTCGCACCAGTAGAGCGGACGGTGCGAGGGCGGCTTCGAGCGTCACTGGAAGCTGGAAAACGGGGACCGGAGACTTCAAGATTTCACACAGGTAATTCAACCGTGAATACGGTGCCGGTTGGCGTGTTGTCCCCGGCCTCGATGCTGCCGCCGTGCTCGGCGATAATCCGTCGCACGATGGCGAGACCGAGCCCGCTGCCGCGCCGCTTGGTTGAATAGTACGGCATGAACAGTTTGTCGCGATCTTCAAGTGGGATGCCTGGACCGTTGTCCGATACGGTCAAACGAACGACGTCGTTGGCCCCGTCGTGAAGCGTCTCGACAGCGATCGAGGGCGGATCGCCGTTCGGGCGCAACGAAGCACTCGCTCCACCCAGCGCTTCGACCGCGTTATCCACGAGGTT
>DASTVZ010000098.1:0-4938 GCA_035758845.1 Vicinamibacterales bacterium
GCGGAAGCCACAAGTATCGGGAAGAGAACGCCCGGATCCCGGATCCCGGAAAACGGATCCCGGAGAGACATCATGCCCTTAGCATTCACGCTCGATGATCTGCTCACCTACTCCGATTGGGAACGCGCACAGTGGCACGAGTGGTTGCGCGAGCAAGGGCCGGCTGCACTGGCTGTCGACCTTGGCCCTAACAACAATGGTCGCATTCGCACGATTGGAGAGCTCGTGCGCCACATCTTCTCGGCCGAAAAGCGCTACGTTGAGCGCTGTCTGAAAGCACCGCTCACGGACACCTCGACCATCCCCGCTGACGATGTCGACGCGCTCTTTGCCTTCGGCCACGAGAGCCGCCGCGCGTTGCGCGAGCTGCTTGCGTCATTTCCCGATACAGAATGGAATGCATCGCGAGAGATGTCATTCGGGACCCACACGCGAATCGTGACCTGTCGCAAGATGATCCTCCAGGCCATCACTCACGAGTTGCGTCACTGGGCGCAGATCGCAGCATTTCTCCGGCAGGCGAATTACAAACCGGGATTCCATGACCTGATCGCGAGCCCACTCTTCGATATCAACGCTGGCGCCTTGTGATGAGTCTGCGTATGGCCAAGGCGCCGCCGCGGCTGGCGTTATTTCTCGCGCTGTGTGCCATTGGGAGTCTGCGCGGCACAGGTGTCGATCTGCACGCGCAAGCGGCTGCGAATCCGCGGTTCGACGCCCTGGTCTCACTCATTGAAACCAGGATGCAAGAACTCGGCGTGCCAGGCGCGGCGCTGGGAATCGTCTCGGGAAACGACGTGACGATCCGCGGACTCGGTGTGACCAATATTGAAGATCCCGTACCTGTCACGGAGCACACGGTCTTTCCCATTGCCTCCATCTCGAAGACTTTCGCAGCGACCGCGATGATGCGACTCGTCGAGCAGGGAAAGATTGATCTGCGCGCTCCGGTGCGCACCTATCTCCCGGATTTCCGTGTGCGCGACGAGGCGGTGAGCCGCGAGGTCACGGTCTGGCACCTGCTAACCCATCTCGGCGGTTGGGAAGGACAGGTGTCCGCCCCGGAGCGTGGTTCCGAGACGCTGAAGAATTTCGTGTCGTCGGTCACGGACCTGATGCAGGTTGCGCCTCCCGGGAAGGCGTGGAGTTACAACAACGCCGGGTTCAGCATTGCGGGACGCGTGATCGAAACTGTGACAGGCACATCGATCAATCGGGCGATCAGCGACTTCGTGTTCAAGCCCCTCGCCCTCCAGCATGCCGGAACGACTGCCGGCGAATTCATCGCCAACCGGTTCGCCGCCGGCCATACTGTTCGCGACGGAAAGACCATCCTCCAGCGGCCGTTCAGTCCCTCGACCAGCGTGACCGCGGGTGGCGTTGGCCTGTGCATCACCGATCTTGTTACCTACGCTCGGTTCCACATGGGCGACGGCACCGCCGCCGACGGCGAGCGCGTGCTCAAGCGGGAAACGCTGGAGCAAATGCGTGCCCCGCAGGCACATAAGCAAAGTACGGACGACGACATCGGATTGGCGTGGCATATCCGCCAGGTTGGATCCGTTCGCACATTCGGGCATGGCGGTACGTTGGGCGGACACATTCTTCTCCTCGAGATCGTGCCGGAGCGGAACTTTGCGATCGCGATGCTGACCAACGCGAGCACCGGCTGGCGATTGATTCAGGATGTCGAGCGCGAAGCGTTGACGTCGTACCTTGGCGCCACATACTCGGTGAATCAGGCGATCGCGCACCGCGGACTGGTCGAGACGATTCCATCATTCAAGCCTCTCGAGTCACAACCGGATTTGACTCCGTACCTGGGGACGTACCGCCGCCCGAACAACTCGTACGTGGTGAGCGTCGAGAACGGTCGACTCTTCGTTCAAGATCGGCCGAACAGCGGCGGAATCGACTCCGGAAACGCCGTCGCCTTCTATGGTCCCGACCGCGTCGTCGTGATGGCCGGCCCCGATCGCGGTCAGTCGATCGAGTTCGTGCGCGACGATCAGGGAAGCGTCAAGTGGATTCGTGTCGTCGGGCGAGCGGCAGTACGCACGCCATGATCAGTATTGAGCTTGTGGCTTCAGGTTTCAGGCGGAAGCCGAGCAAGTGAGGGGCAATGAGCACCATTGAATTCGATCTCCTCTGCGCGTTCGAAGTTCACTCGGTTCAGGACATCAGGGCGATCCTCGACGCAGGGTTCGATGTGCGCCAACCGATCAAGGGCAAGTCAATCGCGAACTCCCTGATTGAGATGTACGCGCGATCGGATCAATTCCCCGAGTGCCTGCGGCTGCTGCTGGACCGCGGCGCAGTCGTCGACGACCCGCAAATCACCGCGGTGCTCCTCGACGATGCGAACGCGCTGGCGAAGGCGCTTGATGCCGATCCGCTCTTAATCAACCACCGTACGTCCCTGATCTCTGCGTTTACCCCGCTCATCGGAGCTTCGCTGCTCCATGTAGCTGCCGAGTTCGGCAACGGGAATGCGATGCGGGTGCTGCTCGAACGCGGTGCGGACGTCGAAGCGAGGGCCGCGTACGACGAACATGGGTTCAACGGTCACACGCCAATCTTTCACACGGTGAACTCCGCCTTCAATCGGTCGGCGCCGCTGCTCGACGTGTTGCTCAGCGCGGGAGCACGGCCGGATGTGCGGCTCGATGGCATTACGTGGGGCAAGGGCTTCGAGTGGGAGACGACGTGCTTTGACGTCACACCCATTTCGTACGCGCAATTTGGCCTTCTCCCGCAGGTACATCGCAGCGAGCCTGATATCTACAGCAATATCGAGCGATTGCTTCGCGCCGCCGGCCGCTCCGTTCCACCTCGTGTGAACGTGCCCAATCGGTATCTCAACCAGGCGTAGGATTGGCAACGTGTCGCGGCCTAATGATTCCCCTTGGGTATCGCCGGAACCGTCTGCAGGTAGGCCCAGAGCGCTTTGAGCTCAACGTCCTTCATCTGGCCGTACGCCTTCCATGGCATCTGCGGCAGGATGTCGCTGCCGTCCTTCCGTTTGCCTTCGCGCAGCGCGCGGACGAAATCTGATTCGGCCCAACCTTTCAGTCCGGTCGCGTCCGGCGTGAGGTTTGCGACAATCGGCATATTCGGATCGCCGGCGATTTTTCCGCCCGACAGATTGTCACCATGACAGCCGCGGCAGACCTGCGCAAGGTGGGCGCCGAGCTCGACGCTGGCCGCTTCGACGGGCGGTTCCACGAGATGCGGCTTCTCGTGATCGATCTTGTACGCCGAGAGTGCGCTCGAACCGAATCCCACGATAAAGGAAAACACCGGGCCGATGCGGACCGGGTTGGTTGTGCGATCGACAGGCGGCCGGCTCTGGACATACGAGACGATGTCCGATAATTCGTGATCGGACAGGTTCACAAACTCGGTCGCCGGCATCGAGGACGACTGGCCGGTGTGCCGCACGCCGTGCCGGACCGCGCGGTCCCAGTCGGCAGCCGAGAATCCCTGGGTCACGCCTCCCGCCCCGCTCGTGAGGTTCGGTGCGACCCAGTAACCAACAATGGCCTGGTCGATCAGCACCTTTCCGCCGAGGTCGGCGCCGTGACAGCCTTCGCACCCGACGCGGGTCTTGACCAGGTATTGGCCGCGCGCAATCGCATGCGCCAGTGCGGCCTTCTGGAGATCGACGCCAGCAATCGCATCCGGCGCAGGTGCTCCAGCAGCCACCCGTTCGGCGCGCACCCTTTCAATCTCGGCCTGACTGAGAGGAAATGGAATGGGGAACGAGACAGTATGGATCGTCCACTGTTTGTTGTATTTTCGACCGGCGACGACGTGCGCGAGCCCGACGGCACCGAGCGCGAGCACCAACAAGACACACAGAGCCCAGCCAACGATTCTGAACAGTTTTCTCATAGGGACGTCTGATCATAAACGCAGTCGGCGTTCCATGTCGCGGTTGGCTGCACCGGTCCACTCGGGACGGTCTAGTATGCGTAGAGACGGAGGGACGGCATGACGAAGTCCCAGCACATCGGAATCGTTGCCGTGAGTGCCGAAGGGGCCGCCTTGTGCTATCGCACGATCTGTGTCGAAGGAGCCGCGTTATTCGGCGCCCACGACCACCCCGAGATCACCATGCACACGTACTCTCTCGCAGAGTACATGCGCCACATCGAGAACAATCGATGGGATGAAGTCGGTCAATTGTTACTTTTGTCTGCGACCAAGGTGGTGAACTCGGGTGCCGAGATGCTTGTCTGCCCGGACAATACCGTTCATCAGGCGGTCGACCTGATTCGCGCGCACTCACCGGCCCCGTGGCTGCACATTGCCGAGGAGGTCGCGGCTGTTGCAGCCAAACGAAATTTCCACCGGCTAGGAATTCTTGGTACGCGGTATTTGATGGAAGGGCCTGTTTACACTCGAGCGCTTGCCGAGCGCGCGATTGCGTATGACACGCCCGACAGTGCGGATCGCGAACGGATCAACGCCGTGATCTTTGATGAACTGGTTCGAGGCGAGTTCAAGGGGACTTCGCGCAGATATTTTCAGGACGTCATCGACAAGCTCGCCGATCGCGGCTGCGATGCGGTCGTGCTCGGCTGCACGGAGATCCCGCTGTTGATTGCGCAAACCGACTCCGCCTTGCCGGTGATCGATTCCACGCGAACGCTCGCGCGAGCGGCGCTGCGGGAAGCGGCCGTGCGCACGATCGTCTGAGACTCGGCGAAGGCTCGTTCAGGGTACAGACTTCCGCCGACGGAAGGAGTGCCCGCGTGAGGGGCGCTTCGGGGTGGACGCAGTCACGGTCCGCCACGCGCTTTGCAGCAGGTCGTGCAACGCGTCGTCGTCAATCAGGGCCAGCCGGACAAGCACCGACGGATAACCTTCATAGTGTGGTTTCAGGTAGTAGGTCCGAGGATCGTCAGCGATCAGGGCGTCGCGGTCTTCGAAATC
>DASTVZ010000132.1:0-6133 GCA_035758845.1 Vicinamibacterales bacterium
CGAATCGATGAGATGACCAAGGATCTCCTTGACCGACCATACGTCACTGTTCGGCTTCGCGCCCGCCACCCCATCGTCAATGGCGCGAAGTTCGCGGGCCGCATGATCAACGATGCGGGTCAGTTCGGTAGAAACAGATTCGACCAATTCGTTCTCCCCTTGTCAGAGACGACGGACGACGCGAATGCGATGTGTCTCGCTGTCGCCAACGTAGAGCGCACCGCGACCATCGGCAAATACACCGTGCGGGCGCGCGAGTGAACATTTCATCGGGTCGGGCTCCGGCCCATCGCCTCGCCGCCCTGTACCGAGCACCGTTCGAATAACGCCGCTCTTCAGATCGATCGCGCGAATTACATGATTCTCGGTGTCGGCAACGTAGAGTGTGTCACGCGCCCATGAAAGACCTTTCGGGCCGGCCAACGTTGCGGCCCGCGCATCGCCGCCGTCACCGGAATACCCCTGCTCGCCCGTGCCCGCAACATGCTGAACAGTAAGAGTCTCAGCGTCGACGCGATAAATTGCATTGCCTTCTCGCAGCGCCAGGTAGAAGTCGCCCCTTCGATCGAGAGCGACGGTGCGCGGCCCATTCAAGGGCGTCCCCGTCAGTCGCGCACCATCCGGTGTCGGCTGTCTTTCTCCGGTCCCGCCAATCGTTTCGATGATGCCGGTCGACAGGTTCAGTGCCCGAAGACGATGGTTGCCGATGTCGCAAATCAGCAGTCGATTACGCCGCCGGTCACACGCGATGCTGTGGGGCTGACGCAGTTGTGCGCGAGTCGCCGGTCCGCCATCTCCAGAAAATCCGGCATCGCCGGTGCCTGCGATCGTGGAGATCAGGCGCGTCTTCGCATCGACCTTTCGAACCACATGATTGTCGCGTTCCGCGATGTAGAGGTGCCCGCCAGCATCGAACTGCACTTCGTGCGGCATGTTCAACGACGCGTCGGTCGCTGATCGGCCGTCACCTGCGTATGCCCTCGCTCCATGGCCAGCGATCGTCGACGTGCGGCGCGTCCTGAGATCGAGCCTGCGAATGCGCTGGTTATCGAGGTCGCAGAAGTACAACGCTCCATCGGGGCCGGTAACCAGTCCGTATGGATTGTTCACCTGCCGATCGGAGTGACCGGGTGACCCGGTGCCGATCAGGGTGGAAACGGAAGGCGGCGCGGCCCACGTCGGTGACGACCCCAGGGCTGCCAGCAACGCGGTGAGCGCATCACGCCGATTCATCGGCCGTCGCGGTCGTCGTCATCCCCCTTGGGGAACGTCAGCAGTCCGTAGCGCGATGCGAGCACGCGGCGCACGGGGACGGGGTACGGAACATCGGCGCCTTTGATGCTGTGCCAGAGAATGCGGTTCAGCGCGTCCTCGTCGATGCGGTCGTACTCGCGGAAGTCCATGCGCGCTGAGATCGCCGCGCCATAGCCTTGGGCGGGGTTTCGCGTCATCAGATCGATCCTCGCCGGCAGCGCCGTGAAGCCGGACAGATCCGGCTTCGCCATGAAGCTGTTGACCATCGGCGCGGCAGCAGCGTCGTGCTGGGTCATGGGGGGCAGGCCGAGCAGGAGCTCCACGGTCCGCAGCATGCTGACGGTCGAGTACATCTCGCTATCGACGACCCCGCGTTTGACATACGGACTGATGACGAGACCCGCGGTGCGATGCGAGTCGACATGATCGGGTCCGTTCTGCGCATCGTCTTCAATGATGAAGATCGCAAATTGCGGCCAGACGCGGCTCTTCGTGATCGCTTCAACGATCTTGCCGACGGCGACGTCGTTCGACGCCACCTGCGCTTTCGGCGCAAACGCGCCAGGCGTAGTGCCCTGCGTGTGGTTCTCGCCAAGCGACATGAACATGAAGTTCGGAACGGTGCCGTTCCGATCCATATCCTGGAACTCTTCGACGAATCGTTGGGCGCGCATGAAGTCGCGCACACGCGGCGCTTCCTCGCCTGCTGCGCGCTGCTCCATCTGGGGATCGAGGTATTGCTGCTCGAAGCGCGTGCTGCGAACGTCGGCGACGCCGCGGCGGTTGCCCATGCCGAACGTCATCACTTTGAGGCCTTTCGCGCGCGCGAGCTCCCAGATGTACGGCGTTGACGGATCGGAAATGCCGCCTCCGGTGATGAGCGTCCCGTGCTTGGAATAGCTCAGCGTCCACGCCCGCTGCGTGAACTCGGTCGCATAGGCCGACGTCGTCCACGGCTGGCCATCCTGCGACACTTCGCCGCTGCAATACAGGTTGTCGAGCAGCACGAACTGCTCCGCCAGCGCATGCTGGTTCGGCGTGACGTCGCGGCCGAATAACGTCAGGCTGGGATCGCCGTTGCCCTGTTTGAGATCGCCGAACACCTGATCGTAGGTGCGGTTTTCTTTCATGATGAAGAGGACGTGCTTGATCGCCGAGCCGTCGCCGACTTTCGCCGGAATCACGGTGTTCGCCGCGGCACCGGAAGTCTCGAGCTGCGTGTCGCGATAGAGAGCGTTGTCGTAAACCTGTTTCGTGTAAGAGGACAATCGACTCGTGTCCGGCGTGTCGATGAACGAGATCAATCCATTCAGCTGGTTTCCGTGATGCTGAAAGCTGCCGGCAGGCGCAGTCTGATCGATCGGCCGCTTGACGAGGCTCGGCCCTGTCCCATTACCCTTGCCGCTCCCAACGATGATGCGCTTGCCGTCCGCTGACGTCGTGACCATCGTCGGATACCAGCCCGTTGGCAGGAACCCCAGCGGCCGGCTTTTGCCACGATCCTCGATATCGATCACCGAGATCGAATTGTTGTCGGCGTTGGCGACATAGAGGTGCTCGCCATCCGGCGACAGCGCGAGCGAATTCGGAGTGCTGCCAGCCGGAGCCTTCGGCCCGAGCGCCGTGCTGATCACCTCGAGCCGCTGACGGGACTTCACATCAAACGCGATGACGTTGTTCGTATTGCCGCACGAGACGAAGAGACGGCCGTCTTCGGTCAGCGCGACGTCGTTCGGATGCGGATCGGTTGCGAGCGTCCCCGCGATCGTCGGACGGCTCGGTTCGCTCACGTCCACGATCGCCACATTCGCCGAGCCCAGGTTCGCGACGTACAGCGTCTTCCCATCTTTCGAGAGCCGCGCCGAAATCGGATGATCGCCGACGCGCAGCCGCGCGACGGCGCGCCCGCCGTGCGTATGAATGATGTAAAGCTGCTGATCGGAGTTGTTCAACGCATAAAGAAGCGCGCCATCCGGCGACGTGCCCAGCCACGCGACCGCGGTTTGATCTTTCTGTGCGCCGTAAAGCGTGTAGCCGACGCGCGCCTCTTTCCAGCCGGTGTTATCCCATCTGTCGAAGAACTGGATGTCGCTCGCCTTATAGCCGGCGCCGTTCGACACGTAGATGCGATCGCCTTTCGGCGAGAACGCGAGGCCGCTCCACGCCTGCTCCATCTGGAACGTGGCGATTTCCTTTTCAGTCGCCAGGTCGATGATGTGGAGCGCGTGATGCGTGTACCCCGTATTGGTGAAGGCGAAGAGCTTGCCGTCGGGACTCACCTGCCCGCTCAAGATCATGTCGCCCGACGCGAGCTGCCGGCCCGCGGGGGTCGTCTTCCAGCCGCTCACCAACAGTGCGTTGGGTCCGTTCTGGCCGGGGACCGTGATGTCCTTGCCTGTTGCTGGATGTTTGATGCGAAAGGGCTCGAACGCGGTCCAGGCGGCACCTGCCAGGACGATGATGGTGACGGTCAGGGCGAGGCGCTTCATCCAGTCCTCCTCGGTGTGGTGGAGAGGTTACAACAATTGGATGACAAAGACGTGTCGAGTACTGATCCGGGGGCCTCCCTGGGCGCGCCTCGCATCATTTGTCCGGTCGTGAAAACACCGCCTCGTCGATCTTGACGTTGTGTTCCACCTTCGTGACGGCGATGGTGAAGCTCTGACCCCCAGTTGACACTTTGATCGTGAATGGAATCTTGAGTCCATCGACCTCGCGGTAATCGGAGAGGTCGGTCGTCTGCTCAATTTCGCCGGTTTCCGGAGTGTCGACCTTCACCACGATTCTGACGGGAAGGTAGGTTTCGGCATCGATGAACTGCCGCGCCGCTGACCCGGTTTTTGGTTTGAACAACATCACGTACGCGTCGCGTCCATCAACCTTTTCTTTGCCGGCGAGTTCCACCGTTGCGCCCTGCTCTTTGTAAGTTAGGAGCGGAGTGGGAAAAGTAGCGTTCTTCAAGTTCTCAAGCTGGTTGCCGGTAATCTCGCGATTCCCTTGCAGGCTGTCGAGGATGTAGCCGCTGGTGCCATTGAATCGCTGCTCGCGCGTCACCTGCCCTGCCCCGAGCGATGACAAATCCAGCCTGGTAAGCGTCCGGGTTTTATTCGGTCGCTGAGACAGAATCTCGACCGCACCCGACACCGGCCCATTGGGCAGCGACAGGGTCATCGTCCCGGTTGTCGACCGGGAGGTCACTTTCCCCAGAGCCGCGCGTCCGCCAATGGCCGCTAGATACTTCTCGACAACGTCATCGGCTGTCTGCGCCGCGGCGGATCGTCCGCAGGTGAGGAGCAGCGCCGCCGCAAGCAACGGGGTCGTTACAGCCTTCATTCTTGTTCTCCCATATCAGAGCGTACACGGAAGGATCGCAGACTACAGACGGTGCACGTAAGCGAAGGAAAGTGCAATTGCTCCGTTGCACTTGCGACCGCCGCAAGCGAGAGCGCCCAGCCCATGAATGCGTTCGCCTGATACCAGATCTCCGGAGTGGATCTCGTCGCTCCTGTCCTGAAGCCGTACATCCCGTTCGGCGGCACCAACCGCAGGATCAGCGGAACGCTGACGATCACGAATCCCACACACGACGCCACCAGGCGTGCCCGGGTTCGTTCCGGCTCACGCTCGCTCGCCGCTTGGTGTGTCGTGGTTTGGGCGCGACGTCTCAGGCGCGCGCGGGCGCCTCTCCACGCGATTCGAACGGCGAAGGCAACGACAGAGACGATGAGAGCAGCGACTATCTCGGGGATCATATCTCGCTGCAGAAGATCCATATCGAAGTGTACCGCTTCCAGCGGGCCCACAGGAACCTATGACATTCCCAACCGTCACATAGCCGGCGCGCTACAATCCACGCGTGCATGAAATCCGCCACGCCATTCGCTTCCTGTGGACACACAAATCCTTCACCGCAACGGGCGTGCTGACGCTGGCGATCGGCCTTGGTGCAAACACCGCCTTGTATGGATTGCTCAACTCGGCATTACGGCCGCTGCCAGTGCCACACCCGGAGCAACTGGTCGCGATCGCAGCGGAAACCAAAGACGATAACACCGGCGGCTTCCAGTATTCGTTCTCGACCGAGGCACTGAAGGACTTTCAAGAGCGGAACGGGCCGTTCAGTACGGTGGTCGCGCAAATGCTCCGCGTCGGCGGCCTCTCGACCGACGGTCGCGCTTCGCAGTTCTGGTTTGCCGCCGTCAGCGACAACTACTTCACTGGCCTCGGCGTCGCGGCCGCACACGGGACGCTGTTCACCGCACCATCGGGCTCGCCGGTTCATGTCGTCCTCGGTTACACGTTCTGGATGAAGACGTTCGGCGGCGACCCGGGCGTGATCGGCAAGACTGTCCGCGTCGACGGCTCACCCGCAGTGATCACCGGCGTCGTCGCGAAGTCCTTCCGCGGGACGCTGATGGGAGTGGAGCTCGATGGCTATGTCACGCTTGACGATTACGGCGTGCTGATGCCCGACGTGCGGCGATGGCTGTATCACAATCGCAAGGCACGACCGCTCCAGTTGTTCGCACGGCTCAGGCCCGGTGTCTCACTGAGCGAAGCGCAGGCGGCAACCGATGCGCTGATGACCACCCTTGCCAACGAACATGCGGATACCGATCAGGGAATCAGTGCCCGCGTCATTCCCGAACCGCTCGCGCGGCCGATACCGATGCGGGCGGTGACAACCGCCATTCCGTTCGTGCAGTTCTTCGGGCTCGCGGTCGCAGGCCTGGTTCTTCTACTCGCGTGCACGAACGTCGCAAACCTGCTGCTCGTTCGCGCGACGGCTCGCGAGCGCGAGATGGCTGTTCGCGCGGCGCTGGGCGCCAGCCGGGGAAAACTGGTCAGGCTGATGGTCACCGAAGGTCTTTTGCTTTCG
>DASTVZ010000135.1:0-36543 GCA_035758845.1 Vicinamibacterales bacterium
GCGCGATCGACGTCGCAACCCTCCGCCACGAATCAGGAATTGGTCTGTCCGGCAAGGAATTGCCGACAGGCGCGCGGAATGTTCCTCAAGGTGCGTTCCTGTATCTCTCCAAGGGCTGCGTCGTATGTCACGGCTCTGCGCTTGAAGCACGCAGTACGGTCCCCGGCTGGTGGGCGGCCGTGGTAGCCTCAACACGTCGCAGCCAGATTCGCATGCCGAACCGCGAAGGCTTCGTTCCCGCGCAGCCGGATTGGAACTCGTACAGGGAAGGGAAAAGGGAAAAGGGAAAACGCGAGATGCCGGGTTTCCGGCACGGCAGCTGGGAATCGGTCGGTTCACGTTGGAAGTGCTGCGGTACGCTGTTTGTGTTGGAGAACCATGGTGTTGTACGAAAACAGGCGCATCGTCATCGCCGGGGGCGGCATTGCGGGCCTGTCGACGGCGTGGGCCATCAAGCAGCGCGCGCCACAGGTCGACGTCGTCGTACTAGAGCGTGGTCCACGCCCAGGCGGCAACATCCGAACCGAACACATGGACGGCTATGTTTGTGAGTCGGGACCGGATGGCTTCCTCGATACGGCCCCGGCAACCATGACGCTCGTCCATGAGCTCGGGCTGGGCTCGCGTCTTCTGCCGAGCAACGATCAAGCACGGCGACGATACATCTTTCGCAACGGACGTCTCTCTGAAGTTCCAACCTCCTTCGGTGCATTTCTGAAAACGCCGCTGCTGTCGACACGCGGGAAACTCAGAATCCTGTGCGAGCCGTTCGCCCCGGCCCGGCGTGACGACGATGAATCGATTAGTGGCTTCGCAACTCGCCGGATTGGCCGTGAAGCCGCCGCTGTTTTCGTAGACCCCATGGTGTCTGGCGTCTATGCCGGCGATGCAGCGGCGCTGTCGCTGAAAGCGTGCTTTCCAAAGATGCGGCAGATCGAAGATGACCACGGCAGCCTGGTTCGCGGCTTGATTGCCACGCGACGAACGCGGCGAAGGACGGATACACCGGGCGCTCCGGCTGGACGCCTGACATCATTCACCGGCGGCATGTCGGATCTCGTTGATGGCCTGACGCGCCACCTCGGCTCCGTGGTGCACACCTCGATTGCTGTGACCTCCGTTCGACGCAACCACACCCCGACCCTCTCACCGACCCGATCATCAGGCCGCGCCTACGACGTCACCACGTCGCAGGGATCGCTTGATGCGGACGCTGTCGTCTTGAGCGGCCCTGCGGCCGAATCTGCAGCGATCGTTCGGGAGCTCGACAGCACACTCGCGGCATCGATCGAAGGAATTCCCACGTCACCACTGGCCGTGGTGTGCCTTGGTTACGATGAAGCCGCCATTCGATCCGAGTGCCACCTCGATGGTTTTGGATTCCTGGTTCCACGAGGCGACGGGATCAGGATTCTGGGAGCGCTGTGGGAAACGAGCATCTATCAACACCGCGCGCCAGCCGGGAAAGCGCTCATCCGGGTGATGATTGGCGGGGCACGAGATCCTGATGCCGTGACGCTCTGCGATGCCGAGCTGCGGCGCATCGCCAGAAACGATCTGAAGCACACGATGAAGGTGTCAGCGATGCCTGAATTCGTGCAGGTGATCCGTCACGCGCGCGGTATTCCGCAATATGTGCGCGGACATCAACAGAGGATGCAGCGCATCGACGCCCTGCTCAAGGCGCATCACGGATTGTTCCTCTCCGGCAATTCGTATCGCGGCATTTCGATCAATGCCTGCATCGCCGATGCGCCCGGTGTGGCCGACGCGGCCCTGCGCGCAATCGGGGCGACGGGATCGGTGCAGGCAGGGGCGATGACCGCGTAACCAACCTCAGGCCGGTACGGGCGCGTCTTCAGCTTCGGTCCGAGCCTCGACAATCCCGCACCGTACGATGCGATCGCCGAGCGTCGACCGCTTGATGTTCAAAAGCTCGGCGGCCTTTGATTTATTGCCGTCGGCCACCCTCAGTGCCCATCCGATCAGGTTTGATTCGACCTCCTTCAGCCGATCGTCGAGCGAGATCGACGTGACGGGAGCGAGCGTTGGCAAAGACGACGTCTGTTCGACACTTGCCGCACCAAAGAGGATGCTGACGGCAAGGCAGCCGACGCGCACCGTGCCGCACGAGCAGGTCTGAATGATTCGTTCGCACGCGTTCTCGAGCTCGCGCACATTGCCCGGCCACCGGTATCTGTCGAAGGCATGGCGCACTGCCGGCGAGACCTCCGGAACATCGATGCCGCGTTCGCGCGCGAACCGCTTCAGGAAGTGCGCCATTAGAAGCGGCACATCTTCGCGGCGCTCGCGAAGAGGCGGCAGCACAATCGGCAGGACGTTGAGACGGTAATACAGGTCTTCTCTGAACTTGCCTTCGGCGACCATTTGCTTGAGATCGCGCTTGGTGCCGGTGATGATCCGGACGTTCACGGGAATCGTTCGAGTCCCTCCGACACGTTCGACCTGACGGTTCTGAAGCGCCCGCAGCAGCTTGACCTGCATCGACAGCGGTACGTCGTCGATATCGTCGAGAAACAATGTGCCGCCCTGCGCCAGCTCGAACCGCCCCGGCTTGTCCTTGATCGCCCCGGTGAAGGCGCCGCGCTCGTGCCCGAAAAGTTCAGTCTCGATCAGCGATTCGGAAAACAACGCGCAGCTGACCGCGACGAAAGGCTGGTGCCGGCGCGCACTCTGATGATGCAGCATGTTGGCAATGACTTCCTTGCCCGTGCCGGTCCCGCCGGTGATGATCACGCTGCTGTCGCTCCGGCTCACGACTTTGACGAAATCGAAGATCGCCCGCATCCGCGGGCTGTGACCCACAACCACCTGGTCGACAGAAAATTGCGTGGGCGCTCTCATGATGTCTTTACCGCTCTCTTGTCGGCAGGGCTAACGCCCTGCGCTACACGACCTGCAACTGCTCGAATTCCTTGATCTCTTCGCGCAGCGCCATCTCGACGCCCATGTAGAGGGTCATGTGAGCGCTCGGGCATCCCGAACACATGCCCGTCAAGCGCACGTGAGCGTTGTTGCCGGTGACGCTGACCAATTCGATGTCGCCGCCGTCGGCCTGCATTAGCGGCCGGATTCGATCGAGCACTGCTTCAACTCGTTCCCGCGAAACCATATGAGCCTCGGTTTTCTGTAAGATGACTGACGGAAATCCGACGGAGCAACGCGTATGCCACGAGTCCTCGGGAGATTTCCGTGGGAAACCGCACGAATAGAGACAGGCACGACCGTTGCCTTCCATGACCGATGGTGCAGAGCGGGGAATTTCCCCGCTGACGTGCGGGATTATTCGCGCTCGGCCGCCTTCTCGAGGCCGAACTTTTCGATGCGATAACGGATTTGATCGCGGTTGAGTCCCAGAAGGGCCGCGGCTTTCGTGTGGTTCCAGCCTGTGCGGGTCAATGCCTGAATCACCAGCCCGCGTTCAACCTGCTCGAGACTGACGCCTTCCTCGGGCAGATCGTACGCCGCCCCCGTCGATCGGCGCGACACAGCAATGGGAAAATGCGCCGGCTCCAGCCACTCGCTATCGGCGAGGAGCATCGCGCGCTCGACGGCATTTCGGAGTTCGCGGATGTTGCCTGGCCACCGGTATCCGCGCAGGAGTTCGAGTGCCTCGGGACTCGCGCCACGCACCTGTTTGCGGAATTCACGATTGAACTGATCGACGTAGAAGCTGACCAGCAGCGGAATGTCCAATGGATGGTCGCGCAGCGGCGGCAAATGCACCTGCATGACATTGAGTCGATAGTACAAATCCGCGCGGAATTTCCCCTGCTCGACCGCGTCCTCGAGGTCGCGATTCGTGGCGGCGATTACCCGGACATCGACGTGGATGTCGGCCGCCCCGCCCACACGCTTGAACGATTTTTCCTCGAGAAACCGCAGCAGCTTCGCCTGCAGCGCGGGAACCATTTCACCGATCTCATCGAGAAAGACCGTGCCCCCTTCGGCTGATTCGAGCAGCCCCGTCTTCTGCTGCCGCGCATCCGTGAACGCTCCGCGCTCGTGGCCGAACAACTCGCTTTCGAGCAGCGCTTCCGGCAGCGCCGAACACGTGATGTTCATGAACGGCCGGGCGGCGCGTTCGGAGTTGTGATGGATGATCTTGGCCGCGAGGTCTTTTCCAGTTCCGCTCTCGCCGGTAAGCAGCACGGTCGATGCCGGGCTGGACGCGATCCGCTGCAACAACGCACGCAACGAGCGCATCGCCGCCGCCTCGCCGACGATGCGCGAGAGGGCGAAGGGCTCGGAGCGAGAGGCGCGAAGGGCGCGGACCTCTCGCCGGAGCGCCGTCGTTTCGAGAGCCTTCGCGACAATCAGCGCGATTTCATCGAGGTTGAACGGCTTGTTCGCGTAGTGATACGCGCCCTGCTTCATCGCCTCGACGGCGGTTTCGATGCTGGAGAATGCAGTCAGAAGGATGATCGGCACCTCCGGGTGTGTGCTCTTCATCTTCTTCAGCACACGGAGACCATCGGCGTCCGGCAGGCGGTAGTCGAGCAACACGAGGTCGGTTTCCGGGCCGAAGCGCTCGAGCGCCTCGTGCGCAGTTCCGGCTTCGATGACGGTAAGACCGTCAGTTTTGAGCCGTTCGGCAAGCGACCAGCGAATCAACTGCTCGTCGTCGACGACCAGAACTGTGGGCATGAATGGATTATATGGTCGGGATCCGGGATCCGGGATGCAGGATCCGGGATCCGTGATGCGATTATCCCGGTGAATATTGGAAAGTTTGCGATCGGATCCCGGACACCGGACAACGCCCTTCGACAGGCTCAGGGCGTCCCGAGCTTGTCGAGGGACGGATCCCGGATCGTGCATCAGGCCGCGACAGCATCGCGCACAATCGCCACCATGTCTTCCATGTCAAATGGCTTGCCGACCGCGCGAAATGCACCCGCGCGGATCGCTTCTTCAAGGATCTCCGCGGTTCCGTGCGCGGTCATGAGGATGACCCGCGAGGCGGGGGCAAGAAGCCGCAGACGGTGAAGCAGAGTCAAATCGGTCGAGTCCGGAAGCTTCAAATCGAGCAACACGACTCCAATATCGTCGTGCTGATCCAGGCAGGCCAGCGCCTCGCGAGCCGATCCCGCTTCGAGAACCGTAAACCCTTCGGCTTCGAGACTTTCAGCCAGGGACCAGCGAATCAAGCTTTCGTCGTCAACGACGAGAATTGGGACCATTTTGGGAGAATATCTGCGGCTCCGCGGGGAAATTCCCGCGGCAGCTGGGGCTGGAGGCTGGTCGTCTACAAAAACATTAGATTTCATCATGTCAGCCTCCCGATACCGCGTATCGTTATCAAATCCCGATCCACATGGACCCTTTTCCATCCTCTTTGGCCCGAAGCGACCGGTCCGTCTTCTTGGCGGCTGCCGTCGTTGCGAGCGCAGTATTCGCCGCCGACTTGTACCTTCCTTCAGACCTCGGAGTGAGTGCGACTTACGGCCTCGTGGTTCTCCTCGGTCTGTTCGCCAGCAGCCCCAACTACGCCATCAACGCGTCAGTTGTCGTTACACTGCTGATGGGCCTTGGCGCCTGGCTGGCGCATTGGGACGAGACCGGCGCTTACCATCTCGCCAATCGAGCCCTCGCGCTCGTCGGCATCTGGGTTAGCGCCAGCCTTGTCACCGGCTATCGGCGTGTTGGACAGGCACTCGATCGGTCGGCGAAAAACCTGGCGGACACGAAGTTCGCGATCGATCAGGCCGCCATTGTCGCCACCACCGATGTGACCGGACGCATCACCTACGTCAACGACAAGTTCTGCGAGATTTCCAAGTATGCCCGCGAGGAGTTGGTCGGACAGGATCATCGGATCATCAATTCCGGATACCACTCGAAGGCATTCATCAGGGGGCTGTGGCAGACGATCGCTAATGGCGGCATTTGGCGCGGCGAAATTCGCAACCGCGCCAAGGATGGATCTTTTTACTGGGTGGACACCACCATCGTGCCGTTCTTGAATGACCGCGGCAAACCCTACCAGTACATGGCCATTCGATCCGATATCACTGAGCGCAAACGCTCGGAGGCACTGCTGCGCGAACAGGCGGCGCTGGCGCGCCTCGGCGAAATGGCGGCCGTCGTCGCCCACGAAGTCAAGAATCCTCTCGCTGGAATCCGCGGCAGTCTGCAAGTGATCGGCGGGCGCATGCCGGCAGAGACTCGCGACCGCGCCGTACTCCGCGACATCGTCGAACGTCTGGACTCGCTGAATAACATCGTCGACGACCTGCTCGTGTTTGCGCGTCCGCGTGAGCCCAAGCTCGTCCCGGTGCTCCTCGAGGATCTCCTCAGGAATACTGCCGCCCTCCTCAAGAAGGATCCCGCGCACGCGGCAGCGCAGGTCGAAGTCGCCGAAACGCGGGCCGTCGTACGCGCGGACCCTGAACAGCTACAGCTCGTCGTCGTCAACCTGCTGCTGAACGCGACGCAGGCCACCCACGACCAGGGACACGTCCGGGTCGACGTGTCCACTGATGATCGGATGTGCCGTATCGCGATCGCCGACAACGGCCCGGGCATACCAAAGGAAGTGCGCGAGCGGATCTTCGAGCCATTTTTCACGACGAAGCATCGCGGAACGGGTCTTGGGTTGCCGACCGCCAAGCGGGTCATCGAACGTCACGGCGGCAGCATCGACATTCGCTGCCCACCCAGCGGCGGCACCGTGGTCACGGTGTCACTTCCTCTCGATCCAAAGACGCAGGCCGTCATGGAATGACGGCGATGCGATTGTCGACTTTGGACACGCCCGGTGCGATCCATGCTGCGCGTTCCGCCTCTTCCCGTTCGTTCCACGACCGGACGAATCCGCTCAGGATGACGCGCGGCCCCTCAGCCGCGACATGGACGCGCCTGGCGTCGACGTCGGCAAGCCGGCGGAGCGCATCGAGAATGCGGGTCTCGACATCCTTCGGCGACACGACAGGTGCCACAGCGATGTTGTTGAAGACGCCTCGCACACCGCGGAGATACTTCACCGCCCGCTCCGCGCTGACCCGCTGGTAGTTCCACTGCACACGTCCACCAAGCGCGATGTGCCCGTCACGGACGGTGACAGTGATTCCCTCAGGCACATCGACGCGGTTGGATAGAGCATGCAGTGCGTCCTTGGCGATGTCGGGATCGATCCGCTCTTCCGCGAGTTTCACGACCAATTCGTTCACCACGGCTTTCACGCCATAGACCTTGCGTGCCGATCGTTCAGCCGCCAGACGCGCGGCGTATGTATCGACATACCCGGTCAACGTGACGATCCCCTCCTTGTTGGTCACGCCAATCATCGTGGCGTCGACCTGTGGATCCCAGGCCAGCTGCCGCATGACGATGTCTCTGAGTCCCTGTTCGGGGGTGGTGAGCGTTGTGCTCATAAATGACCTCTCTTCTTACTCCGAGGGGCTGCGCCCCTCGGGACTCCCTCACATCCGCCTTCGCGCGAAGCGCTACGGGAGACCTCGCCGAAGCTTGGCGACGGCGGGCGCTCTCTCGCGAGCCGCTTCGACGGCTCGCTCCGTTCGCGTGGCTCGCTTCGCTACGGTCGCTCGCGCGTCCCCCGCACCGCCGCCCTGCTCAGCCGGTCGTCGGTGCGACGTGTGACGCGGCATCGACCGGCGCACTCCGCGCCGGTTGGGCCTGTGGTGGCAGCGCCAGTACGAGGCGATGCGCCAGGCATAGCACGCGATAAGTCACCGATCCCATTCGAGGACCGAGCAGCGGCGACGAGTGCAGTCCCATCACGATCAAACCGGCATCGCGATCGCCAGCCACCTTGGCGATCTCCTCCGCGGGCTCTCCATACGCAAGAAGTGCCTCGGGAGTCGCGCCGTCAGGCGCGTCGGTTGTCAGCTGCTCGAGCTCCGCTTCGGCGCGATAGCGCCGCTCCGTCTCGACCGTCTGCAACGCAGGATTCCCCGAGAGTGCGCGCACGGGTTCAATGACGTGCGCGAGCAGCAGCGGCACGGTGAGCTCCTGAGCAATCTGCCGTGCGATCGCCACCTGACCGGGCGTCGCCGCCGTCAGATCGACCGGAACGAGCACCCGTCGCACGGCCTTGCGAACGTCGTCAAACTCCGATGGCCCCACATCGTTGCCCGATGTCACAAGTGTTGGGACGGTCGTTTCGCGCAACACACGCTCAGTCGTTGAGCCAAAGAACAGCTTGCGGAAGCCCGAGAGGCCGTGTGAGGCCATGACGATCAATCCCGTGCCGCGTTCGCGCGAGACCCGCAGGATTTCCGGCGCCGGCTTCCCGCTTGCGGCCTCGAACTCGACGTCGGCTTTCAGGCGGTTTCCGATTGTCTGCTTGAAAAACCGCTGCATCTCGCGAGTAGTTTCTTCGACCAGGCTGGACTGGCCGGCGGCGATCACCGACGCTTCAAGCAGCAAGGGATCGTTGACTACCAGGAGCGTGAGGCGCGTGCGGAAGTGCGCTGCGATCGTGTTGGCGTAACGCAGCGCGCCGCGTGAACTATCCGAGAAATCGATTGGACAGAGAACGGGTGGAATTGAGTTCATGATCGCCTCCGATACGCAAGCTGATTGCCACAACCGAAGTTCTCCACGATACGGCTTCCCTCGCAAGTATTCACTTGAATACGGAACGATTGCGAAGTTTTCACGAGGAGCGCGGAAAAATCCGCGTCCGGGCGTAGTCACGGCCGCCCTCGCCCTCGAAAACGCCACGATCCCGGGTGAGAGTGTCGGCATGGGAACCGCATTCGTTGCTGATTGAGGGACGCGAGCGCGCAGGATGTCGCGCTTGCGGCGCGGCAGCCGCCTCGCGCCGGCGGCCTGTGCTTACCAGGCAGGAGCGGATAACAAACCGCTGCCCAGGTCGCCGGCTCCAGAGCCACTTCCGCCGAACAGTTCTCGCGCGCGGCCTTCGCGAGCCACCTGCCACTCAGCGATTGAGGTGCTCACCATGGATGTCAATCGAAGGTCAAACGAGGCCGGCGGAAATCCGTCGATCGGGCGAATCGTGCGCGTCGCTGCGGGCACGCTTGGGCTCGCGGCCGCGGGATACGCCGCGACGAGTGCGTTCCTGTGGGCACGATACGGACACCCGCCGCGAGCCAACGATGACGAAGAGGACTCGATGCTCGATCGGTTCATGCCGTTCTACGAGATCGTAGAGCGTCATCACACCAGCGTCGACGCCCCGGCGGCGATCACTCTGGCGGCGGCGGGCGAACAGGATTTAATGAGCAATCCTGTGATTCGTGCGGTCTTCATGACACGCGCCCTGGTGATGGGAAGCGCCCCAGAGGGGCGGTCACTGCCGCGTCACCTCCTGCCGCTCGTTCGTTCGATCGGCTGGCGCGTGCTTGGCGAGAACTGCGGCCGCGAGATCGTCGTGGGTGCGGTCACGCAGCCGTGGGAAGCCGATGTGACGTTTCATGGTCTGAATCCTGACGCGTTCGCCACGTTCAACGATCCCGGCTACGTCAAGATCGCCTGGTCGCTCCGCGCCGATCCCCTCGGCCCGGACCGATCGATCTTTCGCACCGAAACCCGCGCGATCGCCACCGACCCCCTCTCACGCGCGAAGTTTCGCCGATACTGGGCGTTTGCTTCGCCGGGCATCTGGCTCATTCGACGAGCATCGCTGCGTCCGCTCAAGGTGAAGGCCGAACATCGCGCTCGCCGTCAGAAACAGAACGCGGCTCACCCGGTGGAATACCATGCGTGGTGAAGCCGAAATCACCAAGGGCTGACGACCGGCCCTGGCGCCGATCGATTCGCGCGGCAGGTCCGCCCTTGCGAAAATCAATGCCGCAGCTACGAAATCACCCCGGACGTCTCCTGTGTGACTTCCACCGGCGTGTCGACGACAAACTGTCGGTGTGGATTACGCACTGTGAGCACCGGGCATGGTGCGGTGCGGACAACGCGCCGTGCAACACTGCCGAGTAACGCACGTCCGATCGCGCCGCGTCCGTGGGTGACGCTCGCTCCGCAACCTATATTCCTTCTCCTCGAAAGTGCCGGTATTCCGTCACCCTAGTTGCAAATCGCAGGAGTTCGCATGGGACGCTGCCTGGAAGGATCTGTGCGTCACTTGATGTCGCCGATGATGTCGCCGAGGTCTTCAGACCCGGCAAACAGGAGACTGTCATGACTCGCCTCATTGCTTTCGCCATCGGGATTCCCGCGCTGTGCATCGCCATGGTTCACGGACAGATGGCGAGCTCGTGGCCAACGTATCCAATCAAAGAAGCACCTGCCGAACTCCGGCCGGAGATCCAACGCGCAGATCTGGTGATTGCTGAGATGCAGAATGCGACGTCAAATGAGTTGACGCGCGCTTTGTCGTCAGGAGGACCGGGAGATGCGATTCGCGTCTGTCACGTGTCCGCGACGACGCTGGTGCAACGCATCGGTCGTGAAGAAGGCATCGCCGTTGGCCGCACCGCCGCGCGACTCCGCACGCCATCGAATGCGCCGAAGCCGTGGGCCGCTCCAATCGTCAACAGGTACGCCGACGCGAAGGCTGCCAGCGTCGACGGTTTCGCGGTCGATCTGGGAGACAAAGTCGGAGTGATGCGGCCGGTCGCTCACCGCGCCGTGTGCACACCGTGTCACGGGGTGGAAGAGAAACTGAACCCACGTGTTCGGGAAGAACTGAAAGACAGGTACCCGGCGGACCACGCCACCGGATTCAAAGATGGCGATCTTCGCGGATGGATCTGGGTGGAAGTACCGAAGAATCGATGAACGGAGGCTCGGAGATTAGACAGAAACGGGAGAAACGCGAGCCAAACAATATCTCCCGTTTCTCTCGTTTCTCCTGTTTGCATTCGCGTGTTCTGATCGATCCACCTCGATCATCGACGCACGGCTTCGACTGTGACCAATGCGTCGGGGAGCACAAATTCGTGCTCGGGGTCGCGCACCGTCAACACCGGGCACGGTGCAATCCGCACGACGCGTTCGGCGACGTTGCCGAGCAGCATGTGTGCGAGTGCTCCGCGACCGTGGGTCCCCAGCACGATCAAATCGATGGCATGCTGCTTCGCATATTCGACGATTGCAAGCGCCGGACTGTTGTGTGTGACGACGGTCGTCCGGGCGCGCAGCTCTTGTCGATCTTCATCGCTCACACGCTCACGCATGTGCCGGCGCGCCACGGTCTCGAGATCCTCCTGGATCTGCGCCGGGACGGCCGCGTACCCGTACCCATCCATCGACGTCGCATACACGTTCGGGACCGCATGCAGCACGTGTAGCCGCGCACCGAATTCGCGTGCCAGCTGCTCGCCGTACCGAAGTGCGTTGTCAGCGGCCGGTCCGAAGTCGGTCGCGATGAGTATTTCCTTGATGGCAATCATTGTGAACTCCGTTCGTCACCCGTTCAGGCAACCTTGACTTCGATGGCTTCGCTGCAGCTTGCCGTCTTCGGCGGGCGCACGTTCAGCACACCGTTCTTGAACCCTGCCTCCACCTTGGTCGCATCGATTTCGACCGGCAGCGCAAATCGGCGGATAAATTTGCCATATTCGCGCTCAATCTTGTGGAAGCGCTTAACCACGGCCGAGGCGCTACGACGTTCGTGTCAGCCAACCCGCTATTCGCGAAAGGACAGCCGGTATTTGCCGACTTCATCCACGTGCGGCTCGGCAAATTTGCCGACGATCGGACGAACGCTGGCGGCGAAGTCCGGCCAGCGCATGCGAATCGCATCGGTGTGAGTGCCCCCGTTGAAGACGATCTCGTCGGCTTCCGCCAGCGCGACGTCCACGAACACCGCCTGACCGTACAGAGGACCCAAGGGTGGCATCGCACCCGGCTCGCAATCCGGAAACAGCGACTCCAGCTCTACTTCATCCGCGAGCCGGATGCTGCCAGCGCGGGCGAGCACACGAAGCCGATCAAGATTGACCGTTAGTGTTGCCGGGAGAACCGCTTCGATCGGCTGATCGTCGACGAAGCAGATGACCACTTTTGCCCATTTCCTGCCGGGCACATGCACCGCCGCCGCTTCTTCCTGTGCCGTGAACGCCGCCGGATGAGGCACCACAAGGTACGGGACGTGCGCTTCGCGCAGGAACTCGTGGATTGATGATGTGCCAGTCATAAGGCCTCCTCACGAAGTTCCCGGTATCGAACGCAATCGCGATACCACGCGCGCGGCGCGGAAGAATCGGCCGAATCTTGCGGTGCACGCTCGTTGCAAAGGGACCGCCGTTCCGGCTGCAACGAATCTGCCGAAAAACCGCAAGGCGCTCTCGCGAAAAAAACTGGTGTGCGAACGCCTTAGCGAGAGGGCGCAGGTTGGCGCGTGACTCGCCACGTCCCAGCGAGCTGTCGGATGCCGTCCTCGCAGGTCGACCTAAGGGTTCCGTCGATCGCGCGCTCAGCACCAGCAGACAAGGTGAAATCGATCAGACCGCGCCTGTCGGGTGCCGAGGTCGAGTATGAGCCGCGCCAGTGGCCCGACAGAGTCTCCCAATCCGCCCGACTTGCATACACGGGAACCGGCGAAGGATTCGCGGCGCACGCACCAACGCCCAACGTCGTCACGACTGCCGCGACTGCAAACAGCAGGTGACGAACGACTGGGCATCGGCCCGAGTTGGAGCAAGGCGTCCTGATCGCGCTAGACATTCGGCCGCGCGAGCAGGTACTCCCCATCTCGTGTGTGTTTGAGGAAGTGGGAAGTTTCCAGCGCGCCGAGCAATGCCTCGCACGTGTCCGCGTCGATCGCCCAGAGTCGCTGCGCCTGTTTCTTTGTCAGGCGAAGCCCAGGCATCTCGAGAAATTCGCCTCGGACGATCTCGAGCAACCGGACGAAATCGAGCCCATGGCAGGGACGAGTAGCAGGGACTGCGATCATGATTCATCCTCTGAGAATCGAAGGAGGTTAATTAGTAGAGCAATTCGCGTACCCGTCGATCGCTGTCGCCGGCTCGACGAAAGACTACACCTTTCCTGCTTCGCCGTACGTAAAATTTCCGCTACGAGTGGGGAAAATTTGTTCGGCCGTGGTCAATACGCAATCCGTCGCAATCGCGGCGCGGGCTTTATTGGGCCAACCTTGATGCGTGCGTCGACGACAACGGCCCCCTTTCGAAGCACCATCACAGGGTTCAGATCCATCTCCTCGATTTCAGGACACACGTCGAGAAGTTGTGACAAGGCGAGCAAGAGAGTCCGGAACGCTCCCTCGTCGGCCGCGGGAGCACCACGGTAGCCGCGAAGAAGCGCACGTCCTCTCAATTCCTCGATCAACGAGTCGGCGTCCGGCTCGGTAAGGGGACACATGCGAAACGCCGTATCCCCAACGAGTTCGACGAAGATCCCTCCTGTGCCTGCCATGATGACCGGGCCGAGCAGCGCATCGTTCAAACCGCCCGCGACCATTTCAACGCCGCCACCCACCATCCGTTGAACGAGAACACCCTCGAGTCGATCGCCAAGGTTCTGAGAGAGATCCTCGAACGCGCTCCGCACCGCGGCGGCATCTTTGAGGCCGAGCTTCACCGCGCCCGCCTCCGTTTTGTGAAGGAGTGTCGGTCCCAATCCCTTCATCACCACGGGCCAACCGATTTCCTGGGCAATCGCCACCGACCCGTCCGCGGTCTGGGCGACCCGCGCGGGCGCGACGCTGATGCCGGCTGCCTCGAGAAGAGCTTGTGCCTGAGTCGGATCCAGCCAACCACCGCCGCTGCCAATCGCATGGCTAATTGCCGCGCGCACGGAGTCTCGATCAAACCGCGCAAGATGTGGCGCCGCGGCAGCGGGACGGCGTCTCCATTCTGCGTAGTCTGAGACTCGCGCGAGCGCGACCGCCGCCGCTTCAGGAAATGTGTACGTGGGAATCCCGGCCATCCCAAGCGTCGCTTCTACACCCATGAATGTGGCAAGCACAGGTTTCGTCGAACCAGCGGATGCCTGCTGAATGGCCTGCGCCACATCCTCTGCGGCCGTGACGATCGGAGGGATGAAAATCGTGAGCAGACTGTCGACATTGGGATCGGCGAGGACCAGCGCAATCGTGCGGCGATAGTGCTCGGCGCTTGCTGACGCGATCATGTCGACCGGATTCGCAACGCTCGCCGCAGCGGGCAGAAATGCACGCAGTGCCTCGGTCGTCGCCGATGTCAACGACGTGACGGTGAGACCATTGGCCTCGCATGCGTCGGCTGCCAGGATTCCTGGACCACCGGCGTTAGTCACAATCGCGACGCGATTCGACTGCGGAATCGGTTGATTGGCCAGCAGCGCCGCGACATCGAACATTTCTTCCAGCGTATGGGTGCGGATGACCCCCGATTGTCGAAGCAGCGTATCGATAAGCGCATCACTCGTGGCGCGGGCGCCGGTGTGTGACGACGCCGCGCGGGCGCCGGCCGTCGAGCGGCCAGCTTTGACGGCAACGATTGGCTTGCGCCGCCCGACACGCCGCGCGATCTGGGCAAACTTGCGCGGATTTCCGAAGCTCTCCAGGTACAGCAGGATGACGTCGGTTCGCGCATCGTGTGCCCAGAACTGAATGAGATCGTTGCTTGAAACGTCGGCCTTGTTTCCGATCGAAGCAAACGTCGACATGCCAAGGTTCCGTCGCGTGACGTATTCGAGGATAGCGAGCCCGAGCGCGCCGCTCTGAGTCGAAAATGCGACGCGTCCCGCAGGCGGATAGACGGGAGAGAATGTCGCATTCACGCGTACCGCCGGATCCGTGTTGATGATGCCCATACAGTTCGGACCGATCATCCGTATGCCTGCGGCGCGGATTCTTTCGAGGAGTTCCACTTCCCGCTCGCGACCGGTCCCTCCGGTTTCACCGAACCCGGCGGTGATGATGACGAGAGCCTTGACACCTTTCTCGATGCAGTCGTCGACGGCGGACAAGACGAGCGCGGCGGGGATCGCGATGATCGCAAGATCGACGGGACCGTCGATCTCGGACGTTCGGCGGACGGCGGGTAGTCCTTCGACCGTCTCAGCTTCGGGATGGACTGGGACGACGCGCCCGGTGAATCCGCTGGCGATGATGTTGTGAAGGATTTCAGATCCGATGCGACCCCGTGTCCGATTCGCGCCGATCACGGCAATCACCTTCGGCTCAAAAAACGGCCGCATCGAGGCCGCGGCGGCCTGCTCGGAGCGTTGCGCCGCGCGCTCGGTGAATGCCGGCGACAATTCGAGATCGAGCGACACGTGAAAGACGCCCCTGTCGAGCTGTCTCGTCACCGCAAAGCCCGACTCGAGAAACACGTCCATCATGCGACGGTTCTCGCCGAGCACGTAGGCATCGAACATGCGGATGCCGGAGCCACGCCCGATGTCGGCCAGGCACTCGAGCATCCGCGTCCCGATCCCCCGACCACGCCACGTGTCGGCAACCGCGAACGCAACCTCGGCCCGGTCAGCGTGCGTGCCGACGTAGTAGCCGGCGGTCGCGACGATCGCATCGGAGTATTCGGCGACGAGCACGCGCTGACGATCGAGATCCACTCGAGCCAGCTGTTGCGCTCGTTCCCGATCGACTTTGGGAATGGTAAGAAAGCGATAGTAGAGCGCCTGCTCGGACATTCGCTGCAACAACTCGAGCAACCGGTCATCGTCGTCGCCGCGGATGGGCCGCAGATGAACGGTTGACCCATCCTTGAGCACCACATCAGCGCTGTACTCGAACGCGGAGACTGTCATCGGCACATTCCGCTAATCAGCATAGTGCGAGCCATCAATCAGAAGCCTACGCCTGTGCGCGGTCCCGCACCAAACGACCGCGGCGCTTGCCGGATTCCCGGCGCTCGAGCGGCTCCGTAGCGGCTCAGCGAGTGGAATGCACGACGACACGGGCGTTTTGCACCCGTACGTGGAGGGCATCTTTGTTGCGAATCTATTGGGGGAATACGCCGCTTTTCTGAAACGAGGAACGAGATGGAGATCATGAAAGCTGCGGTCTTCCGCGGCCCCGGAATCGTTCGGATCGAAGAACGCACGAAGCCAACTCCCCGCGCCGGTCAGGCAGTCATCCGAATCACCACAACCACAATCTGCGGCACGGATGTTCACATCGTGAAGGGTGAATACCCGGTGAAATCAGGTTTGATTCTTGGCCACGAACCTGTCGGCGTGATCGAATCCCTGGGCGAAGGACTCGAAGAGGAATATTTCGTTGGACAACGCGTCATCGTCGGCGCAATCACGCCCTGCGGACAGTGCTTCTACTGCTTGAATTCGGCGCACTCGCAGTGCCACGGCCCGCTCGGAGGATGGCGGTTCGGCAACACCATTGATGGCGCATGGGCAGAGTACCTGCTGGTGCCCGACGCGCGCGCGAACCTTGCACCAATTCCCAACGGCATTTCCGACGAGCAAGTCGTGCTCGTCCCGGATATCTTTTCGACCGGTCTCTCCGGAGCCGAGAGCGGCAACGTCCGCGTTGGCGACAACGTCGCCGTTTTCGCACAAGGTCCGATCGGCCTCTGCGCCACGCTCGGCGCGAAACTCCGCGGCGCAGCGCTCATTATTGGGATCGATTCGGTTCCCGCCCGCCTCGAGATGGCGAAGCGTTTCGGCGCCAACGTCGTCATCAACTATCGCGAAGAGGACCCGGTAGCGGCGATCAAGAAGCTGACCGAGGGGCGCGGCGTTGATGTTGCCATCGAGGCACTCGGTCAACAGACGACGTTCGAGAACGCACTCCGTGCAACTCGGCCCGGCGGCACGGTGTCGAGCCTCGGCGTGTACTCGGGCAAGATTGCGGCGCCCTACGATGCCATCTACGCCGGACTCGGCGATCAAAAGATCGTGACGACGCTGTGCCCGGGAGGAAAGGAGCGTATGCGTCGCTTGATGTCGATGGTTGCGACCAGGCGTGTCGACTTGACTCCGCTCGTGACGCATCAGTTCAGTCTCGACAACATTGGCGACGCGCTCGAGCTCTTCTCGTCGCAACGTGATGGCGTCATGAAGGTCGCGCTGAAACCTGCCGGTGTGGTCGAGAGACCGCAGGTCGCCACCACGCTCACTGCAGCGGGCCGCTGACGCTCTTCGACGACAACAGATTGTCGGAGGCATCACTCTTGCGGGAAACTCAAGCGGAGGCGCATATGCGACTGAAGAATCTCATGAGGGCGCCGGTCGAAGTGATCTCGCCGCATGCGTTGTTGACAACGGCGGCGCGACGGTTGCGCGTGAAGGGGATCCATCACCTGGTCGTCGTCGATCACGGCGTCATCGTCGGTCTCCTGACGCAGGACGTGCTGAGAAACCGGAAGACCGAGGGCGCCACGCGCGTCGACGACGCCATGCTGCGGAACATCACGATCGCCTCACCCGAGATGACGGTGTGTGAGGTGGTTGACTTGATTCGACCGGGCCACCTCCAGACAGCCGTCCCTGTCGTCGACAACGACCGCCTGGTGGGCATCGTCACGGTCTCTGACGTGCTGGAGTTGGCGGCGCGGATTCGCCGCCCCACTCCGGCCGCAGCAAGCGCCGAGTAACGTGACGATACCCTCGTCGACTGCGGGTCACTCGGCTCTCACCTCGGCTTGGATCGATTCGACCGCGGAAGATCGGTCCCCCGCGAAGGATGAATCACCATGGCGGCAGCGTCATGTACATGAACTCCCGCAGGTAGCGATCGCTCGACGCGCGTAGTTCAGTCGCAGTTCCCTCAAAACAGATTTGTCCATCCTGAAGGACCATGAAGCTTGCTCTGCCTCCGTCCTCTTCAGCCAGGGCACGAAGACGCGGACGGCCTGACTCCAGGCGCGCTTCATGATGCGCAACGTAAAAGGCGTCGCGAATCTGGTGCGTGACGACGATGGATGTGACGTGCTGCAGGTCGCGCAGCTTGACGATCTCATCGTCCACGGTTGTGGCGATGATCGGATCGAGCCCCGAGGTCGGATCGTCGAACAACAGCAGCTTTGGGTTGGTCGCCATGGCACGGGCGATCGCCACGCGCCGTTTCTGGCCTCCGGACAACTCTGACGGTAACCGATCGATGAAATCCTTGAGTCCGATGAACTCGAGGACGTGTTCGACCCGCTGCCGCACCTGATCGAGCGGCATGTCGGATTCTTCGTACAAGCGATAGCCGACGTTCTCCGCGACTGTAAGCGAATCGAAGAGAGCGCCCTCCTGAAACAACATGCCGATGTCGGCGCGGAGCGGTAAGAGCTCGCGCTCACTCATTTCGCTCAGGCGATACCCATTCACGACGATCGTGCCCGAGTCTGGCCGGAGCAGGCCGAGAATCAGCTTCAGCAAGACTGACTTCCCTGAACCGCTCGCGCCCAGCAGGATCTTCATGCTGCCTCGCGGCAGGGTGAAGCTGACATCGCGAAGGACGATGTGCTCGTCGAAGCCGAATGTCACCCGGTCAAACACCACGGCCGGTGCGATTGCAGACTGAGGTTCGAGTACTCCTGGGGAGGACAATGAGGAAGTGTCCACGTACGGAAACAGTGCAAGGGGGACGCCACAAGATGCGCGCATGTTCCTGACAAGCAGTTGGGTGAAGTGCTGGATTTCCGGCAGCAGTCCGTCGTCGATGTGGCGGAACGGGTTACGATACACAGGACTGCCGCCAGTGCAGTACGAGGTGTGATGGATCCTGTAAGCATTCCTGCTGACACGATGGCGCTGGCCGGACGGCTCGCCCTGGCGACGCTGCTCGGCGCCGCGGTGGGGGTGGATCGTGAAATCGCTCTGAAGCCTGCCGGGTTGCGCACTCACGCGCTCGTCTCACTTGGCGCCGCCCTGGTCACGATTGTGGGACTTCAACTTGGTCACTCTGGTGGAGACACCGCGGCGCCGGGCCGCATCATCCAGGGACTGGTGGCGGGAATCGGATTTATCGGCGGCGGCGTCATCCTGCATCGCGAAGGTGGGCGAGCGGTGCATGGCCTGACGACGGCGGCGTCGATTTGGATCGCGTCGGGCACCGGCGTCGCTGTCGGTACAGGACTCTGGCGGGGTGCCGTCGCGGCGGTGGTTCTCTCGCTTGTCGTGCTAACTCTTGGCCGTTCCCTTGATGACGCACTGCGCAAGGTCAGCAGAGACCACTCTGACGAAAATTAGCGCACCCGCGGAAATGTTCTCACCGTCTGTGGAGTTTTTCCGATCGTCGCGTCCGCTTTCTGGCACGCCGCGTGCTCGAATGAATGGCGGCCCAAGTTCGTTCCAAACGATGTCGAGATGACGACAGAGCCGCTGGCGAGATCACGAACACAGCCCGCCCAAGAGCGCCCGATCATCGCGAGACGAATGCATGGCCTCGCAAACCTCGCGGGTGTGCGATGAATGCAAGACTCCTCGTGTGCGCCTCGCTTGCCGGGTTGGCATCGGCCACACTCATCAGCTGCGAGAAGGCCTCACCAACTGAGCCGGCGCCAGTCTGTTCGTTCGCGATCTCGCCAGCGAACGCAACAATCGAAAGCGGCGGCGGGAATGGCACGGTGACGGTGACCGTTGCGGCCGGTTGCGCGTGGACGGCGGCTCCCAGTGCCGCGTGGATCGGGATCAACGCCGGCGCCAGCGGCAGTGGACCCGGCGCGGTCATGTATTCGATCGGAGCAAATACGTCAACGACACCGCGAACTGGCAGCCTGGCAGTCGCTGGACAGACTCACTCCATCACTCAGCAGGGGCGTCCGGCTGCCGTGTGCAGTTACGAGATTTCGCCAAGCAGCGCTGAGTTCAATAAGGACGGCGGCTCGGGAATTTTTGCGGTCAACGCACCAGCCGAGTGCACATGGACAGCAGCCAGCGATGTGTCGTGGCTGACAGTCACCGGTGGCGCCCAAGGCTCAGGGGCGAGCACCGTTTCGTTTACCGTGCCTCGCTCGACGCAGATCCCCGATCGGACTGGGATCATCACCGTCGCCGATCGCCGCTTTACAGTTAAGCAAGCTGGCGACGTGGGTGGTTGTCAGTACTCCGTTGGACCGGTGGCGCTCCACAGTTGCATGGCGGGTGGAACTGTCACCGCCTCTCTCGTTACGGAAGATAGTTGTCCGTGGACCGCCACAGCCAATGTTCCGTGGCTGAATGTTCCGAGCGGCACATCTGGGAGCGGGTCGGCGACGATCTCGATCAGTTACTCCGATAACTACGATGCGCCGCGTGAAGGGATTGTCATGGTCCGGTGGCCGACACCGACGGCCGGTCAGAACCTTCGCATTGCCCAGGCCGGTTGCCGTTACGCCGTGAGCCAGTCAGCATTCAGCTTTACTGCCGCTGGTGGTACGGGAACGTTCAGTGTGATTCAGCAGAGCGATCCAACGGAATGCGGAGGAGCGACACAGGATCGCTGCGTCTGGACTGCCGAGTCCCAGGTGCCATGGATCACCATCACGCTCAGCATGCCGCGATCGGGCGACAACCCGGTCGCATTCTCGGTCGCACCGAACGGCGACACGGCGCCGCGCACGGGCACGATCGTCGTGCGCGATAAGGCCGTCACCATCACGCAGGCGGGAAGATAAGAAACATCGACCCTCGACAGGCGTTAAGCAGGCAAGACACCGAAATCTGACGGGCACGGGGATTGCTCCTCTTGCGCATGATCGCCGGTCGCTAGCGCATCTGGCTGATGCCGCACCTGGAGAGTAGATGGCAAACCAAACGGCACCGCTCGGAATGGACAGCACAAGGGTCGTCTATTGGCACCGCGAGCTGCCGCCGCTCGGCGCCGATCCGATTAGTGAGCACGTGCTCGAAGCGGCAAGCTCTCGAGTGCCCGGCACGATTGCCCATCGCGACGATCTATGGCGCGCCTGCTACGAGGACCTTATGCGTCAGACGCACGTTCGGCTCGAGCAGGAGATCGCGCGTCTGGGCGGAGACTACGCGCACGTCGTCGACGAGATCATCGAAAGCCGCCACGACGACGTCAAGGGAGAGGCGTGGCTGCGCGGCCGCTTCAAATACGTCCTTTATCGGCGCGCGGCGGCGACGTCGCAGAACATGAGCCGCTGATCATCAGCTCGCTCAGCGCCGGTTTCATGTGGCGAAAATTCGGCACCAATCGGCACCAATCCGAGGATATTTCCCGCTACACCGACAGGATGTCGGCTTGTGAGTGTGACCGTGCTGCCTGATGACGCATATGGAACCGGGCAAGGTTCATGCGTCTTGGAGTCTCAGGTCTCGTCCGCATCAGAGGTCCAGAAAGGGAACGCGTCATGACTGCGGGCAAAGCGTTCATCGCGAGGCATCCAGTTGCCATGTACTTCGCCCTTACGTTCGTAATCTCATGGGGCGGCGCTCTCCTCGCGATTGGCGGATCGGGTGGCATGCGGGGAACCACGCCGGCGAGCGACCCTCGGTTTGCGTACGCGTTGATCGCGATGCTCGCTGGCCCCAGCGTGACCGGCATCTTGATGACCGCGATCCTGTACGGGCGCACGGGTCTGCGCACGTTTGCATCGCGCCTGCTCGCATGGCGAGTCGGCGCACGATGGTACGCGACGGTGCTGATCGCGCCTGTGGCTATCGGCGGCGCGCTGCTGGCACTCTCGGCCGCTTCACCGGCGTTTCTGCCGGGCATCTTCACCGCGGATCAGAAAATGTCGCTTCTGCTGACCAGTCTCGCCGTCGGAGTCTCAGCCGGCATCTTCGAGGAACTGGGGTGGACCGGCTTTGCGATTCCGACCCTGCGGCGAAGTCGCGGGACGATCGCAACTGGATTGATCGTCGGCATTTTCTGGAGTGCCTGGCACCTGTTCCCGAATATCTGGGCAGCCCGTGCAGCAGCGGGTGACCTGCCGATGTCGATTCACATGACCAGCATCATCGTCGGAGTCTTCATCGGATACCTGACGGCGTTCAGAATCGTGATGGTGTGGGTCTATGACGCGACGGCGAGCATCTTCATGGGCATGCTCATGCATGTAAGCATCACGTTCGGATTGCTGACGCTCAATCCGCTGGGCATCTCAGGGATGCACCTGCTGGTGTTCTCGTTTGCCTTCGCGGCCGCGCTCTGGATCGTCGTTGCGATGATCGGTGCCACCCGAAACCAGCATGGCGTATTTCGACGCGCTCACGGCGCTGCAGGATCACGATCTTCGGATCGACGACCAATCAAACGATCTTCGGATCGACGACCAATCAAGTCGTCAGACGCGCCACGTGTTCGGTGCTGACGCTGATGCAATAGGGACCACGTGGCACTCGCATTGCGTGCTTCTTGCTCCAGGCAGAAGGAGAATCATTATGAAAGCCTTCCCCCATGAATATGTGGTGACTGTAGTCAG
This sequence comes from Vicinamibacterales bacterium, assembly GCA_035758845.1. GTDB lineage: Bacteria > Acidobacteriota > Vicinamibacteria > Vicinamibacterales > 2-12-FULL-66-21 > JALZOC01. The sequence continues at coordinate 22,248 of DASTVZ010000135.1, forward strand.
TTCACCGCAGCAGGATGTGGACCTGAGCGCGGACCATCTACCCATGTTGCAATCCGCACCGCCCTCAGAATTTGGCGGTCCAGGCGATCGCTGGTCCCCGGAAACGCTGCTCGTGGCAGCCGTCGGCGATTGCTTCGCGATCACCTTTCAAGAGATCGCCCGTGTCGCCGATTTGTCCTGGGATTACTTGCGCTGCGAGGTCAGTGGAACGCTTGACCGGCAGGATCGCGTCCCGCAGTTCACCAGCTTCCATATTCGAGCGCGCCTTGGTGTGCCGACCGGGACGAGTCAGGACAAGGCACAGAGCCTTCTCGAGAAGGCCGAACGCCGCTGCCTGATAGCGAATTCGCTCAAGGCGCCGGTTCTGCTGGATGCAATCGTCGAGCGGGCAGACCAGCCAAAGGTGGCGTGACCCGGGTGGCGAGCCGGCCTGCCGGCGATCAACGCCCCTATGAAGGGGGGCGGACTGATCGCGATCACGAACAATTGACCTCAGATGCGGGGTAAGTGACCGATTGAGTTGCGGTGTACGCTTTACTGCATGGGCATCCGCTCGGCACTTTCGTGCATCGTACTGGCGTGCGTCTACACTTTCCAGGCTCCCCAAACTCCGGTCGAGCCGCGGCCTGGACGTCTCCTCATCGACGCGGTTGTCGTGGATCGGGCAGGGATGCCGGTCCTGGACGTCAAGCCATCCGAGTTAGAAGTGTGGCTCGTTGGCTATCGCATCCCCATCGAGTCGGTGACCTTTGTCAATCCGACTCTCGGCGTACCGAGCAACCGATCGATCGCGCTGCTGCTGGACGACATCAACGTGGACCCGGCCGTCATGCCGCGGGCCCGTGACGCGGCGCGACAGTTCGTCAATCGAATGGTCCCCAACGATCGCATTGCGGTCGCGACACTCAGCGGTGCGGTACTGGAGCCGAACGCCGATCGCGCCCGGCTTCTCCAACGTATCGACGCGTACGCGCCTCACGCGTGGAGCGTGGATCGGCTCGACACGATGGGCGCACATGTGTTGAATACGGTCACGGCGGTGTCCCGTTTGATCGGGCAAACAACGGGTGGAAGAAAAGCAATCGTGGCGCTCGGTGCAGCGGGCCTCTTCGACACGCCGATCCCGCCGCCCACTGTGGGCCGTGATCTCCGTCCGGAGTGGGTCAACGCGATGCGGGCGATGGCCTCCGCGAACATCGCGCTCTATGTGATCGATCCGGCAGGCGTCGGTGGCACCAGAACGACCGGTGGCGAGAGCGGATTCGCCCGTGAAACTGGCGGCATGGCATTCATCAACACGAACGACCTGACCGGCGTGGCGGATCGGATCATGCGCGAGAGCGGGAGCTACTACCTCATTGAGTTACGCGATCCTCCCATGGGACGGGAGATGGATCTACGTGCGCTTGATGTGCGTGTGTTACGACCCGGACTTTCCGTGCGTGCAAGGCGAGCCGTGCCAGGCGCGCGGTGAGATCAGGATGGTGCTTTATAACTCTCCAGGATCCTGATGTAGTTCCCGCGCACGAACGCCATTGAGTCGGGCAGTGCTCTGTGGCTCATCGAGCCACGCAACTGATCAATCGACTCGTACCCTTTCCGCTCCATCCACTCGTTCAGATCCTTGAGAACGCCCGTAAGCCAGGACGGACCATGCCGCAGCAGCGCCGACGTGCTCATCACCACGTCAGCACCTGCCATCAAGTACTTGATCACCTCGGTCGCGCTCTGCACACCGGTCGTTGCCGCCAGGGAACATCTCACGTGTCCATACAGCAAGGCGATCCAGAGCAACGGCAGGCGGATCTCATCGGGCGTGCTCAGCGACAAGTTCGGAGTCACCGTTCGAGTTTCGATGTCGAAGTCGGGCTGATAGAAGCGATTGAACAAAACCAGCGCGTTGGCACCGGCACGATCGAGCCGGCCGGCCATGTGCGCAAACGCGCTGAAGTATGGCCCCACTTTGACGGCCACTGGAACCGACACGGCGGATTTCACCCGCGCCACCACGTCGAGGTATTGCTCCTCGATCTGCGCGCCCGTGCGGTGCATTGCCGTGGGGATGTAATAGATGTTCAGCTCAATCGCCTTCGCGCCGGCCTCCTCCATCAGCGTTGCGAAGTCGATCCAGCCCCGATCCGTGGTGCCATTCAGGCTGGCGATAATCGGGATATCGACGGCCGCCGACGCCTTTCGAATCAGCTCGAGATACTGCGACGGACCGACCTCGCATCCGTCGACGACCGGAAAGTACGACAGCGCTTCGCCGAAGCTGTCGGTGCCGACGCTCATGAAGTAGTCCAGGGCACCTGCGTCATGTCGAATCTGCTCCTCGAAGAGCGAGAACAAGACAACCGCAGAGGCTCCACGATCCTCGAGCTCTCGGATCGTGTCCAGATGCTGCGAGAGCGGTGACGCCGATGCCACCAGCGGACCGTTGAGCGTCAGTCCCATGTAGCGCGTGACGAGGTTCATGAGACCTCCATCGGTTCTTTTCTGCCGACACGAGGGCGCTCTGGAATGCCGCCGCGGACGGGCCACCGTTCAGCCATGCTGGTATACAGACTCCATCGTTGGTTCACGTCGTGCTGCGCGGCCTCCAGCAGCCGTGCCGCTTCATCCGGGTTCATGTAGGTCAGCATCTTGTAGCGGATTTCGTTGTAGGCGTAGGCCTTGACGGGAATCGACGGTGGCTGGGAATCGAGCACGAACTGCTCCGCGTGACCGTTGGTCGCCGGCTTGAATCGATACAACGGCCAGTGGCCGCAATCCGTCGCGAGCTTTTGCTGCCGCAGCCCGTATCGCATGTTGATGCCGTGCGCGATGCAGTGGCTGTAGGCGATGATCAAAGATGGTCCGTCGTGCGCTTCGGCCTCGAGAAACGCGTCGAGCGTCTGCTGGGGCGAAGCGCCCATGGCGATTTGCGCGACGTAGACGTTGCCGTACGCGACCGCCATCAGGCCGAGATCTTTCTTTCGTCCGCGCTTGCCGCCGGCCGCGAATTTCGCCACGGCGCCCCGTGGGGTCGCCTTCGAGGCCTGTCCTCCGGTATTCGAGTAGACCTCGGTATCGAGGACGAGGATGTTCACGTTCCGGCCTGATGCCAGGACGTGATCGAGTCCTCCGTACCCAATGTCGTAGGCCCAGCCGTCGCCTCCGACAATCCAGACACTGCGGCGAACCAGATGTTCGAGCAGTCCGCCGAGCGCGCGTGCGGCAGCGCGATCGATCGCGCCGAGGTCCACGGCAAGGGCGGCGACGCGGCGCCGCTGTTCTTCGACGTCCTCCGGCGTCAGCTGACGCGCGTCGCGGATCTCGCTCACGCGATCGGCCCCGAGCTGCGGTCCCAGCGCCTCAAGCAGTTCAAGCGCCTCTTCGCGGTGCTTATCGAGGGACAGACGATACCCTAGACCGAACTCGGCGTTATCCTCGAACAACGAGTTCGCCCACGCCGGCCCGCGTCCTTCTTTGTTGATCGACCACGGTGTCGTCGGCAGGTTGCCGCCGTAAATTGACGAACACCCCGTTGCGTTCGCGACGAGCAGTCGATCGCCGAATAATTGCGTGAGCAGCCGCAGGTACGGCGTTTCGCCGCAGCCGGCGCATGCGCCCGAATACTCGAACATCGGCGTCAGATACTGAACGCCTCTGACCAGCGCAGCGTCCATGCGTCCGTGAACGTTGTCTGGCAGCGTTTCGAAGAACGCAAAGTTCATACGCTCGCGGGCAAGGAGCGGCGCCTTGGCGGTCATATTGATCGCTCGCGTCCCGGCCGACTCGAGGCTCCTGGCCGGACAGGTCTCGACGCATAACTCGCACCCCGTGCAGTCTTCGACTGCAATCTGCAACGTGAAGCGCAGATTCGGAAACCCTCTTCCAGCAAGCGGCGCCGATCGGAATCCAGGTGGCGCGAGAGCGAGCGCGGATTGGTCGTAGTAGCGGACCCGGATCGCCGAATGCGGACAGACCATCGCGCAGTTGCCGCACTGGATGCAGATCGCTGGCTCCCAGTCGGGCACCGTGTCTGAAATGTTCCGCTTCTCCCAACGCGAGGTGGCCGACGGGTAAGTGCCGTCGGCTGGCAGTGCGCTGACCGGAAGTTCGTCGCCGCGGCCGGCCATCATCATCGCGGTGACCTGTTGCACGAATGCCGGCGCTTCTGCTGGCACCACCGGCCCACGCTCGCGTGTGCTGGTGACATTCGCAGGTACTGTCACTTCACGGAGGTGCTCGAGCGTTCGATCAACAGCGGCACAGTTCTGTTCGACGAGCTCGGCGCCCTTGCGTCCGTAAGTGGCTTGAATCGATGTCTTGATTTGTTCAATCGCCTCGTCGCGCGGCAGGACGCCCGAGATCGCGAAGAAGCAGGTCTGCATGATCGTATTGATGCGTCCCGCCATGCCGGCAGACTCAGCGACCGCAGCAGCATCGATGACGTAAAACCGAATACGCTTGCGGATCAATTGCTCCTGCAGTGACGCCGGCAGTTCATCCCACACTCGTTCCGCACTGAAAGGACTGTTCAGCAGGAAGACGGCGCCTTCGACCGCCTCGCGCAACATGTCGAGCTGATGCACGAACTGAAACTGGTGACAGGCAATGAACCGAGCTCGCTGCACGAGATAGGTGGAGCGGATAGGCCGCGGCCCGAACCGCAGATGCGAGGTCGTTCTCGATCCTGACTTTTTCGAATCGTAGACGAAGAACCCCTGTGCGTAGCCGGACGTTCCTTCGCCGATGATCTTGATCGAGTTCTTGTTGGCGCCGACCGTGCCGTCCGCTCCGAGACCATAGAACACACAGCCGACGACATCTTCTCCTTCGGTTACAAACGTGCGGTCGTACTCGAGGCTCGCGTGCGAGACATCGTCGTTGATGCCGACTGTGAAATGGTTCTTTGGCGTATTCGAGGACAGATTGTCGATGACCGCTTTCACCATCGCGGGCGTGAATTCCTTGGACGAGAGTCCATATCGTCCGCCAATGATGCGCGGCATCGACGAACGGGCGCCGCCGGCAACGGCTTCGCCAAAAGCGGTCATCACATCCTGATACAGCGGCTCCCCCGCTGCTCCCGGCTCCTTCGTCCGGTCGAGGACGGCAATCGATTTCACGCTCAGTGGGATGCTCGCGAGTAGGTCGGCTGCTGAAAAGGGCCGAAACAGATGCACCTGCACCAACCCGGCATTCGCACCGCGCTGATTGAGCCGTTCGATCGTTTCGCGCGCCGTCTCGGCGCCCGATCCCATCATCACAACCACGCGCTCCGCCTCGGCCGATCCGAAGTACTCGAACAGCTTGTACTGGCGGCCCGTTAGTCCGGCGAACCGATCCATCGCGCTTCGAACGTGTTCGGCAAGCGCCGCATAGTAGGGATTGACGGTCTCGCGCGCCTGGAAGTAGACGTCGGGGTTCTGAGCCACACCGCGAATGACGGGATGATCGGGATTCAGCGCGCGGCCGCGATGGGCACGGACGAGATTGTCGTCAATCATCGCGCGCACATCGGCGTCATCGAGGACCTCAATCTTGCTGACCTCGTGCGACGTGCGGAACCCGTCGAAGAAATGAATGAAGGGAATTCGAGAGGCGAGCGTGGCGTTCTGGGCGATGAGCGCGAGATCGTGCGCCTCCTGCACGGAACTCGAGCACAACATCGCCCAGCCGGTCATCCGTGCGGCCATCACGTCCGAGTGGTCGCCAAAGATCGAGAGCGCCTGAGCCGCAAGCGATCGAGCTGCCACGTGGAAGACTGCCGGGGTCAACTCGCCGGCAATCTTGAACATGTTGGGGATCATCAGGAGGAGTCCCTGTGACGCGGTGAATGTCGTCGTCAGGGCCCCGGTCTGCAGCGCTCCATGCACCGCACCCGCAGCGCCACCCTCGCTCTGCATTTCGATAACGTGTGGAACCGTGCCCCAGATGTTCTTGCGTCCTTCCGACGCCCACTGATCGGCCAGCTCTCCCATCGTCGACGATGGCGTGATTGGATAGATGGCGCAGATTTCGTTGACGCGGTAGGCGATCGAAGCCGCCGCCTCATTCCCGTCGAGCGTTTTCATCTTGCGAGCCATAAAACCCCAGAAGCCAGCAGCCAGAAGCCAGCAACCTCAGCGTCAGTTCTCGGCCACCATTTCAATCGCACCGCACGGGCACTGGTCGTAACAGATCGCGCACCCGGTACATCGGGTCAGGTCGTACCGATATCGCAGCCCAAGACCCAGCTTGATCACTGCCTGCTCGGGACACGCGGAGTAGCACCCATCACACTCAAAGCAGTTGCCACACGAGAGGCAGCGCTGTGCCTCATAGCGCGCTCCATCGGCGTCAAGCCCACCGATGACTTCATCAAACGTTGCGCAGCGGCGCTCGATGTCAATCGTGCTTTGTCCGCGCCGTTTGGCCTCGGCGTGATACCAGAGATGTAGTTGATCGAATGTCGCAAGATGGTGCTTCGGCGGTTTGCGGTAGCGGGTGTTCCGGAGCCACGCGTCGATCGCGCGCGCCGCCTTCTTCCCATGGCCGATCGCGGTCGTGACGGTTCGGTCGAACGGCACCATATCACCGCCGGCAAATACACCCTCGCATCCGGTCTGCATGTCCGGCCCGACGACGACGGTGCCGTCCTTTCGGAATGCGATGCCAGGCACCTTGTTGAGAAATGCAGTGTCGGTGTCCTGGCCGAGAGCGAGAATCAACGAGTCCGCTTCGAGCGTTTCCAGTTCACCAGTGGGTCGAGGAAATCGCTGGTCGTCGAGCTTCATCACTTCGACAGTGAACGTCGTGCCGTCAATCTGCTTGATCGTTCGAAGCCAGTGAATCTTTATTCCTTCTTCGATCGCCTCGTCAGCCTCGAATGAGTGGGCGGGCATCTGCTCGCGGGTGCGTCGATAAATAATCAGCGGCTCGGCGCCCAGGCGCCGCGCTGTGCGCGCCGCATCCATCGCCGTGTTGCCTCCGCCATAAATCGCCACACGACGACCGATCTTCGGTGCCTGTTCACCGGTTTCGACATTCTTCAGAAACTGTAGAGCGTCGTAGATCTTCCCCGCATCCCGTGCCGGTATCTCCTGGCGGCGGCTGAGATGCGCGCCGACAGCAAGGAACACCGCGTCGAAGCGGCCTGCCGCCTTCTCCGCCAGCAGATCTTCAACTTTGTGATTCAGGACAATCTCGACGCCGAGGCTCTCAATACGCTTGATTTCTGCGTCGAGCACTTCGCGCGGCAGGCGGTACTTTGGAATGCCAAAGTGCATCATGCCACCCGCCATCGGACCCGCTTCGTAGATCACGATGTGATGGCCGAGCAGTGCCAGGTGCCAGGCTGTCGATAACCCGCTCGGACCGGCGCCGACGATGAGCACTCGCTTTCCGGTTCCCGTGACCCGCGGCTGGATCGTCCAGCCGTTGGCGAGCGCCTCATCGCCGAGGAATCGCTCTACCGCATGAATGCTTACCGCTTCGTCGACATCCGTGCGGTTGCACGAGTCTTCACACGGGTGATAACACACGCGGCCATGCACCGCCGGCATCGGATTGTCGCCGACAATGATTTCCCACGCGGCCCGATAATGACCGGCCTGCGCCTCGGCAAGCCAGGCTTGCACGTTCTCTCCAGCGGGACAGGCGTTGTTGCAGGGCGGCAGTCGATCGACGTAGACGGGCCGCAACGTCCGGACCGGAGTCTGAGGACCGGATGGATCGCGAGCGTCGATATTCGGCACGGCCAGCTCCTCTCGCCCGAAGAGGCGTCAACTCCATGGGGACGGATTACCTGACTGTGACCGAGCAATGTCCGAGCCACGGCATTCGCGAGCGAGACAACAGCCAGGAATGGAGTGATCCCGAAGGTATGCCGCCGATTCTGGTCGGGATCAGGGCAGAGAAAGCAGTCGAGATTGCGCTCCTGAACACGCGGCGCGCTCACCTGCCGGATTTCCGGCAGTCACTGCCGCTTCAGCATCGTGGTCCACGCATCCGCGGCGGAGTCTAGCGAAACGCCGATCGCAGCCCCGAACCGCTGTTTGATGGTGCTCAGGCTGTCGTCGCGACCGCTGATGCGAAAGAACTCGCGGACTCGGTCGGTGCCATAGGTGTCGAGCACGAACCGCATGAACGAGCCCGACTCCCGATAGCTCAGCACCTGATCGGAGATCGCTCGAAAGTCGCTCGTCGTGACTACTCGATCCAATGGCAGCTCGAGCGTGCCAAGCTGGAGGTACTGCCGGCACGCCTGGTGCACAGGTTGACCGTTGAACATTGACTCAAAGTCGCCTGTCGCCGGGTTGGTCTGGAACGCGACGGCGATCCCCTCATTGAAAAAGTCGGATGGACGCCCGATGAGCGCCGTATAAATGTGCACGACTTCGTGATTGTCAGTCGGCCACAAGGTGTGAATCTCGAACTTCGCGGGATCGGCAAATCCGTTCGTGTTGTATCGGCCCGTGTGATCCCCCATGTCCTGGCGGCTTCGATACTTGTAGTAGTCGATCTTTTGCGGAACCTGGACACCGAGGTTGGCAGTCGCCCACGCGTGGTAGAGTTCCTGCCAGTTCGTGTCGATAGTGTCCCCGGCTGACGCGTGATATCGGAAGCTGACGCTTTCGGAGGTGACCGGAAGAGCAGATTGCGTTGGCGAGGTCGAACTGCCGGAGCCGCCACACGCCTCCGAGAGTGCGGCCACGGCGATCGCGCACGCAAATCGACTTGTGCTTCGGATACGCATGAGCGCTCTCCGGGCGGTGACTATCCGCGCGAACGTGCCGTCCTCGGCCGTCCCCCCTGTTCGTCTGCCAGCTCTCGAAGCAACGACTGCACGCCGACAAGACGTCGGTTCAAAATACGCTTCGCAACTCTCAAGAGATCCGCAATTTCCGGATCCGCGACACCATAAAACGTGGTCGTGCCCTCTTTTCGGCTGACGACGATGCCGGTCGATCGAAGACGGGCAAGCTGCTGCGACACGATGGGTTGATCCAGCGCGAGCACTCGTTGCAAGTCCTGTACGCGCACTTCCCCGGTGACCAGGATCTCGAGAATGCGGATCCGGACCGGATGTGCGAGTGCCTTGAAGAACTGGGCCTTCAATCCCTGAAGTTCTGGCGACGCAAGCAAGGCGGCCATGTCGCTACGCGCTCGCTTCCCGTGCAGACACCGTCTTGGACTGCCGCTCACTGTGAACCACGGCGGCCCGCTCGAGCGCGTCATGCACGTTGGCACAGATGTTTGCGTCCCCCACATGGCGGTGGAAATCAGCGCGGGCAATCAGCCGGGCGGGCTGATGACGCGCCCCGCACAGAATCAGACATCGTCCGGACTGTTGCATCGCGACGGCAAGCTCTTCGATCGCCCGCAATCCGGTGGCGTCGAGCGCCGTCATGTTGCGGAGCCGCAGGACGACGACCTCGGGCAGGCTGTTCAGGTGATCGTAGACGACGTGGAGTTTATCCGTTGTGCCGAAGAGAAACGGTCCATGAATCCGGAAAATCTTCACGTAACGGGGAATTGATTTGGTTTGCAGACTGTGAACGTGGCCCTCGCGAACGTACTCGTCGGTCACCGGCGAAACGGTTGTCGTATCGACCACCCGTCGAATGAAGAGCAACGCGGCAAGCGCCATTCCGACGCTGACGGAGATCGTCAGATCGGTGAACACGGTCAGCGCGAAGGTAACCATCCACACGGTGACGTCGGTCTTGGTGAGCCGGAGCAGTTCGGGAATCTCGCGCCATTCGCCCATGTTGTAGGCGACGAACAGGAGAATTGCGGACAGCACTGCGAGCGGGATGTATCGCGCCAGCGGCGCGGCGAACAGCAGAATCAGGAGCAGCGTAATCGCGTGAATGACGCCGGCGACCGGCGTGCGCGCGCCGGAGCGGACGTTGGTCGCGGTCCGCGCGATCGCGCCGGTTGCGGGCAGCCCTCCGACCAATGGCGAGGCGATGTTCGCGATCCCTTGTGCCACCAGTTCGACGTTCGGGTCGTGGCGATCGCCGCTGAGTCGATCGGCAACCGTCGCCGACATCAGTGACTCGATCGCTCCAAGCATCGCGACCGTCACCGCCGGCATCACCAGCGCGCCGAGCGTGGCGAGATGAAAATGCGGCATTCGGAACGCCGGCAGACCGCCGGGAACACCACCGAAACGGGTTCCGATCGTCTCGACGTTCAGACCAAACGCCACCACCGCCAGGGTGGCGGCAACGAGCACGATGATGGAGCCGGGAATCCGCCGTGAAATCCTCGCGGCGACGATGATGCAGACAAGCGCGGCCCCCGACAGCGCGGTCGCTGCAGGCGACCACGTGTCGGCGGCCTGCACCAGCGCGCGCATCCTCGGCAGGAACTCGCTCGGCCCTGATGCCATCTGCAAACCAAAGAAGTCGCGGATCTGCGTGCTCGCGATGAGCACGGCGATCCCATTCGTGAAGCCGACCACGACCGGCCGCGGAATGAACCTGATCGCCGAACCCATGCCGGTGACGCCAAGTGCGATGAGGATGCCGCCGGCGAGCATGGTGCACATGAACAGGCCGTCGACACCGTAGCGCGTGACAATGCCAGCGACGATGACGACGGAGGCGCCGGTTGGACCGCCGATTTGCACCCGGGAGCCGCCGAAGAGCGAAATCAGTCCGCCCGCGACGACCGCGCAGTAGAGACCGGATTGAGGACTGAGACCTGAGGCGATGGCAAAGGCCATCGCCAGCGGCAGCGCGACGAATCCGACGGTCACCCCGGCGAGCGCGTCAGACGCCGCCGTCTGCCAGGTGTAGCGACGCAGGCACGTCACCATGCGGGGGACGGGGATTTGCAGAGGGCCGCCTGGCACGTCCACTATTATATATTAATATTACTATGTATGGCAGAAAGGGTCTCGGTTTTGGTTCTCAGTGTTGCGCAAACGCCCGTACCTCGGCGACCGCCAGATCGGGCCGATCGCTGATCAACGCGTCGACGCCCCATTCGAGGAGCCGCCGCATGTCCGCCGGCTCATTCACCGTCCAGACTTTGACCACCAGTCCGGCGCGATGGGCATGTGCGATGAAGTGCCGCGAGACGATTCGCGTCGGTCCCGAGCGTTCCGGCACCTGGAACTCGCGATACGCCTCCTTGCCGAGCGGCCACCGCACCCACGATCGGTAGAGTGCGAGGCGCACCTCTTCGCGCGACGCGCCGGTCGCCACCTGCGGATCGAGTCGACGGGTGGCCCGCAGGACCCGCCATCCAAACGAGCCGAACGCGACGCGGTCTGTTGCTTTCTCCGCGCGCACATCCTCGAGCGCCAGCCGCGCCAGTTCGGGATCGTTGACCTTCAGCTCGATGATCAGCGGCACGCCTGGATAGCGCGCGAGCACCTGGCGCAGCCGTGGCACGCTATGACCCTGGCCGCGATAGGGAAATGAACGCGGCGCGTCTCGTCGGCGCCCGGTCTCTGCCGGCGTGAACCAGTGGGCCGCATCGACGCGCGCGAGCTCGTCCGCCGTCAACGACGACACCGGTCCCCTCGCATTCGTCGTCCGTTCCAGGGTGTCGTCGTGATGAACGACAACGATGCCGTCGCGCGAGAGCCGCACGTCGAACTCGAGACCATCGGCACCGAGGGAGAGCCCGTAATCGAACGCCGCGATCGTATTCTCGGGCCGAAGCGCGGCGCCACCTCGATGCGCGTAGACAAGAGGACGCAAGGGGACAATCTTAGTGGAATTGGTGAATTGGTGAATTGGTGAATTGACAACGGTGCCAGTTCGCAGATCCGAAAACGATTCGCCAATTGACAAATTCTCCAATTCACTAATTCAGCGTAAGATGCCCTATGGCCTCGGAACTCCCTTCAACCCTGGGCGCGTTGCGCGCCTCGGTGTCGGCCGGCCGCGTGCCGCGCCGCTCCGTGCGAGACGAAATCCGCGAGAACCTGATCGCCCGTCTGCGAAGCGGGCAGACGATGTTTCCCGGCATCATCGGCTACGACGAGACCGTGGTGCCGCAGATCGTCAATGCGGTGCTCTCGCGTCATAACTTCATCCTGCTCGGCCTTCGCGGGCAGGCCAAGAGCCGCATCCTGCGCGCCTTGACCGACCTGCTCGACCCGTCGATTCCGGTGGTGCCTGGCTGCGAAATTCACGACGATCCGCTGGCGCCGCTCTGCTCGGCGTGCCGCGCCCGCATTGCCTCCGAAGGTGAGGCGTTGCCGGTCGCGTGGCTGCCGCGCGACGCGCGATTTGTAGAAAAGCTGGCGACCCCCGACGTGACGATTGCCGACATGATTGGCGATCTCGATCCGATCAAGGCGGCGCGGGCGTCACTGCAGTTGTCCGATGAGCTGACGATGCACTATGGACTGCTGCCTCGGGCGCATCGGGGAATCTTCGCGATCAACGAACTGCCCGACCTCGCCGGCAAGATCCAGGTCGGACTCTTCAACATCCTTCAGGAAGGGGACGTTCAGATCAAAGGATATCCCGTGCGACTCCGGCTCGACGTCCTGCTCGTCTTCAGTGCCAACCCGGAAGACTACACGGCACGCGGCAAGATCATCACGCCCCTGAAAGACCGCATCGGTTCCGAAATCCGCACGCACTATCCGGCGACGCGGCACCATGCCATGGCGATCACCGCGCAGGAAGCGTGGCTCGACCGGGGCAAAGGCGCCGGCGTCGACATCCCTGATTTCGTTCGCGAGGTGGTCGAGGAAGTCGCGTTTCAAGCCCGTCAGGACTCGAAGATCGACAAGCGCTCAGGCGTCAGCCAGCGGCTGCCGATCGCACTGCTCGAGAACGTCGTCTCCAACGCGGAACGGCGCGCGTTACTTGGCGATGAACCGGTCGTCGTCCCACGCATTACCGATATCTACGCGGCACTGCCGGCAATCACCGGTAAATTCGAACTGGAATACGAGGGGGAACTGCGCGGCGCGGATAACGTCGCACGCGATGTGATCCGTAACGCGGTCAGCAACGTGTTCGGCGGCTACTTCGGATCCGCGGACCTGCGCCAGGTGACGGACTGGTTCGATCTCGGCGGCACGCTGCAGATCGACGACACGCTCGATGCCCGCTCGCTGCTGGCGCGCGCCGCCGAGGTCCAGGGACTGAAGGATCTCATCCGCTACGCCGGCGTTGGTCCGAATGCGGAGCCCCCAATGCAGGCTGCCGCAGTGGATTTCGTACTCGAGGGCCTGTACGCGCAGAAGAAGATCACCCGATCGGATGAGTTCCAGTACCAGGCAACCGAACAACCGCGACGGCCCGCCCGGCCCGCCGCCACCGAATCGATCGAGGATTTTCAGATGCCGGGACAGAAGAAGAAGTACTACAACTGAAGGCCGCTCAAACAGGAGCAACGGGAGAAACGAGAGGTTGATTATGAAAGATAGAAACAGACTGCCGTTGCTCTAGTTTCTCCTGTTACAGAAGTTTGTCATGAAATATCGGTACTCCAAATTCACCGGCGAGGATCTCGACGGGATCGATCTCGAGGAGCTACTGTCTCGCCTCTCCGATCTCCTGTTGTCGAGCGGTTTCGATGATGGCTATTCGATGCCGGGCGAAGACGGCCTCTCGATGCAGTCGCTGCACGACGCGATCATGGAGGCGCTGCTGAATGGCGGGCTGCTGTCGGACGAAACCCTCGAGCGGCTGCTCGGAAAGGACTGGCAGACGAGCGAAGACGCCGAGGAGCGGCTCGACGAGCTGATTCAACGAATCATCGAGAAACTCCAGCACCAGGGTTACGTCTCGACCTCACCAGACCTCGAGGCCGAGCGTGAGCGGCGCGAACGCGGGGTCGGCGGCCGCGGTCGTCAGGAACAGCAGTTCAAGTTCGAGATCACCGACAAGAGCCTCGATTTTCTCGGATACCGCGCGCTCCGCGATCTGCTCGGCTCGATTGGCAAGAGCAGCATCGGCCGTCACGACACGCGGGAGATGGCGACCGGTGTCGAGGCCAGCGGCGCACCGAAGCCGTACGAGTTCGGCGACACCATGAATCTCGACGCCAGCGCGACGATCCTGAATGCGGTGATGCGCAACAACGCGGCGCGGGCCGAATCAGGCGCCGCAGGCGGACCGCTGCGCATCGATGTCGATTATGAAGATCTGATGGTGGCGCAAGGCGAGTATCAAAGCTCGTGCGCGACGGTGCTGATGCTCGACTGCAGCCACAGCATGATCCTCTATGGCGAGGATCGCTTCACGCCGGCCAAGCGTGTGGCGCTGGCGCTGGCCAATCTCATCCGGCTCCAGTATCCGGGCGACGCGCTGAAGGTGGTGCTCTTTCATGACTCGGCTGAAGAGAT